>JAZOQZ010000001.1:0-25719 GCA_045656345.1 Clostridia bacterium
CGGTCAGAGAATTTATTCCAAAATGAAGACCAACTTGGGTGCAGGCAAAGTTGTATCCCAAGATAAAATGATTATGCAGGAATACGATTTCACCTTACAGGGCGAAAAAGTATTTGAAAAAGTGGTATATAACTTTGTGGAACGGGACAAAAACCTGTCTATCGATTTAGCAAAAGCGGATTCCTACTTAGCAAAAACCTACGACGAATACAGAGCAGAACACGTGGCACGTTGGGAAGAAATTTGGAAACATTCCGACGTGGAAATTGACGGGGATGACGAAAACCAGCAGGGTATCCGTTTCTGTATCTTCAATATGCATCAGACCTACCACGGTGACGACGGCAGATTAAACGTTGGTGCAAAAGGGTTAACCGGTGAAAAATACAGCGGTTGGACTTTCTGGGACAGCGAAACCTACTGCTTACCCTTCTATATGTTCAATAACCCCAAAGCAGCAAAAAATCTTCTGATGTATCGCTACAACACCCTGCCTCAGGCAAAAGAACGTTCCATCGAACAGGATTGTAAGGGTGCTTGTTATCCCATGGTTACCATTGACGGTACCGAAAGCTGTGGTGTTTGGCAGCACGGTAACTTGGAAATCCACGTTACTGCGGCAATTGCATACGGTGTATGGCATTATGTGAGAAACACCGGTGACATTGAATTCTTAAAAGATTACGGTCTGGAGCTGTTGGTAGAAACTTCCCGTTATTTTGCATCCCGTGGTGACTGGAGCCCGAAAACCGGTGAATTTGGTCTGTGGGGTGTAATGGGTCCCGACGAATTCCATATGATGGTGCATAACAACACCTACACCAACTTTATGGTGAAGAAAAACTTCCTCTACACCATTGAAATGGTGAAAAAATACGGCTACGATGTTCCTGCCGAAGAACTGGCACAGTGGCAGAACATGGCAGACAAAATGCGTATCAACTACGATGAAGAAACCAAACTGTTTGAACAGCACGACGGTTACTTTGATTTCCCCGAGTATGACGTAAAAGGTATGGATCCCGATAAGGTTCCTGTTTACAAATACTGGGCGTATGACAGAATTTTCCGTGTGAATATGTTAAAACAGCCCGATGTTGTGTTAATGCAGTTCTTCTATTCCAAAGACTTCACTTTAGAACAGAAGCGAGAAAACTTCTATTTCTATGAACACAGATGTTCTCACGAAAGCTCTCTCTCCCCTGCAATCCACTCCATTATGGCGGCAGAAATCGGCGATCTGGATATGGCAGAGGAATATATGGCATACGGCAGCCGTGTGGACATTGATGACTACAACAGAAACGCGCACCAGGGCTTGCACGTTACCTCTATGTCTGCAGCTTGGATGAATATGATTTACGGCTTCGGCGGTATGAGAAGTGACGGCGATGTGTTATCCTTCAAACCCAACATTCCCAAAAAATGGGATCGTTACGCATTCACCATTTTAGTTCGCGGAAGCGTATTAAAAGTGGAAGTGGTAAAAGGAAAAGCCACCTTCAAAGTGCTGGAAGGTGCTCCCGTTACCGTTGAAATCTTTGACAAAGCTTACGAAATCACTATGGAGGGCGTAGAAATTGAATACTAAAATTACCAAAGAAATTAAAGCAGTTATTTTCGACTTGGACGGCGTTATCGTTTCTACCGATGACTGTCACTACAGAGGCTGGAAAAAGATGGCGGACGAAGAAGGTATTTACTTTGACCGCACCATCAACGAACGCTTAAGAGGCGTGAGCCGTATGGAAAGCTTAAACATTATTTTAGAAAGAGCCGAAAAAGAATATACCGAAAACGAAAAAGTGGCGCTGGCTACCCGTAAAAACGGTTACTATGTGGAATTTATCCAGGCGCTGACTCCCAACGATATTCTCCCCGGCGTGATGGAATCTTTAGAAGAGCTGAAAGCCAAAGGAATCAAAATTGCCATCGGTTCTTCCAGCAAAAACACTCCCATCATCTTAAAACAAATCGGCTTATCCGATTACTTTGATGCAGTTTCCGACGGAAACAACATTTCTAATTCCAAACCCGATCCCGAAGTGTTCTTAAAAGCGGCAGACTTCTTAGGAATGCCCTACGAAAACTGCGCGATTGTGGAAGATGCGGATGCAGGTATCGAAGCAGGAAAAGCAGCAGGAATGGTGACCTTTGCAGTTGGCAGTGCCAAAGGCGGAGACGTTACCCTCTCCAATATGAAAGAATTATTGAACAATCTGTAACATACCATCAAAAAAATCCCCAGATCCAAATTGGATTTGGGGATTTTCTTTTGCTCAAATCTTTTTATTCTGCCGATGTATCTTCCTTACAATCGCCAACGATATAAATTTCTTCCGTTCTCTGCTGAACGCTCTTTAATTCTTCTATCACATCTGTGATTTTGTTAAAAAGCTCAAAATACATTGTTTTGTAGTCTGTCACAGTGAGTTCCTCCTTGTGTTTTTGAAAATAAAAAAGGTGTGCTCCAACAAGAGAACACACCCGAAAAATGCACCCTCCTATTGTTACCACACAAATCTTAACGCAAAGGGAAACCCTTACACCTGTCAAGTGGAGAATGCATTTTTACCAAATACATTCTTAACAGGTGTACCAAAAGATAAACTCTACAAAAACAGAGCTTTCCCTTTTTGGTTATTCGATTTGTGTGGTAAACTCATTATACCATTTCCAAAAAGAAATGTCAACCCACAAAATCCTACAACCCCCGACAACAACCTATAACGAACAACAAAAAAGCTCCCATTCCGAAGAACAGGAACTTTTTTGTATCAAGACGAATTTTTTTACTTTCTCATAGCTTCAATGACACAGTCGGTAATCAAATCCATACCTGCGCTATTAGGATGAAGTTTTTCGGTTTCATCTGCCGCCATATAATTTGTATAGTTTGAAGGGGTGATACCTGCATTATTGCGGACATCCACATAGGTACAACCGTATGTATCGGCAACTGATTCAATCACACTGCAAATGGCTTCCGACTGATATAGATAGTATACCATATTAAGCAGATACACTTCTGCATCGGGGTATTCCCGGGTAATATTTTTAATAATCTGACTGTAATTTGATGTAAAGTTTGCAACACTGCAAAAACCTCTTACATCGTTGACACCCATAAACACCACAATCACGTCGGGAGTTTCCCCTTCGTTGTTATGGAGTTGCACCGAACGTTTCTGGGCGTGATTACAAACTTTATCACCGGAGTAGGAGTTGTTGACCAGAATTTCCATTCCGGTCTGGTCTGCCAACTGCTTCCACCAGGTTTCATCCACGCTGGAAATCCCGTGATTATTGCCAAAGTATTCCACGGCGTTGGAGCTTAAGGTGGAGTTGATTTTGGGGTTATTGGACCAACCGTCAAAGGTGGAAACGCTGTCTCCCAAAATAGATAATTTCTTGCCTGCGAAAGAATCGGTGTTGATGTTTTTAATCTCGGCATCCTGAAACTCAGCTTTGGGTTCTAAGTTTTCATTTAAGAGCATTGCCCGTAATAGTGTGCCGTTTGCTTCGGGCAAATCCACGGTGTATTCTCTGGTAGTGCCAACGGGCTGTGCATCGGTATCAATCACGGTCACATCCACCGCTGTCATCTGATTGTTATCATAGGAAACTAACGCCAAGAGAACCTGTCCGTCATCCGCTGTGTTGTAATTGGTGAAAGAAACGGTGGCGGTTTTCGCTCTGCCGTTTAAGGTAATGGCAGAAAAGGTATCGGATTCGATAATAGGTTTTAAGTTTGCCACATTCAGCTGGTCTTTCCATTTCATAGTTAACAGCTCGCCCACACTATGGAAAGAAATGTTACTAATCACACCCATTTGTTTGCCGATATTGGTAATGGTGATTTTATTGGCACCGCTTCTGACATACAACATCTCCAAGTCATCACTTGCCGCATCAGCACAAGCTAAGGTGTTATGTAAGCCCATAGGTTTTAAAATGTCGGCATAAAATCCCGTATCGGAAGTGATGCGGAAGATGTTTTCGTTGGCATCAGAAAAGTAAATATAAGGATACACCAGACCAGCCTTCCCTTTGGAGGGAGTGTAGGTCACGGTGTAGGATTCTCCGGGAGCAAGGGTTTTGTTTAACCCTTTTTTCACGCTGTCTTCCTGACCTGAAATCACAGGTTCTTTTGCAATTAACACTTCTTTAAAACAATCCATCCCGTTATTGGGAAGACTTGTAAAGGTAAGGTTTGCGGAAGCGTTATTCACCGTCAGGTTGTTAACACCCTTGAGCAAATAAATATATTCGGTTTCTCCTGCTAAAAGAGTTGCTTTCGCTCCCAGCTCGGAGGTTACGGTAACGGCTTTATCGGAAGTGAGCTGATACACCCCTGCATAGGGAGCATCATAATTTTTCGCAACATCTGCCGCATTCGCTAACATCCCGGCAGAGGATATCATCAAAAAACACAATATGAGAGTAAACAGTTTTTTCATTGGTATAAAGCATCCTTTTTTTAAAAAGTCATTTTCGTGTTATTAGCCATATATTGCATTTATCTTATCATTTTTTGTCGGAATACGCAACCTTCAAATCTGTATAAAAGGGGTAAAAATCCAAACTTGTTTCAAAAAAAATTCCTTTTCTCCTTGCAATGACAATAACAAAAAACAAAAAGCACATCACCCCCGTGTGACGTGCTTTCTGCTTTCTTGCGAAAGGACTTCTATTCCACTACAAAAAGTAGGGATTAGTTTTATCAGAAACCGTGGTGCTATGATGTCATAATCTGTAATGTCTTCCCGATTTCCTGCTTTTATTGTATCATTGTTACCCCTGCCCTGTCAATTTTCATACAGGACGAATTTTTTTGTCAAAAGTCCCCTTATGTTATGTTTTTTATCACAAAATAACCAAACCTCTCATCACAATACAAAAAACGGCATCAGAACGATACCGTTTTTTTAGTTATGATCGATTTTTTAAGAATTTTCCAACTGCGCAAGAATTGTTTCCATAATCTTCACAAGCTCACGGGATTTTCGCAACGTGATGGTACGAATGGAGAAATAGGGTTTCACCCCTGCACCGAACAATGCTTTTCCTTTATATTCGCTGCCTAAATTCAGCACTGCAGAAATCAACTCCTGCGAAATTGCCCTCATACGGAATGTTACCGTTCCCGAATTTTCAGAAACATCATAAATCCCCAACCGTTCACACATTGCACGAAGGTACGACACTTCGATTAAGTTCATGGTTTCTGTGGGGATATCAGAGAATCGGTCAGTTAATTCGTCAATCATATCCTCCACGTCTTCCCGTGTTTTCACAAGAGAAATCTTTTTATAGATTTCCAATTTGCTTGCGTGGTCGGAGATGTAGGAATCGTCGATATACGCCGATACTTTCAAATCCACCTGACAGGTGATTTCCTCCTGCACGGTTTCCCCTTTTTGCTCACGAACCGCCTCATCTAACAGTTTTAAATACATATCGTATCCCACTGCATCCATATGACCGTGTTGCTCCGCACCTAAAATATTGCCTGCACCACGGATTTCCAAATCGCGCAGAGCAATTTTAAAGCCTGAACCAAACTCGGTAAATTCCTTGATTGCTTTTAAACGTTTTTCCGAAACTTCGGTGATGGACTTATCCCGCTTATAAGTGAGATAGCAGTACGCCAGACGGTTGGAACGCCCTACCCTGCCCCGAAGCTGATACAATTGAGCCAACCCTAAATGGTCTGCATTTTCAATAATCATGGTATTCACATTGGGCAAATCCAAACCTGTTTCAATAATGGTGGTGCAAACTAAAATATCAATTTCACCCAAAGACATCCGATAGAAAATTTCTTCCATTTTTTCACGGCTTAATTTTCCGTGAGCCACCTCGATAACAGCATCAGGGAAACGTTCTCTCAGTTTTGCCGCAGCATTATGAATGGTTTCCACTCGGTTATATAAATAGAATACCTGACCATTACGATGGAGTTCTTTTTCAATGGCCTCGTGAATGATAGCATCGTGATACTCCAGCACAAAGGTGCGCACGGGATGTCGGTCACAGGGCGGTTCTTTTAAGGTGGAAACGTCACGGATGCCCACCATCGCCATATTAAGCGTTCTGGGAATGGGAGTAGCGGAAAGTGTTAAAATATCCACTCCGTTTTTCATTTCCTTGATTTTTTCTTTATGGGCAACCCCAAAGCGTTGTTCTTCATCCACAATGAGAAGCCCTAAATCTTTAAACTGCACATCGCTCGATAACAGCCTGTGAGTACCGATAGCAATATCGCACATTCCGCTTTTTAATTCCTTAATCACACCATCAATCTGCTTTTTGGTGCGGAATCTTGATAGCAGACCGACCTTTACGGGAAAGTCTTTCATACGGTTGACAAAGGTGTTGTAATGTTGTTGTGCCAACACGGTAGTGGGTGCCAGATATGCCACCTGCTTTCCGTCACAAACTGCTTTGAAAGCGGCACGAAGTGCTACTTCTGTTTTGCCGTAGCCAACATCACCGCAGAGCAATCGGTCCATAGGACGGTGGCTTTCCATATCTTTTTTCACATCATAAATAGAGGTAAGCTGGTCGTCGGTTTCTTCATAGGGGAAAGTGCGTTCAAACTGAATCTGCATATCCGTATCTTGGGAAAAAGCGTAACCTTCTGCCGTTTCTCTCTTCTGATACAAATCCATCAGTTTTAACGCCAGATCCTGACAACTTTTCTTGACACGTTGTTTCACTTTGTCAAAATCGGTGCCGCCAAGCTTATTCAAACGAACTCCTTTGGAATCGTTCCCCACATATTTATAAAGAGTATTCAGCTGGTTTACGGGAATATACAGATAATCACTGCCGTGATAACGGATTTTGATAAAATCCTTAGCTTCCCGCTCAACCGAAAGTCGGGTAATGCCAAGATACTCCCCAATCCCGTGAACCGGATGCACCACAAAGTCTCCCACCGTCAGGTCGGAGAAGTTGGTAATGGCGTTTTCATTTTTCACCGCTTTATGGGGACGCTTTTTGCGGTCGGCGGTGTAGATATCCGAAAAATAAACAAATTTCAGTTCAGGATAAGAGAACCCTTCCGTGAAACCGGGCACCGGCAATATCTGCACTTCTCCCGGCACAAAACTGTATGCATCGGTTACAGGAGCATTCAAATCATAATTAGATAAGGTGTAAGACAGTTTTTCTGCCTTGGAACGGGTTTTCCCGGGAATTAAAACAGAATACCCCTCGTCTAAATATTCCTTTAATTCTTCCACAAAAATCCCAATGCTTCCGCTGGCGGATAACACTGATTTTGCAGGTAAGTTAATTTCTTTATTCGGTTTTCTGATGCCATAGTTATTCTTGATAAATGAAAAATGACAAACACTGTGGGCATAAAAGATGTCCATCTGGTGAGACGGTTCTTTAAAAAAGCTTAAGTTCGCTTTATGAATCAATCCTTTTTCGCATAATTCCAAAAGGTATTCATAATGTTCCCGATAAAGAGCCTCGTGAGCTTCGTAAATACCATTGGGGTCATCCGAAAGGAATATAAAATCATCATCGGTATAAGAAAACAAGGGAGCAAGATAGTCTTCCAAAAAGGGAAAATAACGGTCATAGGAGGTGAGTTTTCCGCTGTTTTGCAACCGTTCAATATCTCGGGAAAGAATGCCTGCAAGTTCACCTTCGGCGTGTGTTTGTTCCTTCTTTAAAACTTCTGCCAAATCTTTGGGATCGGGCACCAAAAAATCGTCGGCAGAGGTGACGGTTGCCTCGGTAATCACCTCATAGGACAAGCGGGTAATGGGATCAAAGGTACGAATGGAATCCACCTCGTCCCCAAAAAATTCAATACGATAAGGAATGCTTTCGGTATAAGGGAACACATCCACAATCCCCCCACGAACGGAATATTGGCCGTGACTTTCCACAATATCCACCCGCTCATAAGAGGATAATTTTGCAATCAGTTTCTTCTGCTCATATTCGTCTCCGATTTTCAAGGTCACATTGGAACCTTCCAGCAACTCTTTTTTCACCACCGGCACAAATGCCGCCCCGGGCGTGACAATATAAAGTCCCTTTTCCTTGCGGGAAATGGCATTTAAAAATTCTAACCGTTCTTTTTTATCGGCGGTATCTTTGGCATCCAATTCATAATAGCAGAATTCATAGTCGGGCAAAAAATACACAGGGATTTCATAAAACTCTGCAAAGCTTTTTAATTTTTCTGCTTCTTTTCTGTTTTTGACCATCAAAAATGCCGGACGTTTTTCCGATAGGATCAAAGCGGTGATGATATGCGCTTTGGCACCGTCGGTCAGTCCGGTCACAGAAGTGATATTCGGTTGTTTTGCGCGGATGGCTTCTTTTAATTCCTCATAAGGACGGTATCCGTCCAACAGAGGAAAAAAACCTGCAGTTTTTCGCATATTTACTCCGTTCCTTCGCCGATTCCCTTCTTGTTATAAAGGTTCATTGCTTTTTGGGTATCGCCTTTTAACATATAGCAGATGGCTTCCACCGCATTATCTACCGATGCGGAAAAACCGTTCATTTCTTCTTTGGAGAATTTTCCAAGCACATAATCCGCTAAGTCACGCTCCCCATTGGAGCCAACTCCCAAACGGATTCTGGGGAAATTGTCTTTTCCTAACAGATAAATAATATTCTTCATTCCGTTATGGCCCCCTGCAGAACCTTTTTCACGGATTCTTAAAGAGCCCACGGGCAAAGAAATATCATCATATACCACAATGATATCCGAAACATCAATTTTATAAAAGCCTGCCGCCTGCACCACAGCTTCTCCGCTTAAGTTCATAAAGGTGGTGGGCTTTAATAAAATCACTTTTTCGCCATTGATATTACCTTCCCCCAGCAGGGATTTGAATTTAATCTTATTCACTTTGATATTATATTTTGCCGCCAGATAATCCAGGCACAAAAAACCTGCATTGTGGCGGGTGAATTCATATTGTTTGCCGGGATTTCCCAGCCCTACTATCATATGCATATTGGTATCTCCGTATGTTTAAAAATATTTGCTGATACCTTTTTATTATACTATATCAAAAACAAAAAGTCAAGGTGCCAAACTGTTTCCCGACTGAATTGGTTCTTTATCGCCAAAGAAAAAGAACCAATTGTTCACAGAGAATTCATTGACAAATGATAGTAACAATAGTATAATAATAGATAATGTTTTATCCACAATTCCCGATGAATATAAAGGAGCAATTATGATTAAAAAACTGTTAAGCTGTGTCAGAGAATATAAAAAGCCATCCATTCTGGCACCGGTGTATGTAACGATGGAAGTGCTTTTGGAAGTGCTGATTCCCTTTCTGATGGCAAAACTGGTAGACCTGGGGGTAAACGGCAACAACGGTCAGGGCGACTTTACCTACATCCTCATTGTCGGAGTGATTCTGATTGTGCTGTGTGCGCTGTCTCTATGGACAGGGGTTCTGGCAGGAAAACACGCTGCAACTGCTTCCGCAGGGTTTGCCAAAAACTTAAGAAAAGATATGTTCCATAATGTGCAGAATTTTTCTTTCTCCAATATTGATAAATTCTCCACCTCAGGGATTGTGACCCGATTAACCACCGACGTTACCCATCTGCAGAATGCTTACCAGATGATTATCCGAATTGCGGTACGTGCTCCCATGATGCTGATTTTCTCGTTAATTATGGCATTCACCGTGAAGGCAGAACTGGCGATGATTTTCCTGGCGGCAGTGCCTGTATTGGCAATCGGTCTTTACTTTATTATGACTCACGCCCATCCCATTTTTGAACGGGTATTTAAAACCTACGACAAATTAAACAATGTTGTGCAAGAAAATTTAAGAGGTGTTCGTGTGGTAAAAGCGTATGTGCGTGAACAACACGAAGAGGAAAAATTCGGCGATGTTTCCACCGCTATCCATAAGGACTTTGTCCGTGCAGAACGGCTCCTTGCCTGGAATGCACCGCTGATGCAATTTTGTATGTACGGCTGTATGCTCTTTATTTCCTGGGTTGGTGCCAACCTGATTGTGCAAAACTCCATGACCACAGGGGAACTGATGAGCGTAATGACCTATGTCATGCAGATTTTAGGTAGCTTAATGATGGTTTCCATGATTTTCGTTATGATTACCATTTCTCGCACCGCAGCAGAAAGAACCACCGAAATTTTAAATGAAACCGCTGATATCAAAAATCCCCAACATCCCGTAACCAAAGTTTTAAACGGCGAAATTGTTTTCAAAGATGTCAACTTCAGCTATGCAGGAGACAGTGCTAAGCTGTGTCTTTCCGATGTGGACCTCACAATCAAGTCGGGCGAAACGGTTGGTGTGTTAGGCGGAACAGGTAGTGCTAAAACCACACTGGTACAGTTAATCCCCCGTTTGTATGATGTAACCTCAGGGGAGCTTCTGGTGGGTGGTGTGAATGTAAAGGATTACGATTTAGACACCCTCCGAAACGAAGTGGCGATGGTATTGCAGAAGAATGTATTGTTCTCAGGCACCATCAAAGAAAACTTGCGTTGGGGCAATGAACACGCCACCGATGAAGAAATGATTCACGCCTGCACCCTCTCTCAGGCAGACGGCTTTATCAGAGAATTCCCCAACGGATACGACACCTTTATCGAACAGGGTGGCGCCAATGTGTCAGGCGGACAGAAACAACGTTTATGTATCGCAAGAGCGCTCTTAAAGAAACCCAAAATCCTGATTTTGGATGACTCCACCAGTGCCGTGGATACCCACACTGATGCTTTAATCAGAAAAGCATTTCTGGAAGAAATTCCCGATACCACCAAAATTATCATTGCACAGCGTGTTTCTTCCATTATGGAAGCTGATAAAATCATCGTGATGGATGATGGCAAGATTGCAGGAATCGGAACCCACGAAGAGCTGCTCCAAACCAACGAAATTTACCGTGATGTGTATGAATCCCAAACGAAAGGAGGCATTTCTGATGGCACAAAATAATCAAAACAGAGTACCTCCCAAATTTGATCCCAATCGGTTTGCAAAACCGAAAAAACCGGATAAAAAAACGGTGAAACGGCTGTTGGGTTACATTTTTAAAGAACACAAATTCTCCTTCTTTCTGGTCGTGATTTTAATTATCCTAAGCACGGTTGCCAATGTTTCCAGCGCTATGTTCTTAGGAATTTTGATTGATGATTATATCACTCCCTTAACCAAAATGGCAAATCCTGTGTTTACAGGGCTGATGCAAGCTATCGCCGTGATGATTGTGATTTATGCCGTGGGTATTTTCTCCACCTTAATGTATAACCGTATCATGGCAAAAATTGCTCAGGGGGTACTGCGGGATATCCGTAACGATATGTTCTCCCATATGCAGAAGCTCCCCATCAAGTATTTTGATACCCATTCCCATGGGGATGTGATGAGTTATTACACCAACGATACCGACACGCTAAGACAAATGATTTCCCAGAGTTTGCCTCAGATGTTTTCCTCGCTGGTGACCATTATTTCCGTGCTGTGTGCCATGTTTATCACCAACTTTTATCTTACCGTGTTCACCCTGCTCTTTGTGGGCGTGATTTTAAAAGTGACAGGCGCAGTTGCCAAAAACAGCGGTAAATTCTTTGGCAAACAGCAACAGGCTTTGGCAAATGTGAACGGGTATGTGGAAGAAATGATTCACGGGCAGAAGGTTATCAAAGTATTCTGCCACGAAGACGAAACCAAAGAAGAATTTGACAAGCGGAATGAAGAACTTTGCGAAAACGCCACCAATGCCAACAAGTTTGCCAATGTGCTAGGGCCCATCAACAATAACTTAGGACATCTGCAGTATGCCCTCTTGGCCATTCTCGGTGGCGGCATGGCAATTATAGGCTTTGGCGGATTATCTTTGGGAAATATTGCCACCTTCCTGCAGCTGAGCAAAAGCTTCAATATGCCTATCTCCCAAATTTCTCAGCAAATTAATATGGTGGTTATGGCATTGGCAGGTGCCAAACGTATTTTTGAACTGCTGGATGAAAAGCCTGAAGAAGACAACGGCTATGTTACTTTAGTCAATGCTAAATACGAAAATGGTATGCTGACGGAATCTGAAAAACGCACCGGTTTGTGGGCGTGGAAACATCCCCACTCCGACGGTACTCTCACCTACACCGAATTAAAAGGTGAAGTGGTGTTTGATGATGTGGATTTCGGATACACCGAAGAAAAAATAGTGCTTCACAATGTGAGTCTGTATGCCAAACCCGGTCAGAAAATTGCGTTTGTGGGTGCAACAGGTGCAGGAAAAACCACCATTACCAACTTAATTAACCGTTTTTATGATTTAGCCGACGGCAAAGTCCGTTACGACGGCATCAATATCAATAAAATCAAAAAAAGCGACTTGCGTCGCTCTCTTGGAATGGTGCTTCAGGATACTAACCTGTTCACCGGCACCGTGAAGGAAAATATCCGCTATGGAAAACCGGATGCCACCGACGAAGAAATCATTGCAGCAGCAAAACTGGCAAACGCTCACGGATTTATTTCCCGTCTGCCATTAGGGTATGACACTCCCCTTACCAACAACGGAGAAAGCTTATCTCAGGGTCAGCGTCAGTTAATTGCCATTGCTAGAGCCGCTGTGGTAGACCCACCGGTTATGATTTTAGATGAAGCAACTTCTTCAATTGATACCCGTACCGAATCTATTGTGCAAAAAGGGATGGACAGCTTAATGCACGGCAGAACCGTGTTTGTGATTGCCCACCGTCTTTCCACCATTCAGAATTCGGATGTGATTATGGTGTTAGATCACGGCAGAATCATTGAGCGCGGCAGTCACGACAAATTACTGGAAGAAAAAGGAAAATACTATCAGCTTTACACAGGCTCGGTAGAATTGGATTAAGGAACAAAGAAATGGAAAATGAATTGCAAAAATACTTTTTAGGGCAGGATTCCTCCCTGTCTTTGGAACAACTGGACGTATTTTTTCAAAACACCAAAAAATTCTCGGATATGCTGATGATGTATCAATGTGCCATCCGGGAAATCCGCACCAAATTTGAAATTTTAAACGACGATCTTTCCTATCGCAACAACCGAAACCCCATCGAAATGATAAAATCCAGAGTGAAAAAGCCCAAAAGTATTTTAGAAAAGCTCAAACGAAGAAACTTAGAGCTTTCTGTTCCCGCTGTGATGGAGCATTTAAACGATGTGGCAGGAGTGCGGGTGATTTGTTCCTTTGTGGATGATATTTATAAGGTTGCCGAAATGTTTACCCGCCAGGACGACGTTACCGTGCTGGAAGTGAAAGATTACATTAAAAATCCCAAACCAAACGGTTACCGCAGTTATCATATGATTGTGGAAATCCCTGTCTTCTTTGCAGACAGAAAGCAACCTGTGAAAGTGGAGGTGCAATTTCGCACCATTGCCATGGATTTCTGGGCAAGTTTGGAACACGGCATGAAATACAAAAAGGATATGCCCAATGCAGATGAATTGATTTCAGAACTTCGGAACTGTGCCGATGTGATTGCAAAAACAGACCTTCGGATGCAGGATATCAATGAACGTCTGCAGGCGCTCTCCCATTCCGAAGAATAAGACGAAACAAACAAAAAAGCGATTGTATGATTCATACAATCGCTTTTTTATTGGATTTGTTATTTGGTAATCAAATCTTCGGGACGTTCAGTTTTTCTTCCAAAGTGATACAAAATCGCATCCACACTTCGTTTGGAAGCCAGACCGTCACCATAAGGATTCACGGCGTGTGCCATTTTATCATATTCGCAGGAATCAATCAACAAAGTTTTTCCCATAGAATAGATATCTTCTTCGTGAATGCCTGCAATTTTTACGGTACCTGCCGCCACCGCTTCGGGGCGTTCAGTTTCATTACGAAGCACCAACACAGGTTTTCCTAAGGAGGGTGCTTCTTCCTGCAATCCGCCGGAGTCGGTCATAATCATATAAGCACGGTCCATTAAGTTGTGCAGTTCACAAACATCCACAGGGTCAATCAGATGCACATTGTTTAAATCACCCAACACAGAGAATGCAACTTCTCTTACTGCGGGATTCAAATGCACCGGATATACCACCTGCACTTCATCTTTGAATTCTTCTGCCAACCGCTTGATTGCACGACAGATATTCTGCAGGGGTTCCCCTAAGTTTTCGCGTCTGTGAGCAGTCACCACGATAATTTTTTTGGAGAAATCCAGATTTTTTAAGGTTTCATCAGCAAATTCATAATCTTTTCTTACGGTGGTTTTTAATGCGTCAATCACAGTATTTCCCGTAATAAAAATTTTGGATTCGTCTTTCCCTTCTTTTAACAGATTTGCTTTATTCTGCACCGTGGGTGAAAAATGAAGCTCGGTTAAAGAACCGGTAAGCACTCGGTTCATTTCTTCCGGGAAAGGAGAATACTTATCGTATGTACGAAGACCTGCTTCAATATGCCCCACTGCTGTTTGCTGATAGAATGCCGCTAAAGCACCTGCAAAAGTGGTGGTGGTATCACCGTGAACCAGCACGATATCGGGTTTTGCTTCTCCGATTACTTCATACAGTCCTTTTAACACATTGGAAGTAATATCAACCAGAGTCTGGCGTTCTTTCATAATATCCAGATCGTAATCTGGTTTGATATCAAAAATTTCCAACACCTGATCCAGCATCTGACGGTGCTGTGCAGTAACCGCCACGATGGACTCGATTTCTTCTCTTGACTCAAGTTCCTTTACCAGGGGAGCCATTTTGATAGCTTCCGGACGGGTTCCAAACACCGTCATAACTTTTAGCTTATTCATAAAGTTACCTTCTTTTTACTTTTCCGAGGTTCCGTCTCTGCGTTCTTCTATCGGTGTCTGATTTTCTTCCCGGATAGACAGTTCCTGTAAAAATTTTTGTTCGTAATTTTTATTTTTCACAAAAATAATACCGCCCACACAATACACTAAAGACACAGCAACCATCAAAAGTGTACGTTTGATTCCTGCGGTAATCAGCACCACTGCCGTTAAGGAAAGCAGTCCGCTGACGGTGCATAAAATAGCAACTGCCTGACGCTGAGAAAAGCCTGCATCAATCAAACGGTGGTGCATATGCTTACGGTCGGGCTGCATAATAGGTTCCTTCTTCATAATACGACGGAAGATTGCAAAACTGGTGTCGAATAAGGGAAGTCCCATAACAAGCAACGGGATAATAAAGGTAACCGCTGCGTAACTTTTAAAGAATCCGTCCACCGAAAGAGTAGCCAGCATATAACCTAAAAACAGTGCCCCTGTGTCTCCCATAAAGATTTTGGCAGGATTTAAGTTGTAGGGCAAAAATCCTGAAGTGGCACCGGCAATAGCTGCCATTGCAACAGCACAGTCTATCCGTCCGAACACAAAGGAAACGAACATCAGAGAAAAGGCTGAAATGGTGGTGATTCCGCCGGCTAATCCGTCCAGACCGTCAATTAAGTTCAAAGCATTGGTCAAACCAACAATCCAGACCACGGTAACAGGAATGGCCAAAAAGCCAAGCACGTAATTGGTTTCGTTGGAAAACAGATTGATTCTGGAAATAAACTCAATCCGAAGACCCATCATAACGGGAATCAGCGCTGCTGCCAGCTGCACTAAAAGTTTTACAAGGGCAGGGATTGGTTTTCTGTCATCCAGAATCCCCAACACCACTAAAATCGTGGCGCCGATTAAAATTCCGATTGTTTTCTCATCCACGGTACCTGCAAAGCACATATATGCCACTAAAAATCCGAGATAGATGGCAAGTCCACCCATTCTGGGAATAGGTTTGGTGTGCATACGGCGGCTATCTCTGGGAACGTCCACTGCTTTGATTTTAAAAGCAAGAACCCGAACCAGCGGCACTGCCGCAAAAGAAAACAGAAACGAAACCGCTAAGGTAAATAGAATAAAAATTCCGTTATCCATACTAATTCTTTCACTCCAATGAAAAAGAGGATTTTTTCGATGCTTATTCTTCCTCTAATGCTTCAGCCAACCAATATTCAGCAATGTCCAACGCTTTGAACATTCCTTCACGTTCCACTTTTTTGATAATTTTTTCCTTACCGCCGGTGTTGGTCTGCAAAGACACGGTTACCTTAGAGGTGATATCGTATCCGCCAACAGGATTGGATTCGGTAATATTCATCATAATCACATAGTTATCTTCGGGATTTCCGTAATAAATGATATTATCTTTTCTGGCAATCATTTTGCCTTTATACATTAAAGGTTCGCTCATAAATCTATCACCGTTGCTTCTTCTTTTTGTTAAAAAGCCCTTTCTTCATTTTGGTTCCATTCAGTGCAAATGCCTAACGAAGATGCTTCGTTAGGCAATTTTTCATGCGTTTTGTTTTGGAATTACTGATTCTGGCTATTTGCTTTGATTTCCAAAAAGTTATTCATTTTTTCAATTAAAGCATCGCAGTCGGTGTTATGAACCATACAAGCTTCTTCAATGGTTTCCCCTGCTGCGGAAGGACATCCTAAACAATGCATGCCGATTGCAAAGAAGAAGGGAGCCAGCTCCACATCCACTTTCAACACATCTGCAATAATCATATCTTTGGTAATTTTCTGCATTTTTTTATTCTCCTTTTATTTCAAATTACAATTGGGTTTTTATCATTCTAATTATACCACATTTTTTTAAAAAATCAAGTCATAATTTAATTTTTTTAAAATATATTAAAAACAAAGTCAACCGATTTTTCCAACTGATGAGAAAGGACTTTTTTATGTCATCAAAACGCCTGAAATTAGCCTTTACTGTGGCAGGAACCGTGATCGGAGCAGGCTTTGCCACGGGAAAAGAGTTAATGATGTTTTTTCAAAATGAGCCGATTTCTCTTGTGTTTTTATGTTTGGCGATGCTTGTGATGGCATGTGTTTGCCTGCTGTATTTTGCTCAACAAAAAGACAGCTCCTTTCTTCCCGAAACATCCTTTCTTAAAAAAACAGTACGCATGCTGTTCCAGATGTTTTCCGGAGCCTCCTACACCGTGATGCTTGCTTGCGGAGGTGAAGCTCTCAGGGAAAGTGTGGGGCTTTGGGTTCCTGCGGGAACCGTTATGACCTGGGCAATCACGATGGGAATTGTTTTTTTCGGAACCCAAAATGTGTACCGTTTCAATCTGATTGCCACCCCACTGCTCCTGATTTGTATGACAGGAATTTCCCTGGCAGGACTGTTATCCCCCACAGGATTGTTTGGTGCATCTTATTCCCCCACCGTGAATCTCTTGTTATACAGCGGATATAATCTTTTATCCGTGTTACCGGTATTGGATGCGCTGCATCACACGGTAAAAAAGCAGGAGGGATACTCGGGAATCTTTTGGGGATTTTTTCTGGTAACTGCAATGGGGCTTCTCCTAAAAGGACTTCTTTTGCGGTTTTCACATCTTACGGCAGAAAGCTCGATTCCGGTGCTGAGTGTCGTTTCCCACTGCCATAGTAATTTAAATGTGTTCTACACTGCGATGCTTTATTTATCCATTTTAACCACAGCGGTAAATAGCTTGTATGCTGTTATAAAAGAAAAAAATCCCCTTACCGTGGGAATACTCCTGCTAGGATGCAGTTTTTTGGGATTCACTGCTTTGATTGAAACTCTCTATCCCCTCTTCGGCTACTTAGGAATCGGCGTAATCCTGATGATTATCGGAAAAGTATTTATAAAACCAACCGGAAAGGATGAACACAATGTCAAACGAAAAAAATGTGATTCAGAATATCATTTTAGAAAACCGCGGGAAACTTTCAGTATCCGGCGTGATTGATATTCTCACCTTTGATGAAGAAGAAATCACCTTAGATACCCACTTAGGGATGCTGGTTATCAAAGGCAGTGAATTGAAGGTGGAAAAACTGTCTTTGGATACCGGCGAAATTGTGGCGAAAGGAACCTTTGACAACATTTCCTACCAACAGGATACCGCACCAAAAAAAGAAGGCTTTTTTAAAAGTATTTTTCGGTAAGGAGTATCCTCTGTGACGTTAATTTTTGACATTTTGGCAGGCTTGTTTCTCGGGATGTGTTACGACCTTTTCAAAGCATTCCGAAGAAAAATAAAAGTGTCTGCCGTGAGTGTGTTGTTGGATCTTCTGTTCTGGGTGATTGCTCTTTTTGTGTCTATATGGTTATTCTTACTAAGTGGAGACAGAAAATTCCGATTCTATGAACTATTTGGAATGATCAGTGGTTTCTGGTGCTATTTTTTGACAGTTTCGGAATATTTTGTCAAAATTTCAGGAAATATTGCCGATATTGTCCTTATTTTTTTAAAATTTCTCTTTACAATCTTAAAATTCTTTGCTATAATAAGTAAAAATGGTGTTTTGTTTTTATTAAAGCCGTTTGGAAGGATGATTCACTTTGGAACAAAAGGAATCACAAACGGGTTTCAAAAATGGAAACGAAACGTGAAACTGATGAAAAGGATTTGAGCCTGTGAAACTGTTCAAGCAGAAATACCTGTGGATTTTCGCTCTGGTGGCAATGATTGCCTATTTCTCATTCCTGCATATCAAAACCTATCAGGATTTTGAGGCACTCCGCCAGGATGAAATCGTTTATCAGCAGAAAATTGAATATGAGCTGGCAAAACAGGAAGAATTAAACCGCCTGGACGAAAAAGCAAGCAGTCAGAAAACCATCGAATCCATTGCAAGAGGTAATTTAAACTACCTAAAAGAAGGCGAAATCCTCTTTGTGGATGGCGAACATCAATAATCTTTTAAACACAAAAATGGCAGTAACGATAAGTTACTGCCATTTTTTTATGATGATGTTTTGTTAAAAAATAAGCTTTTCTAAAATGGGGTCAACCCCGAATGCCTGTTTGATTTCTTTGGTGGCATCAGTTTTGGATGCGTTCCCTGTCTTTTCCGCTAAAATCAGCAGATTTTTCGGCGTTTCCAAAGGAGACACAAACTCGGTTGCAGTCACGTTGTAACCGTGTTCTTCTAAGGTTTTCACCCGATAAATATCTGTTAACAAGTCGGAAAACCGTTTCTTGAAAATTCCGTTTTCAAAGAGATAGGACATTTCGTCACTTTTGATAGTGGGAAGAAATTCTTTATGACAACAAGGTGCAATCGCACACACCTGGGCTCCGTTATTCACCGCCGCCGCAATGGCAAAATCGGTCGCTACATCACAAGCGTGCAGAGAAATAGCCAAATCGATTCTGGTAGGTGGCTCAAATTCCAAAATGTCGGCACAGTAAAAATCCATATTATAATATTTTAATTCATCACGGATTTTTTTAGATGCCTCCACCACATCTTCTCTGATATCCACACCAATAATACGGCATCTTCTTTTTAACACATCACAAAGATAGAAATTTAAAAAGAAGGACAGATAAGATTTTCCGCATGCCAAATCATACACCATAATTTCACGGTCGGTGGGTAATTTTTGGATATAAGGAACCAACAACTCAATAAAATGCTCTGCCTGGGTAAATTTTCGAACATGGGTGTTTTTTAATTTCCCTTGCTCGGTAACAAAATCCAACACAGTTAAAAGCTTATTTGCCGCTTTGGGAGAAATCAGATGTTTTTCTTCCGCTTTGGAAACCTCCACCACCTTGTTGTCACTTTTGGTGGTTACATTTTTAGCATCGGCACGAAGAATCAGTCTTCCTGTGCGGTCGGCATAGGTAAGCTCCAGCTCGTCATAGAGATTTGCCTGCTCTAAAAGAGCGCTAAATAAATCGGGGAATGCCCCTTTGTTTTTTTCTTTCTGGAACGTTAAGCTATAAGCTTCCCCGTCGTATGCCAAAACAAACGGATAGGTTACGGCGCCTGATTTATAAGACCCACTCACTTCTAAAAACAAATCTTTGTTTTCTTCCCAACGGGAGAGTATTCCGCTTCCGAATAATTTTAATTTTTGTATGGTCTGCTTATTCAAGAAAATCGCCTCTTAGTTATACTTTTTAATGCCGATGTCTTTGCGATAATGTGCATCGGTAAAAGAAATTTTTGCTACAGCATCATAGGCTTCACGGATGGCATCATCCAAATTGGAGCCGGTTGCAGTAACCCCGATGACTCTGCCGCCTGCGGTGAAAAACTTGCCGTCTTCTGCTTTGGTACCTGCGTGATAAATGAAGATATTGTCTTTTTCTTCCGCTTTGTCCATACCGGTGATTTCGTAGCCGGTCTTATATGCTTTGGGATAGCCGCCGGATGCCATAATCACACATACACAAGCGTTATCATGCCATTCAATGTTGATTTCATCTAATCTTTCGTCGATGATGGCATCAAAGATTGTGAGTAAATTGGTTTTTAATCTGGGAAGCACCACCTGGGTTTCCGGGTCACCGAAACGGGCATTGTATTCAATCACTTTTACCCCGTTTTTGGTTGCCATCAAGCCAAAATAGATAACACCCTTAAAGGGTCTTCCTTCTGCTCTTAAACCGTTAATGGTGGGCAGGAAGATATTTTTCATACATTCTTCTTCCAAATCCTTGTTATACACACGGCTGGGAGAGAATGTGCCCATGCCGCCGGTGTTTAAGCCTTCATCATTGTCGTAGGCACGTTTATGGTCCTGAGCAGAAACCATGGGTACCACGGTTTTTCCGTCGGTAAACGCCAGTACGGAAATTTCAGGGCCGGTTAAAAATTCTTCAATAACAACGGTTGAGCCGGAATTACCGAAAACCTTGTCTACCATCATTTCGTTAATGGCAGTTACAGCTTCTTCTTCATTCTGAGCAATAATTACCCCTTTTCCCAATGCTAAGCCGTCTGCTTTGATAACAGCAGGATAGGTGTTTTCTGCTTTTAAGTATGCAATGGCAGAATCTGCATCGGTAAAGGTTTCGTATTTTGCGGTGGGAATATTGTATTTTTTCATCAGTTCTTTAGAAAACGCTTTGCTTCCTTCCACAATCGCCGCATTTTTGCGGGGACCGAAAGCACGGATTCCTGCTTTTTCCAACTCGTCCACCAAGCCCAATACCAACGGGTCATCGGGAGCAACCATCACCATATCGAAGGCTTCCTCTTTGGCATATGCCACCAGCTTTTCAATTTCGGTTGCCTTGATGGGCACTAAGGTTGCAAGCTGAGAAATACCACCGTTTCCGGGGGCACAGTAAATAGTAAGGTCGGGATTGTCCCGTTTTAAGCATTTGATAATGGCGTGCTCTCTTCCGCCGCCGCCAACAACTAATATTTTTTTATTCATGGTTTTTCTTCTCCTGTCTTGATTTACAAAAGCAAATAGGGAATTTTCCAGAAATCCCCTATTTTTTTCATATTTTAGTGATGGAACAAACGGTTGCCGGTAAATACCATAGCAATGCCGTATTTGTTACAGGTATCAATTACATGGTCATCACGGATGGAGCCGCCGGGCTGTGCAATAAATTCCACCCCACTCTTTCTGGCACGTTCAATATTATCGCCAAAGGGGAAGAATGCATCGGAACCAACAGACACGCCGGACTGGGTTTTCAGCCATTCCAAACGTTCTTCACGGGTAAGCACGGGCGGTTTTTCAGTGAAAAACTGTTCCCAAACGCCATCCTCCAGCACATCCATATATTCATCAGAAATATACACATCAATGGTATTATCACGGTCAGGACGGCGGATATCGGGTCTGAATTTTAAGTTCAGCACTTTTTCGTGCTGTCTTAAATACCAAACATCTGCCTTGTTGCCTGCAAGTCTGGTACAGTGAATTCTGGACTGCTGACCTGCACCCACACCGATTACCTGCCCGCCTTTTGCATAGCAAACGGAGTTGGACTGGGTATATTTTAAGGTGATTAATGCAATGATTAAGTCAATTTTTGCGCTGTCGGGGAAGGATTTTGCATCAGTCACAAAATTGGTTAACATATTTTCGTCAATTTTTAATTCATTTCTGCCCTGCTCAAAAGTAATGCCGAATACATCACGGCGTTCAATGGGCTTGGGAGTGAAATCTTTGTCAATCTTGATAACGGTGTAACCGCCTTTTCTTTTGGATTTTAAGATTTCCAACGCTTCGGGAGTATAGTCGGGTGCAATGATACCGTCGGACACTTCTTTGGCAATGATTGCCGCAGTTTCTTTATCGCAGGTATCAGACAACGCGATAAAATCGCCGTAGGAAGACATTCTGTCTGCACCTCTTGCTCTTGCATATGCACAAGCCATAGGAGATAACTCAAATTCTTCCACAAAGTTGATTTTCTTTTCTAAATCGGAAAGGGGTAACCCAACTGCTGCACCTGCGGGGCTGACGTGTTTAAAAGATGCTGCTGCGGGAAGACCGGTAGCTTCTTTTAATTCTTTTACCAGCTGCCAGCTGTTGAAGGCATCCAAAAAGTTAATGTAACCGGGTCTGGCGTTTAAAATGGTGATAGGCAAATCATACTCTTCACTATAAATTCTGGAAGGCTTCTGATTGGGGTTACAACCGTATTTTAATTCTAATTCTTTCATAGTTTCGGTTCCTTTCCTTTGCTTATTTGTTTTTGTTGATGATTCTGGTTTCATAAGAACCGTCTTTTAAGGAAATGTATCTAACAAACAAGGAAACCTTGTTATCTTCGTTTAAATTGGTCCATAAGGTGTTTGTGAAGGAATCAATATCTTCGTTAAGTTCCACCAGTTCAGGTTCACCGTAAAAGGAAGGAATGGGATTTCCGTCACATTTGTAGGTATGAATGAAATGGCCTTCTCCCGCTACGGGCTGAGAATATTCATAGAAGAATCTCTGGCAGGATTCACCGTTGCCCATTGCACTCTTTAAAATAGACATTTTATAGGAAAATCCGTCATTTACGGTCAGTTCTGCAGAAATACGGGGAGTGTAGTTTGGAGCATCAGGTTCAAACTCACGGGTACGAAGTGCTTCTTCGAAGGTTTTTCCTTCTTTTAAGAAATCATACACAGTGTCGGTCTGGTCGCCGTTGGTTACCACGGTTTTATCAGCTAACACACGAACAGGTGCGTAGATGATTAAAGAGGGGTCGCTTAATTTAGAAGGATCAAACGCTTCGGTGCGGATGCCTTCGCCATCACACACAAACACACGGTTACGGCTGTTTTCTGATCTTCCCATAATAAAATATGCGGTTACGGCATGTTCACCGTCTTTGGATTTCCCAACGATGATACCTCTGCCGGGATAAGAGTTTGTATTCAGTAATTCTGCAATCTGATTCATAGTATGTGTTCCTTTCTTATACCTTGCCACTTAAAACCAATTCACAGGCACGAGGTAAAATCTGCCATTCTGCCTGCTCCATGACTCTTTTCTGCAACACTTCGGGAGTGTCTCCCTCTTCCACCATCACGGGCTGTTGCAGAATGATTCTGCCACCGTCGGTAATTTCATTCACAAAATGAACGGTTGCACCGGTCACTTTTACTCCTTTTGCCAGGGCAGCTTCGTGAACCTTCAGTCCGTAAAAACCGTCTCCGCAGAAAGAAGGAATCAAAGAGGGATGCACATTGATGATTTTTTCGGGAAATTCTTTGATAATTTCTTCTCCGATGATAGATAAGAACCCTGCCAACACGATTAAATCGGGATTTTCCGCTTTTAATTCGGCAAGCAGCGCCTTCTGATAGCTTTCGTTATCAGAAAAGCTTTTTCTTGCTACCACCACGCTTGGAATCCCTGCATTTTTGGCACGTTCTAATGCATACACATCCGGTTTGGAGGAAATCACTTTGGTAATTTCACCCGACACGATCACGTCCTTGGCATCAATTAACGCCTGAAGATTGGTGCCGCCTCCGGATACTAAAACTACAATCTTTTTCATTAGATCAGTTTCACTCCTGCATCACCGTTTTCCACGGTACCTAAAATGTATGCCTTTTCACCTAAGGATTCAATAATTTTCACAACGCCTTCTGCGTCGCCTTTGTTCACAGCCATACAAAGACCAATACCCATATTATAGGTGTTATACATATTTTCTTCGCTGATACCGCCTTTTGCCTGCAGAAGTTTAAAGATAGGAAGCACCGGGAAGGAATCTTTTTTGATAACAGCTTCGCATCCTTTCGGTAACATTCTCGGAATGTTTTCATAGAAACCGCCACCGGTGATATGAGAAATTGCTTTCACTTTGTACTGAGCTAATACAGCCAGTACGGTTTTTACATAAATTTTGGTGGGGATGATTAAAGCTTCGCCTAAGGTCATACCCAGCTCATCATAATATACATCTAAGTTTTTCTTAGCTTCTTCTTCAGCTCCGTTTAATTCAAACACTTTTCTCACCAGAGAATAACCGTTGGAATGAATCCCGGAGGAAGCCACACCGATTAACACGTCACCTTCTGCCACAGTGGAACCGTCGATGATTTTATCTTTGTCCACAACGCCCACGGAGAAGCCTGCCAAATCATATTCGTCCACGGGATAGAAACCGGGCATTTCTGCAGTTTCACCGCCAACTAAAGCACATTCACTTAAGATACAACCGTCGCTAACGCCTTTTACGATTTCTGCAATTCTTTCAGGCACGTTTTTGCCAACTGCTAAGTAGTCTAAGAAAAACAGAGGTTTTGCACCGGAGCAAACAATATCGTTTACACACATTGCAACGCAATCCTGACCAACAGTGTCATGTTTGCCGGTTAAGAAAGCAATTTTTAATTTAGTGCCCACGCCGTCAGTACCGGATACTAAAACGGGATTGGTGTAGTTACCGGTTTTAAACAGTTCAAACAAACCGCCAAAACCACCGATGTCGGTCATAACACCGCTTGTGAAGGTTTTCTTTACGCTTTCTTTAATCAGTTCCACGGAACGGTAACCTGCGTGAATATCCACGCCCGCCTGTTTATATGCTTCATTCATAACTTAATCCCTCTTTCTTATAAACTTGCCACTTCGTCCTGAAGTTTTTTATCTTTGGCACGAACTTCGTTTGCCATATTTTCTTTCATTTCTTCTAATTTTGCTTCGATATCTTTATATTTTAAGGAAAGAATCTGCAGTGCTAAAATTGCCGCATTGTCGCCACCGTCAATAGCTACGGTTGCCACGGGAATTCCTTTGGGCATCTGCACGATGGATAACAGTGCATCCAGACCGTCTAAAGTGGAGGCCTTAATGGGGATACCGATCACCGGCAAGGTGGTAAACGCTGCTAAAACACCGCCTAAGTGAGCAGCCTTTCCTGCAGCCGCAATAATCACTTCAAAACCATTTGCTTTGGCGTTTTTGGAAAACTGTGCGGCATCTTCGGGAGTTCTGTGAGCAGACATCACTTTCACCTCAACATCCACTCCGTAATCCTTTAATGTTTTGATACATCCTTTTAACTGGGGAAAATCAGAATCGCTTCCCATAATGACTGCAACTTTCGGCATTTTTTGCTCTTCCTTTCCTATGCTTTGTTCGATTTTTTGGTAATACAGATAAAAACTTATCCTATCCTACCATATCAAATTTATTATAGCACACAGGATAGGAAAATGCAATACAATCCGACTATTTTTTTCATTTTTTTAGTGGGAAACTCTTTTCCTTTTTTCGAGCATAAAACCCAAAAGCAACGCATATAGTGAAATGAAAATAAATAAAGCCCAAGCTAAAAATGATAACAAAGGAGACCTTTCTATGACCCAAGCAAACGTGACAAAAACTGTTTGGCAAAAGACCGTGACCAAACCTATCGAATGGGATTTGAATGTGTCCGATTCCAAGCGGGATATTTTAAAAATTTTAT
>JAZOQZ010000002.1:0-59768 GCA_045656345.1 Clostridia bacterium
TCATCTTTTTCACGCGGGAAAGCCCCGGTTTTAAGATTGCAGCTGCCAGCTTGGTGAAGATGTTCTGATAAAAAACACCTTTTAAGAAATAAAACAGCGTTTGCGCAGTGCCTTCTAAGGTTTTCAAGGTGATGTTACCTGTCCAACCGTCCGAAACCAGCACTTCGGCATCTCCGTTTAACACGTCACGAGCTTCGATATTGCCCACGAAATGCACGTTTTCATCTTTTTTCAACAGTTCGTGTGCTTCCACCACGGTGGAAGTCCCTTTATGATGCTCCACCCCGATGTTGATAAGCCCTGCCTTGGGATTTTTGATTCCCAGAAGTTCTTTGGCATACACCGAACCCATCATTGCAAACTGAGGATAAAATTCCGGTTTGCATTCTGCGTTGGCACCCACGTCCACAATCACAGCTTTTCCTTTTTTGGTGGGAATGGTGGGGCATAACGCTGCCCGCTTGATGCCTCGGATTCGTTTGATGATGAGGGTGGCACCTGTTAACACGGCACCTGTGTTGCCAGCACTGACAAAGGCATCGCCTTTCTGCTCGCTGACCAGCTGAAGCCCAACCACCAAAGAAGAATCTTTCTTCTTACGGATGGCGGAAATCGGCTCATCTTCATTTTCCACAATTTCAGTGGTTGCAACAAAGCTCATGTTTTCGGGAACTGTTTTTCCGGCATCTTCGATGATTTTGCGAAAAGCTTTTTCATCGCCGGTTACAATCAGCTCTAAGTCTTGCTTTTCTTCTAAGGCAGCAACACACCCGAATAAAATTTCTTCCGGCGCGAAGTCACCGCCAAAGCCGTCCACAACAATTCTCATAAGAGCCTCCTACTATGTATGAATCTTAATAAATCATATTTTGCTGTCTGTGAAAAATACCAACGATTTTATACAAACAGAGTGCTGACAGATAAATCTTCGTAAATTCTGTCGATCGCTTCTGCAAACACATTTGCGGAAGATAACACAGTGATTTTATCCAGCATTTTTTCCGGGGGCAGGGGAATGGTGTCTAACACAACCATTTCTTCAATGGGAGATTCTTTGATTCTTTCAATTGCCGGACCGGAGAATACTGCGTGAGAACATCCCACGGTGATTTTTTTTGCGCCTCTTTCTTTTAAAGCGTTTGCCGCGTGCACGATGGTGCCTGCAGTGTCAATCATATCATCAATCATGATAACGTTTTTATCTTTGATGTCGCCGATAATGTTCATTACTTCAGACACGTTGGCTTTGGGACGGCGTTTATCAATAATCGCCATCGGAATATCCAGACGTTCTGCATAGTATCTTGCACGGGTAACACTGCCCAGGTCGGGGGAAACCATTACAGTATCTGCTGTGTTGATATGTTCTGCAAAATAGGGGCATAAGATTGCGGAGCCCAGCAAATGGTCCACGGGGATGTTGAAGAAGCCCTGAATCTGTGCTGCGTGCAAGTCCATGGTGAGAACTCTGTCTGCTCCTGCAGCGGTGATTAAATCTGCAACCAATTTTGCAGAAATCGGGTCTCTCGCTTTTGCTTTTCTATCCTGACGCGCATATCCGAAATAGGGAATTACCGCGGTGATTCTGCCTGCGGATGCACGTTTAAACGCATCAATCATAATGAGAAGTTCCATTAAATTATCGTTTACGGGATTGCAGGTGGACTGCACCACGAAAACGTCGGAACCTCTGACAGTTTCAAAGATGTTTACCGAAATTTCACCGTCGGAGAAGTGCTTTACAGAAGACTGTCCAACAGATAAGCCTAAATTGGAAGCAATTGCTTCTGCTAATTTCGGATTGGAATTTGCTGAGAAAATTTTGATGTCTTTCCCGTGTGTAATCATTTGTCTAAATACCCCTTTCCTTTCACCCATCCCTCTTTGTTTTTTTGTGTTGCTCTGGCAATTGCCAAAGCGCCCTCCGGCACATTTCGGGTGATGGTGCTGCCGGCGGCTGTATATCCAAAGTCGCCCACAATCACGGGAGACACCAGATTGGTGTTGCATCCGATGAAAGCGTGGTCGCCTATTTGGGAACGAAATTTTTCTTTTCCGTTGTAATTCACCACAACGGAGCCGCAACCAAAGTTGCAGTTGCAGCCCACATCGGCATCTCCGATGTAGGTTAAATGAGAGGCTTTGGTGCCTTCTCCGATTACGGCATTTTTGATTTCCACAAAGTTGCCGATTTTTGCATTGCTTTTAATGTGTGCATTAGGTCTTAAATAAGCAAACGGACCAATTTTCACGTTGTCTTCCACAATGGCTTTTATAAGATGGGACGACAGAATTTCGTTGCCGTTTCCGATGGCGCAGTCTTCTATCACCGTGTTAGGACCAATCACACAGTTTGTTCCGATGACGGTTTTTCCTAAAATCACGGTGTTTGGAAGAATCTTGGTTCCATAACCGATTGTGACATCCTTGCTGATATAGCAGGCAGACGGTGCATACAGCATCACTCCTGCGTTTGCCAGACGTTGATTGGTGTTCTTTTGTTCTTCCGGACTGATAAATCTCATAAAAACCCTCCTGCAAATTGTCAATCATATGATTTCCGATGCAGAGGAGTGTGTTTTAAGAGAATGTTTTCTGTGCCGAAAACCGTAATTTAGTACACACGTATATTATTATACAACGATTCTCGATAAAATTCAAGGGATTTTTTGAAGAAAAATGAAAAAAGTGGATAATTTTTTCATTATCCACTCTTTATCATCCTTATTCTTCTATCTCCGTGGGCATTTCTGCCAGTGCTTCTTCATATTTTGCCAGAATCAAGGTTTGCAATTCATCCCGCAGTTCAGTGTTAATCGGATGAGCGATGTCTTTGAATTCGCCTTCGGCGGTCTTTCTGGAGGGCATAGCGATGAACAGTCGTTCTTTCCCTTCAATTACTTTGATGTCATGCACAACAAAGCAATTATCTAAGGTAACGGAAACCACTGCCTTCATCTTGCCGACAGAGCTGACCTTCCGAACTCTGACGTCAGTGATTTGCATAATTTTTCCCCTTTGGTATCAAATCAGGGCAGAACATCGCAATTCTTCCCTTTGATACCCCTTTTCGTTTTTATCATCGTCATTGTACAACACAATTCTCATTTGGTCAAGTTTTTTTTGAAAATTCGGCAAAATGCTCACTTTCACATAACCAAACTGTTCTTATTGCACAAGAATACAGTAATTCCAATGGTTTGTAAGCGTTTTTTGCCGTGTGTCCACGCTAGAAAAACACCAAAAAAGCTCAAAACAGCAACACAAATGTCACAATTTTGTTTATCTGTTACGGACGAATTCCCGGATATGCATTGAAAATTTGCACTGCTTTTTTCCAGGCAGACTTTTCTTCGTCGGTCCATTTTTCGTGGGTGTTGCGGTAATCACTTTTGCGTTTGATTTCCGACAGATGGTGATTTAAAGTCTTATATTTTTCCATAGTTGCTTCCACCAGACGGTTCACTGTTTTCTTGTTGGTAAAGCGAGTCTTTTGAATCATCACCAGATGAGGCACACACAGAACACTGTTGCCATTTTCGTAGCGGGATGCAAAATCTTCGTTTTTGTAAAATTCCAAGAATGCCTTGGTGTAATCTTCTTCGTTGGATTTCTGAATACCGCAGAAGAAACATTCCTTGTGTTCACTGCGGTCGGTTTTGGATTTTTTATCGGGAACATCCTTCATCACGTTATTCATAAAATCGTGATACAAAATGGCGTGGGAGAGAGGGTCTCCCAGTTCTAACAAACGGTGTGCGTGAAAATTGCAGAACCCATTGGTCCATTCAATTTTGGCACGGGTGTGAGGAGTGTTGATTCCTTCATATAAAAAACGTTCCAATGCTTCTGCCAAGCGGAATTCCACGAAATCGCAAATCGGGCAGATTCCCTGGTCCATACGGTTGGTCAATTCCTCGTAAATAATCTCTTTGCTATCCAAAATCCAAGGTTCCTTTCTTATTTTTTAAGCTCTAATGCACGGCGGGTACATTCTGCCATTGCATCATCTATCAATTGGTAGAAGTTGTGTTCTTTTAAGTGGTTCACCGCTTCAATGGTGGTGCCTCCTTTGGAGCATACTTTATCCACCAACACATCCGCAGAATCATCGGATGCAAGGAGTAATTTTGCTGCTCCCAACACTGTTTTTCCTGCCATCCGAAGAGCGGTTTCGTATGGAATTCCCTGCCGTTCTCCTGATTTTGCCATGGCGTCAATCATCATATACACATAGGCAGGGGAGGAGCCGGAAACCGAAATAATGGCATCCATTTTATCCTCGGGCAACTCATGGATTTCAGAGAATGCAGAAAGCAATGTTTTCACCGTTTCGTATTCTTCATCAGTGAGATTTTTTCCTCTGCAAACGGCGGTAACTCCTTCGCCCACTAAAGCGGGAGTGTTGGGCATGGTGCGCACGATTTTGGTGGTATCAGAGAGCATATTTCTTAAAAAATCTGTGGTGATACCCGGTGCCACGGTGATATAAATTTTATTGGAAAAATCTTTTAAATCCGAAAGAACCGCTTCATAAAACTGGGGTTTCACGGTTAAGAAAATATAGTCGGAATTGTTGGCAGTTTCCTTGTTATCAGTGGAGGTGTTGATCCCTTTTTCTTTGTATTTTAAAAGCTGATTATCTGAAATGTCACTCACATACACATCAGATGCTGCAACAATGCCTGATGCCAAAATTCCGTCAATCATGGCACCGCCCATATTACCGGTGCCGATAAATCCGATTTTCATAACAAAAAAATCCTTTCTTGTTTTAATCAAAATAAGGGGTATAGACAAGAGGCGATTTTTTATCGGGGAACAGATGTTCATAAAGCTCAATAAAATAATCGTCCGTCATACTTGCAATATAATCTATCACCGTCTGATCGGGTGATGTTTCTTCTCGGTAATTATTCTGCCGATAGTGTTTTCCGTGCTCTTCCACAAAATCCAAGTGATGTCGGAAAATGGGGGATTCGGTGCGGTTTTCAGTAAGGTCGCTCCGCAATTTTTTATAAACTTGCGAGAACATGGGATGAAGCTCTTTTTCAATGGCTTTGATGCGGGGGCTTCCGTAAATCAAACGGTAGTTTTCCTCTTTGATTTTAGAGAGTGCGGTAAAATATTCGTTATCCATTGTGATGCAGTTTTTACCGTAACTTCTTTCGATAATATTCACACATAAATTGTTGATGATTACAGCATTATATTTTCCTAAGGAAGTGTCGGAAAATAACTCCTCGGAAGATAGGGTTTCCGTTTTTAATGCGTCCTGACGGTCCTTGCCTAAATAAGCAATCAAATCACAGATTTTCACCACGCATCCCTCTAAGGTGGAGGGGATCAGCTTTTTCACGCCGTCAGCACTCAGATAGCAGTTTTCCACCTTCTGGTCGAATTCCGAAAAGTCGGTCAGGGGAGCAGTGCGGTATTCCTTTTGCTCGCTTTCCCCATTGTGGCATAAAATGCCGTCTAAGGTTTGCATGGAAATATTGTGACGGAAAATGCCGTCCAGCACACGGACACTGTGCACATTGTGATGAAAGTATCTTCCGGTGTACTCTAAAGAAAGCTCGTTTAAAAAGTGCTCTCCTGCGTGGCCGAAAGGGGTGTGACCGATGTCGTGTCCTAAGGCGATTGCCTCAATCAAATCTAAATTGAGTCCCAACATTCTGCCGATATTTCTTGCAATTCTGGAAACCAATTGCACGTGAAAAGCACGGCGACTGATGTCGTCGTTTTTATAAAATGCAAACACCTGTGTTTTATCGGTGTATCGGTTGTAGTAAGGGGAGTGCATGATTTTTTCCACATCCCGGAGGTAACAGCTTCTCCATAAAGACGCTACATCGTGACTCATATCCCTGCGGATTGCAGTGTTTTCTATGATGTAGCTCCCCCAAAAATCCTCACGGATTTTTTCTTGTAGCTCATCGGACAAAGAATGATAGATATTCATAAAAAATTCCTCTCATACGGGAAGGATTTTTTTATTTTATCATACCAAAATAGATTTGTCAATTTGAAACGGGGAAAAGGTGGTGAAAAACCTGTAAAAAACACGAAAAAAATAGGGTAAAAGTATAGACAAATAAAAAATGATGTGCTATACTATATAAGTATAATTTTGTATTTTTTTAGAAAACCGATAGCGGGAAGGAGTCGAACTTAAGGATTATGAAATTTGAAAAAGACTTACTGGGCATCAAAAATCTGGATGCTGATCAAATCCACTACATTCTGAACAAAGCAAAAGAGATGAAAAAAATCATCTTCTCCGATTGCAAAAAAGCCACCAACTTAACAGGAAAATCGGTAATGACCCTGTTTTATGAAAACAGCACCCGAACCCGAACTTCCTTTGAGCTGGCATCCAAATATCTGGGAGCTATCGCATCCAATATGGCGGTATCCTCCAGTTCTGTGAAAAAAGGCGAAACCTTAATCGACACCACCCGAACTTTAAATGCTATGGGGAATGACTGTTTTATCATCCGTCACGAAAATGCAGGTGCACCTCATCTGGTTGCGCAGAACGTGAGCGCATCTGTTATCAATGCGGGAGACGGTATGAACGAGCATCCCACCCAGGCGCTTCTTGATTTCTTCACCATGTATGAAAAAATGGGCACCGTGGAGGGCAAAAAGATTGCCATCATTGGTGACATTTACCATAGCCGTGTGGCACGAAGCGATACCTACGGCCTGTTAAAATTAGGTGCCGAAGTGGTAATGGCAGGTCCCAGAACCCTGCTTCCCAACGATCTGGAAAGCTTGGGTGTGAAAATGTACACCGATGTGGACAAGGCAATTAAGGATGCCGACGTGGTAATGCCTTTGCGACTCCAGTTGGAACGTCAGAAAAACTGTTTCTTCCCCTCTGGATATGAATACTCCAAATATTTCGGCGTAAACGAAGAACGGATGAAACTTGCCAAAGAAGGTGCACTGATTATGCATCCCGGTCCGGTAAACAGAGGACTGGAACTGCAGTCTCTGCTGTACTCTCCCGATAAATCCGCCATCGACGAGCAGGTAACCAACGGGGTTGCAGTTCGTATGGCAGTGCTGGACACCTTCATTAACCGTGCATAAAGAGAGGAGACAAATATATGACCATTTTATTAAAAAATCTGAGTGTTGTATCTACCGAAGCTGTAAGTGAAGATCAGGATATTCTGATTACAGACGGTGTGATTACCAAAATTGAAACCAATATCACCGACTCCGCTGACCAGGTGATTGACTGTGCTGGCAAAACTGCATTCCCCTCCTTCTTTGATATGCATACCCATATGAGAGACCCCGGTTTTACCTACAAAGAAGATATCGAATCCGGCACCAAAGCTGCAATGCACGGTGGGTTCTGGGGAGTTGCGGCAATGCCCAACACCAATCCTGTTACCGATAATGTGCCGGTGGTGGAATATATTATCAACAAAGCTAACAAATTCGGTTATGCCAAGGTGTTTCCCGTAGCGGCAATCACCAAAGGTTTAGAAGGCAAAGAGTTAACCGAAATTATCGAATTAAAAGCACACGGCGCCATCGCTATTTCTGATGATGGAAAACCCGTTTCCGATTCCAACACCATGCGTCAGGCTCTTCGTTATGCCGATATGGCAGGAATGCCTGTGGTTTGCCACAGTGAGGATTTATCCTTGGTAAACGGCGGCGTGATGAACGAAGGTGCAACAGCTGACCGTCTGGGGCTTCGCGGTATCACCCGTGCGGCAGAAGAAGTGGCAACTGCCAGAGAAATTATTTTGGCAAAAAGCTATCATGTGCCGGTGCATATTACCCATATCAGCACCAAAGGCAGTGTGGAACTGATTCGTAACGCTAAAAGGGAAGGCGTAAAAGTGACTTGTGATACTTGTCCTCACTATTTCTCCTTAACCGACGAAGCTTGCGAAGGTTACGACACCCACGCCAAAATGAATCCCCCCTTGCGAGAAGCATCCGATGTGGCGGCAATCATTGAAGGTTTGCAGGACGGCACCGTGGATGCAATCTCCACTGACCACGCTCCCCATCATTTCGACGAAAAGAAATTAGAATTTGACCACGCCTTAAACGGCATCATCGGTCTGGAAACTTCCTTCGCCGTTGGATGCACCTATCTTTACAAAACAGGAAAAATCACTCTGCCGGGACTGACCAAGCTGATGGCAGACACCCCCTGCAGAATTTTAAATATCACTCCTGCTGAAATTAAAGTAGGAGCTACCGCCAATATCACCGTTTGCGATTTGAATGAAACCTGGGTACCCACTCCCGAAAACACCGTTTCCAAAAGTAAAAACTCTCCCTACTACGGAAAAGAACTTGTTGGAAAAGTGAAAATTGTTATCACAGACGGCAAATTGAAACTCTCTTAAGAAAGGAATCCTGATAGATGAAAGAATTACTGACAAAAATCAAAGCAATGAACAACCCCACTGTGGCAGGTTTAGACCCGGTGTTATCCTATATCCCCACCTACATCTTAGAAAAAGCAGAAAAAGAACACGGCAAAACCTTTAAAGCTGCTGCCGAAGCAATTCTGGAATTCAACAAAGGCTTAATGGATGCACTTTGCGACATCGTGCCTGCAGTAAAACCCCAGTCTGCATACTACGAAATGTACGGTTTAGAAGGCATCCGTGCTTACTATGAAACCATCAAATATGCCAAAGAAAAAGGCTTTTATGTCATTGCAGACGGCAAACGTAACGATATCGGTTCCACCTCTGATGCCTATGCAACCGCATACTTAGGAAAAACTCAGCTGTTCGGCGAAGCAGACAGAGCTTTTGAGCCCGATTCCTTAACCGTGAATCCCTATCTTGGAAGCGACGGTATTTTACCCTTCGTAAAACGTTGCGAAGAATTCGATAAAGGCATTTTCGTGTTGGTAAAAACCTCCAATCCCTCCAGCGGTGAACTGCAGGACTTAGTGTTGGACGGTGAAGAAATTTATGTGAAGGTTGCCAAAATGGTAAACAAATGGGGCGAATCCACCATCAACGATTTGGGATATTCCTCCGTTGGCGCTGTTGTGGGTGCAACCTATCCCGAACAGTCCAAAAAGCTTCGTGTCATTATGCCAAACACCGTGTTCTTGGTACCCGGTTACGGCGCACAGGGCGGCACAGCAAAGGATATTGCGCATCTGTTTGACAAAAACGGTATGGGCGCTGTGGTAAACTCCAGTCGCGGCATTATGTGTGCATATCAGAAAGCAGGTGCCGATGGCGAAGCATTCGCAGAATATGCAAGAAAAGAAGCAATCCGTATGAAAGAAGACATCACCTCTGCGATTTAATCGGCAGAAGATTGTGAGGATTTATAAAAATATGGCAGATTTAAAAAAATATCAGGTTACAGCAGCCAGAATCATCAAAATGGAAAACCTTTGCGGCACCATCTACGATGTGACGGTTGAAAATGAATATTTAGCACAGGCGTCCAAATGCGGTCAGTTTGTGCATATCGATTGCGGAGAACAGTTTGTGCTCCGTCGCCCCATCAGTATTTGTGAAGTGACTGATTCGGGCATCCGCTTTATCTTCGATGTCCGCGGGAAAGGCACTCTGAAATTATCTGAAAAAAAGGTGGGTGACACCCTGGATATTTTAGGGCCTTTAGGCAACGGCTTCACTGTGGGTGACAAAAAGGCTCTGCTTTTGGGCGGCGGTATCGGAGTATATCCCTTATTTGAACTGGCAAAACAGACTAAAACCTGTGATGTGGCATTAGGGTTTCGCACCAAAGATTTAGTAACTTTGGAAAACGAATTTAAAAACCAATGCGACAACTTATATATCGCTACCGATGACGGTTCTTACGGATTCCACGGAAACGCTTTGCAGGCGGTGAAAGAAAAATTAGAAGGCGGAGCTTATGAAGCGGTGTACGCCTGCGGACCTCTGCCGATGTTAAAAGCGTTGAAAGCCATTACCGACAATCTGGGTATCTTCTGCGAAATTTCCATGGAAGAACGGATGGGTTGCGGTATCGGTGCTTGTCTGTGTTGCAACATCAAAGTGGAAGACGACGGGGAAGAGGGATTCAAACATCTTCACGTTTGTAAAGACGGTCCTGTGTTTAACGCGAAGGAGGTGCAGTTTTAATGGCAAACTTAAAAGTGAACTACTTAGGGGTGGAATTTAAAAACCCTGTGGTAACTGCATCAGGAACCTTTGGATTCGGGATGGAATATAACGAGCTCTATCCCATTGAAAAATTAGGCGGTATCACCGTGAAAGGGTTAACCTTAAACGAACGGCAGGGAAATCCTGCACCCAGAATTTTTGAAACCACCGGCGGTATCTTAAACAGCGTGGGACTTCAGAATCCCGGCGTTCGCCATTTTGCAAAGAAGATTATGCCTGAACTGAAGAAACTGGATTTAAAAATTATTGCCAATGTTTCGGGCAGCACCTTTGCTGATTATGTGGAAGCTTGCAAAATCGTGGATGCTTCAGGAGCAGACATTATTGAATTAAATGTTTCCTGCCCCAACGTGAAGCAGGGCGGTGCCGCATTTGGTACCAATCCCGACACGGTGTTTGAAATCACCAAGTTGGTAAAGGAAGCCATCTCCACTCCTCTTTGCATCAAGCTTTCTCCTAATGTAACCGATATCGCTTCCATCGGTCAGGCGGCAATGGATGCAGGTGCAGACGGATTATCCTTAATTAACACCGTGTCCGGTATGGCAATTGACTTAAAAACCAGAAAACCTGTGTTCCATAATATTGTGGCAGGGTTATCCGGTCCTTGCGTAAAACCCATTGCGGTGCGTTCTGTGTATCAGACTTATGCCAAAACAAAAGCTCCCATTATCGGTATGGGCGGCGTGGCAAATGGTGACGATGCAGTGGAATTTATGGCAGCAGGTGCCACCCTGGTATCCGTTGGCACTATGAACTTTAAAGACCCCTTCACTCCCTTAAACGTGATTGACGGGTTAAACACCTATTTAGATAAAAACGGCATCGCCGATGTGAACGAGCTCATCGGTTGTGCACATTCTTAAGCCGAAAAGATAGAACGACCATTTTTAGATATTGACAAATTTTTTAGAAAAGAGATGTGAAAAATGATTAAAGTAAATTTAAAAAACGTGTCTGCTCCCGTGTCCGTATTTGAAGCGGTAAAAGCAGAAAATCCCGACGTGTTAAAAGGCATCTTATGTGCAGAAGTGAACGGTAAAGTGGTAGGCTTATCCGAAGAAATCAGCGAAAATTGCGAAATCACTTTGTTTGATTTCTCCGATGCAGAAGGGAAAAAAACCTATTGGCACACCACTTCTCACGTGTTGGCAGAAGCTGTAAAAATCTTATATCCCGAAGCAAAACTGGCAATCGGTCCCGCAACTGATACCGGTTTCTACTATGATTTTGATTATGATCCCGGTTTCACCAACGAAGACCTGGCAAAAATCGAAAGTCAGATGAAAAAAATCATCAAGAAAAACACCCGCTTAACCCGTTACACTTTATCCAGAGCAGAAGCATTGGAAAAAGTGAAAGACGAACCCTATAAAGTGGAACTTATCAATGACCTGCCTGAAGACAGCGAACTCTCTTTCTACGAGCAGGGCGATTTCACCGACCTGTGTGCAGGTCCTCATCTGACCTTCACCGGCGGTATCAAAGCATATAAGCTCTTATCCATCACCGGTGCATACTGGAGAGGTGATGAAAAGAACAAAATGCTTCGCCGTATTTACGGTATTTCTTTCCCCACCAGAGAAGAACTGGATGCACATATCACCCAGCTGGAAGAAGCAAAAAAACGTGACCATAACAAATTGGGCAGAGAATTGGAACTCTTCACCACCGCAGATGTAATTGGTCAGGGCTTACCCATTATGCTCCCCAAAGGCGCAAGAGTGGTTCAGCTGTTGCAGCGTTGGGTAGAAGACGAAGAACAAAAACGTGGCTGGATGCTCACCAAAACTCCCTTAATGGCAAAAAGCGATTTATATAAAATCTCCGGCCATTGGGACCACTATAAAGACGGTATGTTTGTTATGGGCAACGAAGAAACCGATGATGAAGTGTTTGCGCTTCGTCCTATGACCTGCCCCTTCCAGTATCAGGCATTCTTAAATCGTGGCCGTTCTTACAGAGACCTGCCCATGAGACTGGCAGAAACCTCCACCTTGTTCCGTAATGAGGCATCCGGGGAAATGCACGGCTTAATCCGTGTTCGTCAGTTCACCATTTCCGAAGGTCACTTAATGTGTACTCCCGAACAGCTGGCAGACGAATTCAGAAACTGTCTGGATTTAACCAACTATATGTTGAAAACCTTAGGCTTATATGAAGATGTGTCCTACCGTTTCTCTCAGTGGGATCCCGAAGATACCGAAAAATATATCGGCACTGTTGAGCAGTGGGATGAAGCACAGGGCATTATGAAAGAAATTTTGGATGATATCGGTTTAGAATATAAAATCGGTGTTGGCGAAGCTGCTTTCTACGGTCCCAAATTAGACATTCAGATTAAGAATGTTCACGGTAAGGAAGACACCTTGATTACCATTCAGATTGACCAGATGCTGGCAGAAAAATTCGGTATGGAATATGTGGCGGCAGACGGCACCAAGAAAAATCCCTACATCATTCACAGAACCTCTATCGGTTGCTACGAAAGAACCCTGGCTCTGTTGATTGAAAAATATGCAGGTGCATTCCCCTTATGGTTAGCACCCGTTCAGTTAAAAGTGTTACCCATTTCCGAACGGTTTTTCGAGTATGCGAAAAAAGTTACTGACGAACTGTTAGCAGCAGGCTTCCGTGCGGAATTAGACAACAGAAGCGAAAAAATCGGCTACAAAATCCGAGAAGCGCAGCTGGAAAAACTGCCCTATATGGTTATCGTGGGCGAAAAAGAAGCAGAAGAAGGAACCGTTTCCGTTCGTTCCAGAAAAGACGGCGACAAAGGCAGCCTGAAATTAGACGAATTCATCAAAGAACTGAAAGTGGAAAACGATACCAAAGCTAGATAACAATTCTGTCTTATTCTTGGGCAATAAAGAATAAGAAACAAAAAGAAACTGACGCCAAGTGCAAGCACAATCTTAGGAAAACATCTTCCTGCAACTTTGGGTGAATTGTGCTTGTAACGGCGTGAATTTTCAGGTTCGTCTTTCGGCAAGGAAGAGAGAACGGCTAAAATGAAAAATCGGAAAGGATGAATTTTTATGGAATTTACCCGTAAAATTTTAAATTTATTGGAACGAAACGCCACCTACACCACAAAAGACATTTCTGAGCTGTTAGGCGAGGATGAAGCATGCGTGGCAGAAGAAATTGCACGGTTAAAAGAAGAAGGCGTCATTTTAGGTGCCAAAACTTTAATCAACTGGGATAAAATTGCTCCCGAGTTGACCGTTGCCCATATTGAATTGCGGGTAACTCCCCAAAAAGGAGAGGGATTTGACAAAATCGCCAGAGAAATTTATGCCTTTCCCGAAGTGCGCGGTGTCACCTTAATGAGTGGCGGCTTTGACCTGTTGGTTACCGTGGTGGGCAACTCTATGAAGGATGTTGCCATGTTTGTGGGTGAAAAATTATCCACCTTAGACACTGTGGTTTCCACCGCAACCCATTTTGTGCTCAAAAACTATAAAGTGGATGGCGTGATTTACGCCGAAGAACCCAAAGATGAAAGGGTGATTACCCTCTGATGAAGAATCAAGATTCATTTAATCCTCTCTCCTTCGTAAACAAGCAAGTAAAAAATATTCCTCCCTCCGGAATCCGCCGTTTTTTTGATATTGCGGCAACTATGGAGGATGTGATTTCCTTAGGCGTTGGGGAGCCTGACTTTGTGACTCCCTGGCATATCCGTTCCGAAGCGGTGAAATCCCTGGAAAAAGGACACACCTATTACACTGCTAACGCAGGTCTTATAGAGCTTCGTAAAGAAATCGCAAAATATATGGAAGAAACCATTCACGTTTCCTACAACCCTGCCAAAGAAATTGTGGTAACGGTGGGGGCAAGCGAAGCTTTGGATGCGGCACTTCGTGCCTTAGTGGATCCGGGAGATGAGGTTTTGATTCCCGAACCCAGTTTTGTGTGCTATAAACCTTGCACCGTGCTGGCGGGAGGGATTCCCGTTCCCATTGAAACCAAAGCGGAAGACGGTTTTAAATTAACTCCCGAGTTGTTAAAAAACGCCATCACGCCCAAAACTAAAATTTTGGTGCTTCCGTACCCCAATAATCCCACCGGCGGTATTATGACGGAAGAAGATTTATCCCAAATTATTCCCATCATCAAGGAAGCAAATCTGATGGTGATTTCCGATGAAATCTATTCCGAGCTGACTTACACGGGAAAACACGTTTCCATCGCCACTTTTGACGGTATGAAAGACAGAACCGTGGTGATTAACGGCTTCTCTAAAGCCTTTGCTATGACTGGTTGGCGATTGGGTTTTGCCTGCGCCCATCCTGATGTGATGGCGGCAATTGTGAAAATCCATCAGTACGGCATTATGTCTGCACCCACATTTTCTCAGTATGCGGCAATCGAGGCTTTGCGAAACGGCAGACCCGACATTGAGCGTATGAAAGAAGAATATAACATCCGCCGTAAGTTTTTGGTGGATGCCTTAAACAGTATGGGAATGACCTGTTTTAATCCCTACGGAGCCTTTTATGTGTTCCCCTCTATCCAAAAATTCGGAATGACTTCCGAAGAATTTTGCCAGACTCTTTTAACTGAGCAACGCCTTGCGGTGGTGCCCGGCACAGCATTTGGAGACTGTGGTGAAGGATTTGTGAGAATTTCTTATGCATATTCTCAGGATAATATCAAAAAGGCATTAAAACGGTTGGAAGCCTTTGCAAAGAATCATTAAAAAGGAAGAATAAAATGATTTTAAATATTGTGTTATTTGAGCCGGAAATCCCTCAGAATACAGGCAACATTGCCCGTACCTGTGCGGCAACGGGAGCAAGGCTCCATCTGGTTGGCCCCATGGGCTTTACCATTGACGATAAAAAATTAAAGCGTGCAGGACTGGATTACTGGCACGATGTGGATATTACCTATTACGACAGCATTGCCGATTTCTACGAAAAAAATCAAGGCATCATGTATTATTTAACCACCAAAGCACCCCGCGATTACTCCGAAGCGGAGTTTGAAGACGGATGCTATCTCATTTTCGGGAAAGAAACCGCAGGAATTCCCGAAGAAATTTTATTAGAAAATCAAGAAACCTGCCTTCGTATCCCTATGATTGGGGAAATCAGAAGCTTAAACCTTTCCAATTCGGTTGCCATTGTGGCGTATGAGGCCTTCCGTCAGGACGGATTTTCCCATTTCCGCTTGGAAGGAAAACTTACCAAATACGATTGGAAATAAAGGAGAAACCAAGATGATACATAAATATCAGTTATTCGGGAATAATATTGTACTGGACATTTACTCCGGTTCGGTGCATGTGGTTTCCGACGCCGTGTATGACTTACTGGGCGAATATGAATTCGATGAAACAAAAATTTCCGAGGAAGTAAAAGCTAAATATTCCAAAGAAATCTTAACCGAAGCTATTTCGGAAATCAAGGAATTAAAAGAGCAGGGAACCTTATATTCCCACGATATTTATAAACCTTTCCGTGATGCCAAAACCAAAACCCCGCCTGTAAAAGCACTGTGTCTTCACATGGCACACGACTGTGATTTAAGATGCCGTTACTGTTTTGCAGGAACGGGTGCCTTTCACGGAGTAAGAAGCATTATGCCCTTAGAGGTTGCAAAAAAAGCAATTGATTTTGTGATTGCAAAATCTCAGAACAGAAAAAATATTGAAATTGACTTTTTCGGCGGAGAGCCCATGCTCAATTTTGATGTGGTAAAAGAAACAGTTGCCTATGCAAGAGAAGAAGGATTAAAGCACGGCAAGCATTTTCGCTTCACCATCACTACCAACGGTCTGTTAATTGATGAAGAACAGATGGAATATGTGAATAAAAATATGGATAATGTGGTGTTATCCTGCGACGGACGTAAAGAAGTTCACGATAAGAACCGTAAAACCGCCAAAGGGGAAGACACCTACGATAAAGTCATTGACAAATTTATTAAAATTGCCAACGACAGAAAACAGATGGATTACTATATCCGCGGTACCTTTACCAAAGATAACAAAGATTTCACCAACGATGTTCTGCACCTGGCAGATTTGGGCTTTAAACAGATTTCCGTGGAACCCGTTACTTTAGACGAAAAATCTCCTATGGCAATCGGTTACGATGATTTGCCCGAAATTTTCGCGGAGTACGAAAAACTGGCAGAAGAAATCATCAAAAGAGAAAAAAGTGGCGAAAACCGTTTTAATTTCTTCCACTTTATGATTGATTTGGATAACGGCCCCTGTGCACTTCGCCGTATTTCAGGATGTGGTGCAGGCTGCGAATATGCAGCGGTTACCCCCTCGGGAGACATTTTCCCTTGTCATCAGTTTGCAGATGAACCTGAATATAAAATCGGGAACGTGTTGGACGGCACCTATGAAATGCCCGAAGCTTTCCGCGACCGTGACATCTACACCGTAAAAGGTTGCGATTCCTGTTTTGCAAAATTCTATTGCAGCGCAGGTTGCAGCGCAAGTTCTTTAAAATACGAAAAAGATTTATACAAACCTTATGATATCGCTTGTCAGATGCAGAAAAAGCGTGTGGAATGTGCCATCGCAATCAAAGCGGCACTGGCAGAATAAGGGGTTGATACTATGATTATCGGTGTTTACGGCAGAATCGGAAGTGGAAAAACCACCTTCTGCAATTATCTTCGGACCAAAGGATTTTATGTGATTAACGGCGATAAAATCAGCCGTGAAATCTTAATGCCTCAAAAAAAAGGACTCACTCAGGTGATAGAAGCTTTTGGATGCGAATATTTGAATGCAGACGGCACCTTAAACCGAAAAAAACTGGGAGAACATGTGTTTTCCCATCCTGAAGCATTAAAGCGTTTAAACGCCATTACACACCCGCTCATTACTGCCGAGGTGAAATCACAGATTGACGCACATCCCCGCACTCATATCGTGATAGAAGGTGCAGTGCTTTATGCCACCGATATTGTGAAATTGTGCGATAAAACCGTGGTCACAAAAAGTGATGCCACATTAAAGCGGATTATGGCAAGAGACTTTCTCACCGAGGAAGAGGCACTCTCCAGAATCAACGCTCAGGAAATTTATGAGCAGGCGGATTTCATCATAGAAAACAACGGAACTCTTCCCGAGTTCTACCAAAAAATTGACAGGATGTTAGACGGCATTCTGTAAGAAAGAGAAGTGGGAAACAATGAAAAAAGAACATTTGTTTAAAAAACATAAAGGAACCGACTATCAGGCGAAAGCGGAAGCGTTCTCCGAAGGTTACAAAGATTTTTTAACCTTTGCTAAAACCGAACGTCTCTGTGTGGAATATTTTGAAGCCAAAGCTAAAGAAAACGGTTTTTCTGCTATTGCAGACAAAACCGTTTTAAAAGCAGGGGACAGAGTTTATTATATCAATAAAAACCGTTCTGCTGTGTTTGCAGTGATCGGAGAAGAGGATTTGGAAGCAGGCATCAACTTGGTTGCCGCACATATTGATTCCCCCCGTCTGGACTTAAAACCTGCACCGGTTACCGAAGAAGGTGGCTTTTCCTATCTTCGCACCCATTACTACGGCGGCATCAAAAAATATCAGTGGGTGGCAACGCCTTTAGCCCTTTACGGCGTGGTGGTAAAGAAAAACGGTGAAACCGTGAAAATTGCCATTGGTGACAACGAAAATGACCCTATCTTCATGATTACCGACTTATTGCCTCACTTGGCATCCAAGCAGATGACTCAGAAAATGACCGAAGGGATTCCCGGAGAAAAACTGATGGTGTTATCCGGTTCCAATCCTGATTTTGATGCAGAAAGCGATGAAGTGAAAACTGCATTATTAAAAATTTTAGAAGAAAAATATCAGATTACTGAAGAAGATTTCTATTCTGCGGAAATCGAAGTGGTACCTGCAGGCGCTGCCCGTGATTTAGGGTTTGACCGCAGTATGGTGGCATCCTACGGTCACGATGACAGAGTGTGTGCCTACACCGCTTTCGAAGGTCTTCTGGAAGTGAAAGCGCCTAAGAAAACTGCTGTTGTGTTGTTAGCTGACCGTGAAGAAGTGGGAAGTATGGGCAATTCCGGTATGCAGTCCCGTTTCCTGGAATACTTTTTAGAAGAGTTAAAACCCAATGTCCGCATCAATAAAGTGATGGCAAACACCGTTTGTCTTTCCTCCGATGTGGCGGCAGCGTATGATCCCATGTATGCCGATGTGTACGAAAAACAGAATTCCCCCATCTTCGGATGCGGCTTAACCTTGCTTCGTTACACCGGTTCCCGCGGAAAAGGCGGCTCTTCTGAAGCCAGCGCCGAACTGGTTGCTCGCCTCCGCAAACTCTTTGACGAAAACGATATTGCCTTCCAGTTTGCCGAACTTGGTAAAGTGGATGAAGGCGGCGGCGGAACCGTTGCTCAGTATATCGCCAACTTGGGTGCCGATGTTATTGACGCCGGCGTAGCACTTTTGTCTATGCATGCACCTTATGAAATTGCACACAAGGCTGATATCTACGAGGCTTATCGTTCCTATATTGCATTTATGGGGGCTCGATAAACAGCGCCAAATGGGTTAACTTCACCACTCGGCGTACACAATGTACGCCTTCGGGTAACCCCTGCGGGTTCAGTTTCCCCATTTTGCATCTGTTTCTCATCGCCCAAGGTTAGAGCTTGAGAAATGGAACAGGTAAAAAAATTGGTAAAACAGACATTTTCCGAAAAATCGGAGAAGGGAAAACTCTATGACAAGATCAGGTTTCGTTGCTCTGGTGGGGCGCCCCAATACGGGAAAATCCACCTTACTTAACAGCATTATCGGAGAAAAAGTGGCAATCGTGTCCTATCGCTCCCAGACCACCCGTAATCGGATTGTGGGCATTTTAACCCAGGGAGACGACCAGATTGTGTTCACCGACACGCCCGGCATTCACACTCCCAAAACCCGTTTAGGAGAAGAAATGATGTCTGCGGCAAACGGTGCGGTGGCAGATTGCGACCTGACCGTTTTAGTGGCAGAGCCCCGTTTTCCCGGTGATATTGAGAAAAAAATTATTGAAAATTTCAAGAAAAATAATATTCCTGCCATTTTAGTCTTAAATAAAATTGACACCATTCCCAAGGAAAAATTGCTTCCCGTGATTTTAGAATATTCCAAACTCTATGATTTTATTGAAGTGATTCCTGTTTCTGCCTTAAAACGGGACGGTATTGATTTATTAATCAGCATTTTAAAAGACCATCTCATTGAAGGTCCCTTCTTCTATCCTGAGGATATGAAGACCGATACCGACCCTCGTATGCAGATTTGCGAAATCATCCGTGAGAAACTCTTAAAACTGTTGAATGAAGAAATTCCTCACGGTTTAGCATTGGAAACCGTGCAGATGGAGGAAACCAAAAACCTCTTGAAATGCGGTGTGAACATTTACTGTGAGCGTGATGGTCACAAGCGGATTATTATTGGCAAAGAGGGAGCATTCCTCAAAAAAATCGGCACGATGGCAAGAGAAGAGCTGGAGAAAAAATACGGAAAAAAAGTTCACTTAGAGCTTTGGGTGAAAGTAAACCGTGACTGGCGAAACAATATTTATAAAATCCGCACCTTCGGACTTTCCGATGTGGAATAAAAGGAATACTTATGAATTTAGTTGACATTATTATGATTGGCATCGGTCTTAGTATGGATGCTGTTGCCGTGTCCCTAACCAACGGTATGGCTTATCGGATGGGGCAGGATAAAAAGTTTATGATGCCTGTGTTTTTCGGTATCTTTCAGGGATTGATGCCCTTATTGGGATATTTCACAGGTGGTATTTTCTCCCAGTGGATTACTCAGTATTCAGGTCTCATTATCTTTCTGATTTTAGGATTTTTAGGCGCTAAAATGCTAAAAGAAGGATTATCTCACGAAAAGGTCGAAAAAAAAGAACCCACCGTGATGACATACGGGGTTCTTTTCGTGCAGGCGATTGCTACCAGTATTGATGCATTTGCTGTGGGAATTGCATTCTGCACCACCTGTGTTTCCATTTGGTTTTCGGCGTCAATTATTTGTCTGACCACTTTTATATGCAGCTTTATTGCAGTGTTGCTGGGAAAAAAATTCGGCGAAATGCTTGGCAAAAAAGCAGAAGCACTAGGAGGATCTATTTTGATTCTTCTTGCCCTGAAGGCTCTTCTGTTCTGATTTTTTAGCCTTTTTCTCTGCTTTTTCTTTCTTTTTTTCTTTTTCTTTTATGGCGTCTTGTTGAGATAACAGCAAGTGTTTCGGTGTGCATAACACGCTGAGGACGGCAAGTCCCACGGTGCCGATTGCGGTGATGAAAGAAACGGTTGTTCCTGCAATCATCACGGCAAACACCTTGTTCATCTTAGGAAGCAATGTGTAGAAAATGGACTGTCCCAGCAGGTCATGAGGGATAGAATTTCTGAAAATAATCGTGAATAAAATATGGCAAAATGCCTCTAATAAGAAGATTTCACCCGTTACCAGGAACCAGTTCCCGGTGCGGGTTTCTTTTTTTAATTGTTCTCCCACAAAGGTGGAAATGAAAATTGCTCCCAGCATAAACCAGGCATAGGAAGGACCAAACACAAAACAGGCCAGGCACAAAAAGGTTACGATGGCAGTCAGAATTCCGCCGGTGGAACCAAGCAGTGCAGTCACATAAACTGTTCCGGTGTGGTATGCCAAAAAGGGCAGCCTCAGAAAGTAAGCTGCCCCGAATAACCCTAAATTCATCAGAATTCCAAGATAAATCAAGCGAACAGGTCGTTTGTCCATAGCGAAATAACTCCTGATAAGAGATTATTTTTCATAAAAAATTTGATTGGAAACAATTTCATAGGTCATTTGTGTTTTGCTGTAATGAATTCTTAAAAATTCGGTGGGCGTTTCCAGAAGACCTTCCGGTTCACACTGGTCGTATGCCACCGAAATTACCCGCACACCGTCTTTTAGGGATTTTAATTCTGTCTTTTCTCCACGATGCAGCACCAGGATGTTTTTTCCTTGATAAGCGGCTTCTGAAATCATGGAGAAAAACAGATCTTCTTCTTGCTGTCTGGAAAAGGAAATCGGATCTTCCAGGCAGATGATGATGTTATTCTTTTCTGTCTTTAAGGTATCTGAAAAACGATTCCATTCGGTCATTCTCTTATTTAAAATCTGCCCTTCTAGGTTGTCTAATGTCACGATTTCAATGTAGTCATTTTCAATTCGCTCACTTTGAAACGGATACAGCGTCCGACCGGATTTTTTTAAGATATTGGAGGTGATCAGATGATCCCAGATGGTTTCGTATTTCACTCGTCCACCGTAAATATTCAAGGTTTCGGGAAGCCCCTGATTGTCAGCCATAGCATCCAAGACGGGAAGTTTATCCACCAAAGTAAGATTTTTGCCGTTTTTGTATTCTTTCTCGCTGACGGATTGTTTGTAGCCGTGGGAATTTGCAGCCAGATAGCTGCCATCTTTTTGTTTCTGCACATATTCGGCAGGAGTAACCACAGTGATTTCACAGGTTGCCGAAATTCCTTCATAGGTGATAATTACGGTTTCTTTTTCCACCGATTCACCATAGTAAAAACCGTTTTCCAACCGTCCCAGGCCGTTTTGTAAGGAAAACTTCACCTTTGCAGGATTTACCTCCATGGGATTCCCGTTTTCATCGTAGACGGTATAGTTGATTTTTTTGGGAATATTGCGGAAAACCACAGCATCTTCCGTGTGGATTCCGTATGCTTTCGGAGATTCATTCTGTGTCAGGATCCCAACGCCGTTGGCAACCGAACGCTCATATCCGGAAGCCAGCGGATGGATATACTCAAGTTCTCCTGTTACATTGTTTTTCACAGCACACTGCGTGGAGCCGCCGCCGTCTAATGCCACGGCATAGTAGGCGCCCTGTGCTTTGCATAATTCCGCCATTCGTTTTAAGGTCAGATTATTCTGATTCACCACTGTAATCATCCACAGGGTTTTTCCGTCTTGGGAAATGCCGATGGCAGAGAAAGAGGAGGAGGTTTTGGGGTAGGACATCTGGTCCACGATTTCCCCTTCCTGCACCAGCAGAGAACCGCCACCCACAGTGAAATCAGGCAAAAATTCCAGCTCAGGTGTGGTGAGGATTTCCAGCGAAACTTCGTCTCCTACCTGCACCTGATCAAATAATGTGGTCAAATCGGATAATCCTGCCAGCACAAAACCGTTCTCGGGAATTTTAACAGGAGGCATATCGCGACGGATTTCAGTTAAAATGTTATCTTCAATCACCAATTCCACCAGAGTGCCGTGAGAACCCAGGGATTCTTTTCCCCAGTGGCTGTCGTAAATGGCAACACCCTCCAGGGAGGAATATTTATTGTAGGTTTTTACAAATTCAAACACTTCATCACGGAATCCGATTTTAATCTGATTGGAGAAAATATCAAAGGAATACTGATGGTCATCCTTGTAGGAGAAGGAATACACCTTCTCTTCCAGAGCGTTGGAGAGAAGTTCTCCGTCCTTCTGATTGTAACCCACTGCAGAACCTTCGTTGGCTTTGTCGGAACGGTTGAAATAGTCTGCATTGATTACAACTGCCGCTTTGTTGTCTTCCCCGATGTTACGGGTTGGTTTTAAGGTTCCTGCCCCTTCGGAGGGATACAAAAGGTCTAAGGAAATATTGGGATTGGTCAAATCGCAGGTCACCACCTGATAGTTGAAAAATCCACCGTTTTCAATGGTGGAAACTGTGGTTACCAAAACACCGTTAAGGGGACTGTATGTAGTTTCCTCGTGATAGTTGTCACCTGCAAATGCGCTCAGCGTAATGAGCTGTATCAATATCAGAATGAGAGCAATTGCTCTTGGAATCACAGAATGTTTCAATAGAATTCGTCTCCTTTCGTTAGGCTTTTTCAATTGTTTCGACGAATTTGTGACAAAAAGGTTCGTTTTGTTTTGGATGAGGGAACCCCTATGGGAATCATCCGTTGGATTCATTATAATATGGATTGCATACTTCGTCAATCTTTTTTTGGAAGATTGAGCCAAAAATCACAAGTTTTTCATAATTATTTTTTACAATATTTCCGAAAATAACTTGACGAAACTGTAAAAATACAGTAAAATATAAGGTATAGGAGAATTAGATTCTCTTTTCATTTTTCAGAAGAAGGAGATGGCAAAGTTTTGAAACGTCTGATTGCTGTTCTGATGGCTGTTGTAATGTTGTTATTACAAAGCTCTGTTTGCTTTGCCAGAGAGGTTTCCACTTACGATGTGCTGTTAAATATGGATCCTGAGCTGATTGACCGTTTTTCAGAAGGCGGTTTGTCGGAAGAAATGATCCGTTCCTTTATGGGCGTTTTGGATGACGAGGCAGACAAGCTCCAAAAGCCGGAAGACAGAGAAACTTTGGAAAACTATTTTCTTACCCTTTTGCTTTTGTATATTTTCCAGCAGGAAAAATATTTGCCTGTGATGGTTGCGTTTGATCAGGAGTTTCAGGAAGAAGTTGCTTATATTGCTGAAACGGGACGTGTACCTGAGAGTATGGAAATCTTCTTTTTATCCGTGATGGGGAACAACCTCGCATACGTTCCGCCGCAGGAGGAAGATTTTATTGATCCCGGACCCGAACTTACCGAGGAACCGGAACCCACACCCACTCCCACCCCGATTCCAACTCCTGAACCGCCCTTTTGGGATCTGGAAGGATACGATTGGGTAATTCCTTCGGTGGAGTATTTAAAAAACGAGGGATATATCAGCGGTTATCCGGACGGCAGTTTCCGACCGGACCAACCTATCACCCGAGGGGAACTTTGTGTATTGGTAACGAAAGCGTTCTTAGATGAGGCCTACCGTTATGACACCAGCCGATATCCGGATGTTTGCCCATCTGATTGGTTTCATAAACAGCTATTGACGGCAGAATATTTTTCGTTATTCCAATGGATTTATGAAGATGAATTTTGTGCGGATGAGTATGTAACCCGACAGGAAATGTGTGCGGTGATTTACCGTGCTTACCGACGCAACGAAGCGGATCTTGCCCGGGTGAATCCCCGTTATGAATTTCTGGACTTTTCGCAGATTGCCAATTATGCTTATGACCCGATTCAACGGCTTCAGCAGGCAGGTTGCATCAGCGGATATGAAAGCGGTGAATTTCTGCCGTTAAAACTTGCCACCCGTGCTGAAGTGGCAAGGGTGGTAGTCTCCGTGATACAACTCCGATAACAGTTTTTGAATTGTGTAGAAAGGGACGAATGTACATATGAGAAAAATTGCATTGATACTTTTGTTGATATATCTGACCATTTTGGGAGTATCCGCACAACCGGTAACTGCTCCTGAGGGAGAAGCTCAGCCTGTAGCAACCGCTACTCCTACAGCAGAACCGGCTCCTGAGGTGACAACTGCTCCTGAGGTGACAACTGATCCTGTAGCGACAACTGCTCCTGTGGTAGCAGCTGATCCTATCCCCACGCCCACTCCTTCGCCTACTCCCTTTGTAATTCCGGAGAGTGGTACCACGGTTCATGTGTTATTTACTTCTGATATTCATGGTCATTTTCAAAGAAATCCTGCCAATGGAACGTTAGGTTATTCCGGGATTGCTGCTATTCAGCGTTCGCTCCCCGACAGTATTCTGGTAGATGGTGGGGATTATTTGACCTCCAATATGTTTACGACGGAAGAAACCATCACCGGTGTGCTTTCTCTGATGAATGCCGCTGGCTATCGTGTGGCAGGGATTGGGGAAGCCGACCTGGAAAATGGTGAGGAAGTTTTGCAGAAAGCGCAAACAGAAGCCGGTTTTTATATGTTGTCTTCTAACGTTACTTACGGAAAGGACAGGTCCCCCTTATTAGGTAACACCGAAATTTGCGAAGTAAATGGCATCAAGGTTGGCTTTTTCAGTATTTTGAATCCCGATTTGCGATTGGATGCAAGTTTGCAAAATTTAGAGAACGTATATCTGGAAGATGCTGCCCGAACTGCACAAAAATGCGTGAATCAGTTAAAAGCAGAAGGTGCAGATGTGATTATTGCACTGAGCCATATCGGGAATGAAGGAAATACCAACGTGGATCAGGTTGCTGCGTTCGTAAACGGAATTGATTTTATTTTAGACGGTCATGACCATCAAGAAGAAGGCGGCAGATGGATTGGGGAAACCCTCATCTTAAATCCCGGCGCAGACGGCAAACAGTTGATTCAGCTGACTTTAAATTATGATAGGTACAGAAAATTGACCGGTTTTTCCACAACTCAGTGGAGTTACGAGGGGGTTGCAAACCTGCCGATGGACGAAACTGTTGTGGCGTTGGAAAACGAAATTGCCCAGAGACAGTCTGAATTTCTGGGGTCTGATGTTGCTGTAGCAGAGCATGCAATTCCATATTCCTTCTCTATGATGTATCAGTCGGAAGCATTAGGGAATTTTGTTGCAGACGCCTACCGCGCAAAAACACAGGCCACCGTTGCCATCGTAAATGCAGGTAGTATTGAATCCGGGATTCCTCAAGGGGAAATTAGCAAAGCAACCATTTTAGCGGTGCTTCCCAACCAGTATTCCGTGCAGGTGAAAAAAGTGACTCCAAAGATGTTGAAAACTGCTTTGGAAGGATGCTTGTATAATATTAAGGTGCGAGAAGACGGCACCATTGATCCGGCCACTGCCACCGCAGAATTTCCGCAGGTTTCCGGATTTACCGCACAAGTTAACTTTAACAATGAACCCGGAAAAAGGGTTATGGGAATTCAGTTGGACAACGGTATTGAATTGAATCTGACCGACACTTATACTCAAATTTCACTGGCATCTTCCAGTGGGGTGTTCTCCGGTGAATTCGGTTACGATATTTTCCTGGATCGGGAAGTAGAAGAGGATTACGGTTCAGAAGGACAAGCGCTTTTAGAACATTTAAGCCGTACTCAGAATCCGGAGGAGTATCAGGCTCCCCGTATCACAATAACCAATCAACAGGAAAGTTATACCGGGCTTATTATCAGTATTCTTTTGGTAATTGTTTTGGTAGTTATGGTGTTGATTGTCATTATAAAAATGATGACCAGGGACTCCTGATTTTCTGTTTTTGCTATAGAAATTTAGAAAGGGCTTGTTGGGTTTGAAGTTGTTTCTTAAAATTTTAAAAAGAATAGTTATCACATTGGTGATTCTATTTTTAGTTGGCTATATTGCGTATCAGATTGCATATCCCTACATTGCACCTATGGTTTTTGATTACCTGGTGGAAAGAAATGCCCAGATGTTTGTGCAATTGGAGGAATCGCTGGAAGCAACTTTGGAATCAGACAGCACAGAAGAATCACAACCTCCGTCTCCGGCGGTTGAAGAAGAGAATCCTGAAGATTCTTCCGAGGCTTCCGATGGAAGCGCAACGGAACATGCGCCGGTTGCCACAACACCACCCAAGAAACCCAATACCGAAATTCAAACGGTGCATACCACGATGGGGGATTTCACCGGAGCTCAATTGGTAAGGGCGCTTAAGAATATTTCTCCTGCGGATAAAACCAGAATTATTTCCCTCTGTCAGCAAGCAGTTTCTATGTCAGATATTGCCACTGTCACTCAGATTTTAACCCAGGATGGATTGACTGTGGATCAGCAGAAATATATTGAAAATTATTTAAGAAATAATCTGTCAGTTCCCTCTAAACGGGAAATCTTAGAAATACTACAAAAATATTAAGGAGAGATCCGGTTGGAAAAAAACAAGGAAATTACATCAAAAATCAATGAGAATTTCACGATTTTCCAACGGGAAGATTCATTTAAATTCGGCACGGATGCAGTGCTGCTGTCCCGCTTTGCCAGGATGGGAAAAAAAGATGTGCTTTTTGATATCTGCTCCGGAACTGGAGCAGTGGGATTTTTTTGTCACCTGAACTTTCACCCCAAAGAAATCCATTTTGTGGAAATCGATCCGACAATGACGGAATTATCCCGAAAAACTGCCGCCTATAACGGAATCTCAGAAAAATGTCGTTTTTATTGTAGCGATATTGCTGATTTTCCGATACAAGACACAATGATGGCAGATGCCATCACGGTGAATCCGCCCTATTTCTTTGAAAATAGCGGAAGGGTAAACAAAAATGATAATCTGAAAACTGCCCGTCATACAGAGCAGTTTTCCCATGACATTTTATTTGAAAAGGCCTACCGTCTTCTTCGGGATGGTGGCAAAATTTTTTTAATTCAGCGGGCACAGAATTTAGCGGAGATTCTTGCGAACTTAAAAGAACACCGCTTAGAGCCGAAACGCCTTCGTTTGGTATATGGAAATCCTAAGAAGGATGCCAACCTGTTTTTGGTGGAAGCCGTAAAAAACAGCGGTGTCTGGATGGATTGCCAACCACCCTTATTTCTCTATGACGAAAACGGTGAAATGACCGAAGAATTTCGTCGGATGCAGGAGTTTTAACTATGTTGGGAACTTTATATCTTGTTGCCACCCCTATCGGAAATATGGGAGATTTATCTCCCCGTGCCAAAGAAATTTTAGCATCAGCAGATTTGATTGCTGCAGAGGATACCCGTGTGACCGGTGCTTTGCTGAAAAAACTTGGCATTGAGAAAAAACTGGTCAGTTATTATGAGCATAACGCAGCCATGCGAAGCTCTCTGTTAATCCGTCATTTGGAAGACGGAGACACTGTGGCGCTGGTTTCTGATGCCGGAACCCCGGCTATTTCAGACCCGGGGGAAGCCATTGTGGAGGAGTGTATCCGCCGTGGAATTGATGTGTATCCCATTCCCGGTCCTTGTGCATTTGTCTGTGCATTGACGGTGTCTGGGTTTTCCACCGCGCAGTTTAGCTTTATCGGTTTCTTGCCATCCAAACCAAACGACCGTAAAAAGGAATTGGAAACCGTAAAGCATCGGGAAGAAACCCTGGTTTTTTATGAAGCACCCCATCGCCTTCTGAAAACACTGTCCGATATGAAAGCGGTATTCGGGGAAGAGCGCAGAGTGTGTGTTTCTCGTGAAATCACCAAAAAATTTGAAGAACATATCCGTGGAACGTTGACGGAAGTTCTGAGTCATTTTGAAAGCAATCCTGTAAAAGGAGAATTCGTGATTGTGGCAGAAGGCGGCATCAAGGAGGAAAGCAGCCTCAATCAGTTGTCTTTGGAAGAACATCTGGAATTTTATCTGAAAAAAGGGATTTCTCAGAAAGATGCCATCAAACAGATCGCTCAGGACAGAAACCTGCCCAAGCGGGAAGTGTATGCCCATTTTCATAAAGACTAAAAAAAGCCAAGGAACGCACCGTTCCCTGGCTTTTTATGTGCTATCACACATTTTTGGCAACAAAAAAGCAGTTCCTTTTAGAACTGCTTTTGTAATTCACTATCCTGAAAATTTATGATAATATCAGCGTGCCGACCATCTGCGAGGAATGGTACATAATGAGGAGCAAAACTCCTAAAAGGTTAGTGAAATTAAAAATGAAGAATGAAATTCTTATTTGAATTTTCTTTTTCTTGCTTCTTCGGATTTTTTCTTTCTTTTAACGCTGGGTTTTACATAATGTTCTCTTTTTCTGATTTCAGAAAGAACACCTGCTTTTGCACACTGTCTTTTAAATCTTTTTAACGCATTATCTAAAGACTCGTTATCTTTTAATCTGATTTCTGCCATCGGTCTGTCCCTCCTCCCGTAAACGCGATCAGTCACGCCGGATAGATTTTGTATCATAAATTCACGTACACTATTATAATATATAATTTTTATGATGTCAACATTTTTTTTTAATTTTTTGCATTTTTTTTGATTTGCGCTAAAATATGTAAAATCTGATAAATTTTGCTGAAAAACCAAATATCTCTTGACAAAGTCCGTCCTGGGTTGATACAATCAAAACAGCACATATCCACGCACCGAAGAGGAAAGAGCGCATAGAATAATTCTGACCAATCTAACATCTGGGAGGATTTTTTATGCAACCCTTACATCATTATTTTCCCGGTGGCAACACCCCGGAAGGATTTTTCAGTTATTATCGTGAAATATCAGATTCCCATAAGAATGGAAAACTGGCTGTTATCAAAGGCGGTCCCGGCACAGGGAAGTCCACCTTTTTAAAATCACTCGGCAAAACCCTTTTTGAGCAGGGCGAAACGGTTACTTATCTGCACTGTTCTTCCGACCCTGATTCTTTGGACGGCATTTTTCTGCCCGATTATAATTCTGCTGTTATTGACGGAACATCACCCCATATCACAGATGCCGCATATCCGGGTGCCTATGACACGGTGCTGAACTTTTGTGACCTTATCGGCGATATTTCCGAAAAAGAAACCGTTCGCTGTGAGAGTCGGTTGGCAACAAACACCTTTGCGGAGGGTTACTGCTATCTGCGAAGTGCAAAAGCGCTGCTGGAGCTGATGCATCTGAGAAGCGAGAAGAGATTGCTGGAAGACGAGATTCGTTCCTTTAGCTTAGACATTGCCAGACGGATTGCGACCTTTCCTGCCAACGGTTTTCGGAAAAATGTGTTCCTGTCTGCCATCACCGGAAAAGGACTTGTAAACTTTCTGAAGGAAAACTTAAGCGATTACTATGTGATTTCAGTGGAAAGCGAGGTAGGTGATGCCACATACCGTCTGATGGAAATGGTGCAAAACGCTTGTAGCCTGCGGAATGCAGATATGATTCTTTGCCGTTGTCCGATGAATCCGGAAAAAACGGAGCATCTGATTTTCCCGTCAGCGAATCTGGCGCTGGTCACTTCTCACCTGTATCACTCCTACACTGATGCCGATGAAATTGTGTCTTTTTCCGATATGATTACCAAACGGACATCAAACCGTTCTCCCCGGCTGCTTTATGATGGTCTGTTGCAGTTGGCAATCAAGACGTTTGAAACAGCAGCCATTCATCATAACCGTCTGGAAGCTGTTTATCAGACTGTCACAGACTATTCTGCCATAGAACCGTTCAAACAAAAGGCTCTGGATTTTTTGATTTCATAACAAGGAGAAATTTATGCTGAAGTATTCCGAATTTTTAAGAAACCTGTATGGAGAAAAAGTATATAAGATTCCTGTCAACACCGGAGGTACCTGTCCCAATCGGGACGGTACCAAAGGAGTAGGTGGGTGTATTTTCTGTTCCGAAGTGGGAGCAGGTTTTGAATTGCAGGATGCTTCTGTGGATATTTCAGAGCAAATCACCACCAATATGGCATACATTCGCAAAAAATACAACGCCCATCGCTTTCTCATTTATTTTCAGAATTTTACTGCCACTTATCTGCCGTTGGAAACATTCCGACAGTATCTTTTTCAGGCAATCAAAGCAGAAAACATAGTTGGAGTGATAATCTCCACCAGACCGGACTGCCTGAACGGGGGACATCTGGACTTGCTTAGTGAGGTGAAAGCCAAAGGACTGGACGTGTTTATTGAACTTGGTCTCCAGTCCGCCAATGACGATACCTTGCTTAAAATCAATCGGGGACATACCGTTTCCGATTATATCCGGGGTGCCGCTTTGGTGAAAGAACGAGGATTCTATCTGGATACCCATCTGATTTTAAATCTTCCCTGGGATACCGACGAAGACATTCTGAATGCGGCAACGCTGATGAACGAAGTGGGAACCGATTCGGTAAAACTGCATTCCCTGCATATTCCTTACGGAACTAAACTCTATGAGTTGTATCAGTCAGGGGAAATTGATGTGATTGCCAAAGAAGACTATTTTTACCGTCTATATGTGTTTTTAAAAGAATTAAATCCCAGAGTTGCGGTGCAGCGACTGTTTTCACGGGCTCCCAAAGAGGACACTGCCTTCTGCAATTGGCAGACAAGCTGGTGGAAACTGGAGGAAGAGTTTCATCGTTTTGCCGAACAAATGGAAAAAGAACATTAAAAATCCCTATTACATTATATATTATATATAAGGCACTTGTCTGATTTGGTAAAATTTCAAAAAAATTCAAAAACATCTTGACAAAATCAAAAAAACAGAGTATAATCAATTGGTTGATATTTTGCCTATGTGTTTTTTGGGAACAAAATAGTTCTTTTTTCGTCAAAATAGTGACAAACGGTAAAAAAACACCTTTTTTTAACCAAATGTTTGCAGGTTTGTTACCAAAATATTACCGCAACGCATAAATTTTACAACTTTGTTACATATATTTTGATATTATTGACAAACTGATTGTTATCTGTTAAAATGACACCATAGGATACCCCTCGGATGGGATTATTCTATCAATCGGGCTTTTCGTGAGCCCCCAAAAATTCGTAAAAAAAAAATTATATATCATTTTTAGGAGGACATCCAAATGAAACTGTCTAAAGTTTTATCCTTAGTATTAGCAGTTGTTATGCTGTTCGGCATGCAGACTTTCGCATTCACCGACGTTGCAGCTACTGCTAACTACGCAGAAGCTGTTCAGGTTCTGTCCGCTTTAGAAATCATCAATGGTTATGAAGACGGCACTTTCAAACCTGAAGGCAAAATCACTAGAGCAGAATATGCTGCAATCGTTTGCAGAATTCTGGACATGGGCGATGCAGGCGCTAACCAGGTTGGCGGCTACTTCACCGACGTTGAAGCTGACCACTGGGCATCCGGTTACATTGCAACCGCTTCTCAGTTAGGTATCGTTAACGGTATGGGCGATGGTACTTTCGCTCCTTCCGCAGAAGTTACCTACGAACAGGCTGTTGCTATGTTAGTTCGTGCACTGGGTTATGAAAGAAAAGCTCAGTCTATGGGCGGTTACCCCACCGGTTACATGATGATTGCTAACCAGGAATCCATCACCGTTGGTACTGCTAACACCGCTGGCGGCGCTTCCAGAGCAACCGTTGCAAGATTAACTTACAACTCTCTGACCGTTCCCATGATGGACCAGACTTCTTGGGGTTCTGATGAAAAATTCGAACCCATCGCTACTCAGTCTTTACTGTGGACCAAACTGAACGCAATCAAAGCTGAAGTTACTTTCAACAACATCCCCTTAAACAAAACTGAAACTGATGCTACCGTTACTATCGCTCCTACCAAAATGGATCAGGTTGCTCAGGCTAACTACAACAAAGCTCCTTTCGCAATTCCCTCCAGCGTTAAAATCAATGATGTTGATTTAACCGGTTTACAGGGCTTAGTTGCTACCGCTATCATCGACAAAGCTGATGATGCTGAATGGAAACTGGTTACCGTTGTTGCTAAAGCTGGCAAAAACGTTGAAATCGAAGTTGATCCTGCATTATTACAGGAAACCGTTTACACCGATGGTTCCATCGAATACAAAAAAACCGCTGATGACGACAGAAACAGCAAAATCAAAGTTCCTACCGGCGGCTTAACTGTTTACAAAAACTTAGTTTACGGTGCTTGGTCCGACGTTGATGCTTTAGGTGCTGACGCAACTGACGTTGCTTACAGATTTGTTGATACCGATAACAACGGCGAATACGAAACCGTATTTATTGACAACGTGGGCGTATTTATGGTTGGTTCTGTAAATACCAAAAACTTCAAAATCCAGAGAGAAACCACCAATGCTAACGCTCAGGCTACCTACACTTCCAGCATCGTTTTAGATCCTGAAGTTGAAACCACTGCTTGGTCCTTAACCGACGCTGAAGGTAATGCTTTAGAATTAGCAGACATCAAAGCAGGTGACGTTTTAGCTGTTGCAGTATCCTTTGACAGCCCCGACACCTACTATGAAATCGTTGTTACCAACAACACTATCGAAGGCACTGTAACTCAGTCTTACACTGAAAATGGTGACACCTACTACACCATCGGCGATGCTGATTACACCATGCTGACCACCGGTACCTTAAATCCCGGTGATGCTATCACTGCTACCGTATATGGCGACAAAATCGTTTGCTACGATGTAGCTGAAGGCGTTAAAAACTACGGTGTTGTTATCGCTAACAACGTTGCTTCTGACTTCGGTACCACTTACCAGGCTCAGATCTTAACCATGGCTGGTGAAATCGTTACCTTAGACTTAGCTGACAAAGTAAACGGTGCAGATTACACCGGTACTAACTTCGCTACTGACTTCGCTAAAGACAACATCATTGCTTACAACTTAAACAATGCTGGCGAAATCAAAGCTTTCGAAGTAGCTGACAAAGATGTTACCGTTGGTACCATCGTTGGTGACTTTACTCCTGCTGCTACCACCGTATCCGGTGATGACAAAGCAGTTTATGCTACTGGTAAATCCTACTACGATACTCGTGAAAAATTAGACAACTTATACATCACTGACGATACTGTTGTTGTAATCACTGAAAATGCTTACGGTGCTAACAACAAAGCTGATTACGCTGTTTCTTCCAAAGCTATCTTTGATGAAACCGAAACCTATGATTTCTTCGCAGTATACAATGATGCAAAAGAAGCTAAATTCGTTGTTCTGTATCAGGAAATGAACAATGTTAACATGAGCGGCTATCCCCTGGTTGTAACCAAAGTTTCTACTGTAACCGTTGATAACGACTACAGAACCAAATTAGTTGGTTACATCGATGGCGAAGAAGTTGAATTAGTAACTGCTGAAGGCGTAAGCAGAACCTTATTAGCTGCTAACGATATCGCTATGATCGCTACCAATGCTGACGGCGAAATCACCGCTGCTACTATCTTAGCTAAATACGTTGACAGTGTTGGTTACAAAGTTGTTGACAACTCTGCTAACGCTGCAGCTGATGACAAATTAAGCAAAGCTGGTACCGAACAGACCATCGCGTTTGCTCCTACCTTCAACACTGCTAACCTGGACACCTTCTTCAGTGCTGGTGCTACCGATGCAGAAACCTTAAAAGGTTTTGGTATCGCTGGTAAAGTATTTGAAATCAAAGGTAAAACTCTGAACTTAGTTCAGGCAGATGATTACGCTCTGACCTTATCCGGTACCGATAGATTCTACGGTGCTAACGATGCGTACATCACTGACTTCACCTTCAATCCTGCTGCTAACGCTTACATCTACAATGTAAGAACCGGCAAAATCACCGTTGATACCATCGGCGATGTAGATACTGAAAAGAGCACCAACGACTACCAGGATGCTACTCAGTTATTCAACGATGACGCTGTATACGTATACAACTACGACGGCGAAACCAAATTAATCTTAGTTATCGACATTAACGGTTAATTTGAAGATTACAACTCGATTGTAATATCTAACTGATAAAAGGGCTGCTCCTTCGGGAGTAGCCCTTTTTGTTTGCTTAAAAAATGAGTCATAATCCGAAAATCACTCCCTCGCAGTACACAAAGTACAGCTTCGGGCAGGTCAAGGCGAAGCCTTGATTTGATTTTCAAATTCTGCTCTCATTTTTCTTCGCAAGTTTTTTTGGTGGATGAGCCATAATTTGTGAACTTTCCATCATGCAAAAAGCCTTCCTCTCATGGGGAAGGCTTTTTTATAGATTTCGCACTGTTTCTATCACGGAGTCCAATATCACCTTGCAATCTTCATATACTTTGGGCAACAAACTGTGGGGAAGAGGATTCTTTCCCAAGCCTGCCTCCACGGTAAAAGCGGGTTTTCCGAATTTCTTGATAAACCAATCTTTCATTCCTCCGTGAGAGGCGGTTCCTGTGGGTTTTGCAATGTGATAATGTGAGTTTTTTTGAAATGCGTTTAAATAACAGTTAGTTCCGATGGGAACAACCCCATCGTATTCATAATAAATTTCTTCCCCTTGAGAGTGGAACGCAATTGCCACATCAAAGGGGATTTTTTTGCACAAATCATAAATTGCTTTGGTTTCTGATTCTGAGAACGGTTCTTCACCGCCAAATTTAGTGGGGTTTGGACCCAAAATTCCTTCTTTCGCTACTGCTTTTTTTGCCAAATAAAAACCTGCATCATAGTTATGATTCAAATCCACGCCACGGTAATTGGCTTGCCAGTTGCTTTTTTCCAAAAACGGTTCGGGCGGTTTGATTCGTCCTGCCACGATTTCTGCACCGTCGGGGTTTAAGAGAGGCACCGCATAAAGGGTTATGCCGTCAAACCATGTTTCTTTGGAACGAAATAAGTATTCCATCAAAAATTCTGATAACATCGTCTCCAAACTGTGATGTCCGCAGATTGCCAACACCTTTTTGTCACCATCACCTGCTTTCACACAAAATATATTTTGTCCTAAATAGGAAGTTCCTATCGAAAAGAAGGACATCTCTTTCTGGAACACATCCAGGCGAATCAGGTCATAAATCAACTCGTGATATGCATACATATATAAAAAACCTCCAATACTGTTATTATAGTTAAACAACTGCGAAGAAGCTCCCTCGTTTGAGGGAGACTCTATAATGTAAGATAAATGAATTTAAAACAATAAAACGAAAGGCGGAAGATTTCTTCCGAAACAGGTGATGTTATGTCAGACACGAAAAAAACCAATTGGCTCATTGCGATTATCACAGCGGTAACGGCAATTTTAGGTGGTTTCTTTTCTATGAATTCATCAGAATTCTATGACACCTTAGTTCGACCTCCTCTGGCACCGCCGTCCATTGCGTTTCCTATTGTGTGGGGAATTTTGTATGTGGCAATGGCGATTTCTTTAATGCTGTTTTTCCGCAAAAATCCTGACGACACTGTTGCATTATTGCTTTATGTGGGAAATTTGGTGTTAAATGCCCTTTGGCCCCTCTTTTTCTTCACACTTCAAAATGTTGGATTAGCGCTGATTGTTCTGATTGTCATGATTTTTGTGAATCTGATCTTGTTAGGACGGCTCAGAACTGTGAAATGGGCATTTTATTTGTATCTGCCCTATCTGTTATGGCAGTTATTTGCCCTGTATCTGAATATTGCCATTTGTTTATTGAATTAATAAATTAAGCATTATAAAATAACATACCGATAATATGCCGTAAATTACTCTCCAAAATAGCAATCGGAGAAAATTTATGGCATGTTTTTTATCAAAATACAACGATTGAAACAGAACCGATAACCCAGAAAATCCGCAAAAGAACACAACCATTTGTGTGGGGTAACGCCCTGCTAATAAACAGATGCCTGTGGTGATTTCGATAAACGATGCTCCAATAGGGTAAAATGTTTGGGGCAAAGGCAAGTTTTTCAGCAACTCAATCATCGACGAAAAAAAGCAAACAAAAAATAACAAAGAAACCATCGTTTGCGCACTCTCGCTGACCGATTCCACCAGTGCCTCCGATATTTTCTGTTTTTCTTGTTTTTTGGATGATTTTTCTTTCTGTGGCATTTTCTGATTGTTGGAAAGATTTCTTCCAGAAAAGAAAATTAAGGTCAAAGAAGCGAGTATAAAACTCAGATAAATCAGCCACCCTTGAAGCGAGCTGTTTAATGCACCACCCAAATAAGAAACTGTGAATCCAAAACCGGGCACATTGGCAAACATGAAAAGCAACGAAAATTCTTTTTTTGTGATGCTACCATTATCGTATGCCAAAGCTGACAGTCTTGCTCCTGTGGGATATCCGCAAACCAAAGAAGGAATCAGCAGTTCTCTTGCCGCCTCTGAGAGAAAACAGATTCTGATTTTTTTAGAAATATTGCGGAGTGCACCTGTTTTTATCAGAATTCCCGACAACACAAGATAGGGAAAAATACTGGGCACCAACACCCGTCCACCCAGTTCCAGACCGTTTGCAACGCCGCTTTTCACTGCTTGCGGAAAGAAAATAAACCAGAGAAGAAGTCCCCATCCTGTCCATTCAGACATAATTTTCACCCCTTTTCCATAAAATGTTACCACATTATATGGAAATACTTGTGAGAATATACGCAGGAAGAAGGGTGAGAAATGAAACGGGAAAAGATAAAACAAGTTGAAAAACCTCTGACCTCAGAGGTTACTCCCATAACACCGCCAAAAACTCTGGCGGAGAAACTTGGCATTTCGGCGGAAGTGCTGTTGGGGGAACCGAAAATTATCGTCACCGGCGATTATCTGGTGGAAATTGTGAATCACAAAGGGATTATCAGTTTTTCCGACGAGCAAATTGAGGTGAATACCCGAAAGTATGTTTATAAAATTTTGGGAAATTCTTTAGTGATCACGGCTCTGACCGATGAAGAAATCAGCATTTCGGGGAATGTGGCAGTTATCGAAAAACTGTAGGAGGTGGTTTTTGTGGTGCGTGTCTATCGGTTTCTAAAAGGGTATCAGTGTTATCGGGCAACCGGAATACATCTGGAGAAATTTTTGAATCTGTGTCTTTCGCATAAGCTGTACCTTTGGGATATTTGCCGAACTGACAGAAACACAGTGTTGTTTTCAGTGAGTAATCGGGGAGCACGGTTACTGAAAGAATTTGCCGAAAAAACAGGAACTACCCTGGCAGTGCAGGAGGGAAGAGGATTGCCCACCGTTTTAAAATCACTGAAAAAAAGAACGGTTTTCCTGGTTGCTTCCGCCTGCTTTCTTGTGGGCATTTTTGTGTCTTCTTCTTTTATCTGGACAGTCACATTCGATGTTTCTGCCGGAATAGACACGGGAAAAATCAGAGACTTTCTGTCTGAAAACGGATTGGGTGTTGGAAAAATCCGAAAAACGGTGGATACCACCCATCTTTCCAATCAGATTATTAATCGTTTTCCTGAGGTGCTTTGGGCGAATGTGGAACTTTCGGGGACAAATCTTTTAGTCACACTGATTCCCAGAACAGATTCTCCCGAGATTATTCCCAAGGATACCCCCACCAATATTGTGGCAAAAAAAGACGGTTACATTAAGGAAATCGTTGCCCAAAACGGAGAAGCACTGGTCAAAGCAGGCGACACAGTGCTAAAAGATCAGATTTTAATTTCGGGCTTGATTCCAAGTCCCGCAGTGGGGACACGGTATATTCATTCTTTGGGCAACATCCGCGCAATTACCTGGGAGGAAAAAACTTTTGAAAAAAAGTTGTATCAATATGAAAAAATTCCCACAGGGAAAGAAATAATCCGTCGTGAATTACAACTTCCGTTTTTAAAAATTCCATTGTATTTTGGGCAAAGTATTGACTTTTATAATTATGATAGTATAATAAAAGATAGACATTTCCTGTTTATCACCTATCGGGAAACCGTTTTTTCGGAATACACCTTGCAAAAGGTGGAAAGAAGTGAAGAAGAAGCAATCAAAGAGGCCACAGACGAGTTTTTAAAAGGCCTTTCCGAACAGGGGATAGAGGATATTGTTTCGCTAAAAACAGAGTCAGCAAGGCTATCAGAAGATTGCATTTCTGTGACGGTGTTTGCAGAATGTGAGGAAGAGCTGGGGGTATCCCGAGTGATTGAAAAGCCGGTTGACGTGCAATAAAAGAGGTATATATGGAGAAAGAAATTTTGCTTAGTTCCGTGGACGAAGCCATTCGTCTGTTCGGCAATTTCGATGAAAATATTCTGTTGATTGAAAAAGAGTTGGGTGTGAAAATTTTTCACAGAAACGGCATTGTGAAAACCAGTGGGGAAGAAGTTGCGGTAATTATGGCAACCGAAGTGTTGGAAGGACTCATTCAGCGTCTGAAATTTGAAGAATCCTTAGATGAACAGACCGTTCGCTATCTCATCAGTATGGCAAGAGAAGGGAATGTGAAGTCTGTTGCGGAAATTGGCGGAAACTGTGTTTGCGTCACTGCCAAAGGCAAACCCATCAAACCCAAAACCTTAGGGCAGAAAGCTTATGTTGAAAGCATCCAGAAAAACATTATCAATCTGGGAATTGGCCCTGCAGGGACAGGGAAAACCTATCTGGCAGTTGCCTGCGCAGTAACAGCGTTTAAAAACAAAGAAGTGTCCCGCATTATTCTCACCCGTCCCGCCATTGAAGCAGGGGAAAAACTGGGATTTTTGCCCGGAGATTTGCAGTCTAAAATTGATCCGTACTTGCGTCCCTTATACGATGCGTTATTTGATTGTTTAGGCTCTGATACCTTTAGCAAATATTCTGAAAAAGGGTTGATTGAAGTGGCTCCTCTTGCCTATATGAGAGGTAGAACTTTAGATGATTGTTTTGTGATTTTGGATGAAGCACAGAACACCACCCCTGAACAGATGAAAATGTTTTTAACCCGTATTGGCTTTAACACGAAAGCGGTTATCACAGGGGATATCACCCAGACTGACCTGCCTTTCGGTAAAAAATCGGGATTAAAAGAAGCGGTTTCTATCCTAAAAAATATTGAAGGTATTTCGATTACCATGCTTTCTCATAAAGACGTTGTTCGTCATCCGTTGGTGCAGAAAATTATTTTGGCATACGAAAAACATGAACAGCAAAAATTAAGAAAAAGCCGTTATCAGGGCAACGAAAGATAAAGAAAAAACAGTCTTCCTTGGAAGACTGTTTTTATTTTCTCTTGACATAAAAAAAAGAATATGGTATGATTAATCATACTAATCATACTAATCATACTGATGGGGAGGTTATACTATGGATATTTTGCAAGGAAAATATGCCTGGATGGTTAAAATTGGAGAAAAGGGACAGTTTGTGATTCCCAAGCAAGCACGGGAACTGTTCGATTTGAATCCGGGGGATGAAATCATCGTGTTAGGAGATCAGGAGCACGGAATCGCCATTCTGCCCAAAGAAAAACAGCAGAATTATGTGAAACGTATTTTTAAGGATTTGAAATAGCGAAGGCAGGGGAACTTTGTATGAAAACAATTTTTTTCTTTTGTATTCCGGCGCACGGACACACCAATCCCATGCTTCCTGTTGCAAAAGAATTGGTGCAAAGAGGAAATATGGTCCGATTTTATTCGTTTTGCGAATTCCGGGAAAAAATAGAGCAAACAGGAGCAGAATTTGTCTCCTGCGATTCGTATTTACTTCAACTGGATGAGCACGCAGAACAAAAACTAAAGGAAGTTTCCACCACGGAAATGACTGTGCAGGCAATTGCCATCACCCGCAATATGGACGGTTTTTTAGATGGTGAATTCAAAACCTATCAGCCGGATGTGATATACACAGATTCCGTTTGTTTCTGGGGAAAACTGAACGCCCTAAAACATAAGGTGCCCATGGTGGTTTCCACCAGCACTTTTGCGTTTAATCAGTTGTCTTCCCAATATATGAAACATTCCAAAAAGGAACTGGCGGATATGATTTTTGGGCTATCCAGAGTTGCTAAGGAATTAAAATCTCTGGAGCCATACGGCTATCACGTGAAGAATCCGCTGTCCTTGGTGCAAAGTGACAACCATACCGATTCTGTGGTATATACCTCACGAAGATTCCAACCCTATGCGGAAAGCTTTTCTGCACATTATGCATTTGTGGGACCTTCCGTTTTTTCCAAGCTTGCAGCGGACAAAACCAAAAATCGACCCCTCGTGTATATCTCGCTGGGTACCGTTATCAACGACAGACCTGATTTTTACAGAACCTGCATCAGCGCTTTGGGGAATCAGAATCTGGATGTTGTGATTTCCTGCGGAAATGCAATAACACGGGAATCCCTTGGGGAGATTCCTGATAATTTTCAGGTATTTGCTTCCGTGAACCAGTTGGATGTTTTGTCAAAAGCGGATGTGTTTCTCAGCCATTGCGGAATGAACAGCGTTTCGGAAAGCCTTTATATGGGAACACCTCTTGTGTTATATCCTCAAACTGCGGAGCAGAAAGCCGTGGCAAGAAGAGTAACGGAAATTGGTGCCGGTAAGATGCTTTCTGATGATTCAGCAGAGGGTATCCGACTGACTGTTCTGGAACTGCTGGAAAATCCTGTATATCAAGAAGGTGCCGAAAGCTGCGGCAAAGATTTTCGCAATTGCTCCGGACCATCCGGTGCAGCAGAGTTTATTGAAACGGCACCTCACACAACGGAAGGCACTGATATTTTGGAAACATTAAATCAATTTGGAAAGTATTTTCAGCTGATTTACTGGATGTTAGTGATTGTTATCATCAATCTGATTGGATTTTTTGTGGGTTGGGATTTTATTTGGGTAATCGGAATCCTGGCGGGATTTTTTTCTGCTCCCATCGGAAGACTTATGCAAAGTGTAAAATACCAATCTTTGATTAAGCGAAAGTAAGATTAATATTTTGAGATTTGTTTGCCTTCTTAAGGTTCAAGTCCTGTATGAAAAAAAGAGCCATCCATTTTATGGATGACTCTTTTATTTGGTCGAGGTGACAGGACGCGGTCGCACAAGTGCGCCCTGGTTGCTCGGCGACCCAAAGGCGTTGCCTTTCGGTACCCGCCTTGCGCACCAACTTCGCTAAAAACTTGCCGCAGGCAACTTTTTTAAACGCTCGTTGCCTTCTTAAGGTTCAAGTCCTGTATGAAAAAAAGAGCCATCCATTTTATGGATGACTCTTTTATTTGGTCGAGGTGACAGGACTTGAACCTGCGGCATCTTGGTCCCAAACCAAGCACTCTACCAAACTGAGCTACACCTCGAAAGCCAAAAGCTATTATACAATACTTTTGGCTTCTTGTCAAGAGAATTCTTTGAAACAGACCTACGATTGATCAGTTTCCAAAAGCAGCGTTATATCCTCCGATGTCAGCCCCTAATTCACAGGTGTAAAGCCATTCGATTTGATCGCCGTCTTTTAACTGATATCGTGAACATCCGTAATTGGGGAACCAACCGTTTACCCGATACATCCATCCTGAAAGTTCTCCGCAGTCAAACTCGTAAAGGTTTGCAATGCCTTCGATATAGGAACTGTTATATAGTGGTGTGTGTTCAAATTCCATGTGAATCCCATTTTGTCTTGCTTCACGAAGGAGCACATCAAACACGCTTTCTCCGTCATAGAAGACGACTGTCCGTTCTGCATAGATAACTCCGTCTTCCGGCACCAGCTCCACCTTCTGTGGTTCTAACCATTCCATATGCTGAAGAATACTGTCACAACGAACAGACAGTGTGCAGGTCAGCACTTGGTCGGATACAACAACATCCTGGGGTTCCACGGGGACGGGTTTTCCTTCGGGAACAGGGTCGGTAAGATATTTGTCTTTTCCGGTTTCCTCATCAATTACCATACCGTTTTTGACAGAGGTAACTTCATTTTCTTGCGTAGTGTCCGAGACGGATTCCTGTTCCAAAGTAAGTTTCTCTGCTTTGATTGCGGATGAATCATCATTGGGTTGCTCTGACGGGGCAGGGGTAGGAGCATCGGTTGCAACAGATACAGTCTTCTGAGGCTTTGGATTCCAACCGCGAAGTCCCGGTGAATTACCGCCGTACCAAAAGGAAAAGGCAAGGATTGCTGAGATGAGTATAGCAAATATGATTTTTGTTTTGTGCTTTTTCAATCCGGTTCACATCCTTTTTTACTGCATTTGCAGAAAACGCATGATAATCGTTGCCACCTGAGCACGAGTTGCAGTATCTTTGGGAGATAAGGTGGCGTGATTGGTACCATTCAGTAAAGAGACAGCGTTTGCCCACCGGATGGCATCCAGTGCCCAGTCGCTCACATCGTTTTTATCTGCGTATATTTCAAGATCGGAACTACCTGAAACATCCATTCCTTGCATCTTTGCGTAACGCTGGAGCATCAGAGCCATTTGTTCACGGGTAACCTCTTGATTGGGCATAAATTCTGTTTCGTTTACACCGTTTACGATATTGTTTGTAACTGCCCAGGCCACTGCATCAGCGTACCAGCTATCTTCCGATACATCTGAAAAATTGTGAATCGCTTCTGTTTTTTCGGAGGAGTGCATTCTGTAAAGGGTTGTCACAAGCATGGCTCTTGTCATCTTCGTGTTTGGTTCAAAGCCATTGTCGGTGCCTTGCATCAGATTGTTTTCATACACATATTTTACGGATTCGTAATACCAGTCATTTTTTTGAACATCTGCGAAAGTAGTATCAGTCATTTCAAAGACTTCTGTGTTTTCAGATGTTGTTTGTTCTGTTTCGGGCTGTTCTGTCTCCTGTTGTGTCAGATTATTTTCTGTGGAGAGGGAATCTTCTGCTTCGGGTTCCTGGTAATCTTCCTCGTAAACGGAATTTTCGGGTTCTTCTTCTATGATGGCATTGTCCCAATCTTCAGGCTCTTCATCTGCTATTACATCGTCCCAAATTTCCGGTTCATCTTCTACGATATCATCATCGTCGGTTTCTTCTTGGTTTTCATCTTGCAGCATAGTGACATCCGTCATATCGTAAAGAGTGGTTTTTCCTTCCAGAAAACGGATATAGGAAACCAATGCGTACTCGCCTTGTTCTGTTGCCATACCATTTAAGCCACTACTCGGAAGATGCTCAAAACCACCACCGTCAACAGCAAACATACATAGCGCATCTACAACGGAAATCCCGTTTTTGATGAAGCGTTCCTCTGTTTCGGGGTCAATTCCGAGTGTGGTCAATGCAACAATCACCTGAGCACAGGACTCGCTGCAAATACCGTCGATGGAACCAAAAGCTCCATTTTCATATTGAACTTCAGAAAGGTAACTCAGCGCAGTTTCCACGGCTTCTGCAACCTGGGGATTGGTATCGCAATAGGGAGCAAGTGCCGTAATCGCCATCCCTGTCATATCAGGGTCGGAGGTCTGTCCATAAATGGACCAGCCACCGTCAGGAAGTTGTTTTTCCAGAATATAGGAGATGATATCTTCTCTGGTTGCCTGAGTGTCTTCGTTGGAGTTTTGGGGAATTTCATAACCATAACTATCTAAGGCGATAAGAGCCCAGATGGGACCGTTCACCCCTTGTCTTTTTAAGTAACTCATATCGGAAAGTCCGCAAAGCAGATTATGTCCATCCACATTGGTCACATCATATCCTAATGAGGTAAGTGCAAGAATTACCCTGGAATTTTCCGTGGATTTCGCTCTGTGAAGCTGCCCTTTGTCATTGATATTTTCATTCACAAAGTTCACCACGTTTTCGTAGTATCCCTCCGGACATTCCCTGCCGGAACGGGTAAGGGCAATTACCATCCATTCTCCGCCAACAGAACCCACATTGGGGATTCCAAGCTGAGAAATATACTCGGCAGTTGCTTCGTAAACAGACAGATAATCGATGTTGGCTAATTCTTCATACAACACTGCGATGACTGCTTCCGCATCGGTTAAACTATCAATATTTTCAACCAATTCTTTGTGAGAATCGGGTAATTCTTCGTATGCATCCCGAGCATCTTTGATTTTATTTCCTGCGTGGATGGTAACCTCGCCGATGGCATCAATTTTTTCCATCACCGCATTGATACTATTATAATCTATTTCTTCGGTGACAATATCATTTTCCACAACTTCCTCTGATGCCAGAACGGGAACTGCATAAAACAGCATTGCCAAAAGAAGCAGAACACTAACAATTTTCTTCATGAGATTGGTTCCTTTCCTGATTTATCAATTTACAATATATGCTTCACAAAGGGGCATACAGGTTGTAAAGCCATCCCACAACATAATCTTATCATTGGAAGAAAGTGTGATATCGGAATCAATGGGAACAATCATCACATTTTCACCGCTTGTTTTTTTGGTGGTCAGGGGAATTGGTTTTATAAGGTTTAATTGATCGTTTTCATAATCTGCCAAAATTAAGGTAATATTGGCACCTTCTTCGGGGAATGTGATATACACAAAATCTCCGTCATAGCCTGTGATTTCAAAATCTGAAACCGTGGCGGTGAAAAAAGTATCTTCAATGTAGCTGGTGAGGATTGTTTCCTGTTCTGTCAGTTCCGAAGCACTTGCCAAAGGATTGGCAGCTACCGAAAGTGCAGTTTCATACACATCGTCGGTATCAAGATTTCCATAATAATCATTGATTGCAGCCAAGAGGAAAATCAGGTCAGATTTATCTTCCTGAATAAATAAATTTCCACCCATCCATTCTGCCATCGCATTGTTAGCAAATCCACAATCACAGCCATAACCTTTGACGGTAAAATGCCATCGAATCACATCGCCGAGAATCACCGTTTCGCCGGAGTTGTAATCAACAATTGCATCCCCCGGATATGCATCCGATGCCCCCCAGGATGCCCACCAGTCATTCATGGTATAGCACCAACCGGACATCCAGCTATAATCGAATTCCTCCAAATAACCGTTTCCGTCTCCTAAACCGTCAAATTCCCAGATGTAGTCTTCCAGATATTCGGGATATTGGGGTTCAATAGTATCGTCAAATTCAAATCCGCTGAAATAAGAGGTGTCCCCCGTATAACCAATGTTCTTTTTGGTAAGAACCTCTACTGTAATATCGCCAACTGATTTTCCTTCTTTGGCATATAAAGACGGTTCTACCAGAAAACCCTGACCGAGATTATACGCTTCCACGGTGATAGCACCATAGTTTTCTCTCAGATCGTCTAAAGTCATTGTGTTGGCAAATGTTGCAAGAGGGGAACAGGTAATCAGCATTACCAAAAGAATCAGAATACTTATAAATTTGTTGTTCATTTGAAATTCTCCTTTTTATTATTTATGGGAAATAGCGTCTTGGTAACATCACGTTTTATTTCTGAATACGCCTCCTTGTTTTTACCGCAGATAATAAAAAAACTGCGGCAATTTTGAATTCAAAATTGCCACAGCAGAGTGTTTCTGTGAACTTCATATTTTGTTTTTCTCAAAAAAGAAAAACAAAACTATTATTCCTGTGCAAATCCTCCAGGCACATTGACGGAACAACATCAAAGCAGGTCTTCTGACTCATATCTCATAACGTTCATTCTTTAGTCTTCTCAGTTTCCCAATGACCGGCTTTCGCCCTGTGCCGAATTCGGCAGAATGAACTGGATACATACAGCGACTGGTATCGTCCGGGATTCGCACCCGGTTCCCTTTTCATCTGCAGTGCCAAACGGCAGGGCAGACACTTTGTATGAATTATTTTGTTGTATCAAAAGCATAGCATAGATATTCTTTGTTGTCAAGCGGAAAAAATTTTCTTTTGGAAAAAACTCTAATTTTTGTAAAAACTATTGAACTTTTAGCAAGGATATGGTATAATATTTATGCATATTGTATAAATTGCAACAATTACTGAGTTAAAAAATGTGATATATACCCAAATGGTGTGATTTTTCGCACCGATTGTGCAGAAGGAGGATCTAATTATGGCTCACATTAGTGAAGCGGGAGTGAAGAAAATTTGCGAAATCTGTGACAGATACGCAAACGAAAAAACTCCGCTGATGATGATTTTAAGTGACATTCAGAATGAATACGGTTACATTCCGTTGGATGTGCAACAGATTGTGTCGGATAAAACCGGCATTTCGGTTGCAGAGATTTACGGCGTGGTAACCTTCTATTCTTTCTTCTCTTTAGAACCGAAAGGAAAATATGTAATCGGCTGCTGTATGGGTACTGCTTGTTATGTAAAAGGTGCTCAGCTGGTAATGGACAAATTCTCCGAAATTTTAGGCATTGCTCCCGGCGAAACCACCGCTGACGGATTATTTACCATTGATGCTCTGCGTTGTATCGGTGCTTGCGGTATTGCTCCGGCGGTAACCATCAATGGGAAAGTGTATCCTAAATTGTCGGTGGATCAGGTTCCCGGCATTGTGGCAGAATATAAAGCTTTAGGAGGTGCCAACCAATGAAAACATTTGCAGAATTAGATGCTAAAATTTGCAGCTGTACCGAAGCCTTAAAAGGTAAAATTGACGGTGCTGACGGAAAACGTGCTATTTTATTGTGTGGCGGTACCGGATGCTTGTCCTCCAATTCTATGGATATTAAAGCAAAATTTGAACAGCTGATTGCTGATCATAATATGAGCGACAAAGTGACCTGCAACATCGTTGGATGTTTCGGATTCTGCTCTCAGGGACCTTTCGTAAAAATTTTCCCCGAAGATACTCTGTACCGTCTGGTGCAGGTGGATGACGTGGAAGAAATTTTTGAAAAGGATATCAAAAACGGCGAAATTGTGGAACGCCTGCTTTATGTGGAACCCTTAACCGGAGAAAAGGTTGCAAAACAGGAAGATATCAATTTCTATAAAAAGCAAAAACGTATCGCACTGCATGGTTGCGGTGTTATCAATCCGGAAGACATCAACGAAGCAATGGGCGAAGGTGCATTTGCCGGTTTAAAAAGAGCTTTGTCTATGAGTCAGAAAGAAGTGATTGACGAAGTGCTTGCCTCCGGTCTTCGCGGACGTGGAGGAGCAGGGTTCCCTTCAGGTCGTAAATGGAGCTTTGCGTATGCTAACGAAGCAGACCAGAAATATGTGGTTTGTAATGGTGACGAAGGTGACCCGGGTGCATTTATGGACCGTTCTATCTTAGAAGGAAATCCTTTTGCCGTGCTGGAAGGCATGATGATTGCAGGGTATGCCATCGGTGCAACCGAAGGGTACTTCTATGTTCGTGCAGAATATCCCATTGCGGTTGCACGATTGAAAAATGCTATCAAGCAGATGAACGAAGCCGGTATTTTAGGCGAAAATATTATGGGAAGCGGATTTAGCTTCCAGGCACATATTCGTTTGGGCGCAGGTGCTTTCGTGTGTGGGGAAGAAACTGCTTTGTTAAATTCCATTGAAGGCAAACGCGGTATGCCCCGTCCTCGTCCTCCCTTCCCGGCGGTAAAAGGTTTGTGGGGCAAACCCACCATCGTAAATAACGTGGAAACTCTGGCTTGCGTGCCCTACATATTAAGAGAAGGCGCAGAAAAATTTGCAGAATGCGGTACCGAAAAATCCAAAGGCACTAAAGTGTTCGCGTTGGGCGGTAAAGTGAATAACGTAGGTTTGGTGGAAATCCCCATGGGCACCACCTTACGGGAACTGATTTATGATATCGGTGGCGGTATTCCGAACGGCAAAGAATTCAAAGCAATTCAGTCCGGTGGTCCTTCCGGCGGTTGCTTAACCAAAGAAGCTCTGGACGAACCCATCGATTTTGATAACTTGGTGGCAAAGGGCTCTATGATGGGCTCCGGCGGTGCTATCGTAATGGACGAAGACAACTGTATGGTAGACGTTGCCAAATTCTATATGGAATTTATCTGCGACGAATCCTGCGGTAAATGTTCTCCCTGCCGCATCGGTACCAAGAGAATGTTGGAAATCTTAACCCGCATTACCGAAGGTAAGGGCACTATGCAGGACTTAGAAGAACTGGAAGAACTGGGTAAAACCGTAAAAGCAAACTCTCTGTGTGCACTGGGTCAGACTGCGGCAAATCCCATTATCTCCACCTTGACTCATTTTAAAGATGAATACTTAGCACATATCGTGGACAAAAAATGTCCCGCAAAGGTTTGTAAAAAACTCATTCAGTACACCATTGTGCAGGATCAGTGCTTTGGTTGCGGAATGTGTGCAAAAGCTTGTCCCGTTGGTTGCATTGAGCAGACGGATTACACCGCTCCCGGCAAGAAGCTGAAATCTTATCAGATTGATGCTTCCAAGTGCGTGAAATGCGGTGCTTGTCTGGCAACCTGTAAATTCAAGGCAATTATTCAGAAGTAAGGAGGAAATTCAAAATGGCTAACGTGAATATTAAAATTGAAGGCGTTTCTTATCAGGTAGAAGAAGGCTTAACCATTTTGGAAGCTGCAAAAAAATGCGGCTACGAAATTCCTTCTTTATGTGCTTTTAATCACGGCGAATGTTCCAACGGTTCCTGCCGTGTGTGTTTGGTAGAAGTGGCAGGTGCAAGAGGATTGGTTGCTTCTTGCGTATATCCTGTGAATGAAGGTATGGAAATCCGTATTTCCACCCCTCAGGCATCAGAAGCACGCCGTGCATCTGTGGAACTGCTCTTATCCAACCATAACCAGAACTGTCAGCAGTGTGACAAAAACGGTCAGTGTGAACTGCTGCACGTTGCATCGGTAACCGGTGCAAGAGAAGGCAGATACCAGGGTGTGAAAACTCCTGTTACTTTAGACGAGTTAACTCCCTCCATCGTTCGTGACACTTCCAAATGTATCCTGTGCGGACGTTGTGTGGCAAGATGTGAAAACGCTCACGGAATGGGTATCTTAGGCTTTGAAAACCGTGGTTTTAAAACCATTGTTGCACCTGCAGAAAACCGTTCTATGAAAAATTCTCCCTGTATCCTGTGCGGACAGTGTGTCAGCGTTTGTCCCACCGGAGCACTCATGGAAAAATCAGAAATTGGCAAAGTGGATGCTGCAATGAAAGCAGGCAAACACGTGGTTGTGCAGACTGCTCCCGCAGTTCGTGCAGCATTGGGGGAAGAATTCGGAATGCCTGTTGGTACTGCTGTGACCGGCAAAATGGTGGCTGCTTTAAAACGCTTAGGCTTTGACAAAGTGTACGACACCAACTTTGCTGCAGACTTAACCATTATGGAAGAAGGCACCGAGTTACTCGGCAGAATCCAAAACGGCGGCGTTCTTCCGATGATTACTTCCTGTTCTCCCGGATGGATTAACTATGCAGAATATAATTACGGTGATTTACTTCCCCACTTGTCCAGCTGTAAATCTCCCCATCAGATGCAGGGTGCCATTATTAAGTCTTACTATGCAAAGAAAAATGGCATTGATCCCAAGGATATTTTTGTGGTTTCCATTATGCCCTGTACCGCAAAGAAAGATGAAAAAGAAAGAGAGCAGATGCAGGTGGACGGCATCAAAGATGTGGATGCAGTGTTAACCACCCGTGAACTTGCCCGTATGATTAAACGTGCAGGTATCTTATTCACCCGTCTGCCCGACGAAGAATTTGACCAGGATTTAATGGGAGACTACACCGGTGCGGGCGTTATTTTCGGGGTAACCGGCGGTGTTATGGAAGCGGCTCTTCGTACCGTATATTTTGTGTTAACCGGCAAAGAACACGAAGCTATTAAATTTGAAGCGGTTCGTGGGTTCGACGGTATCCGTGAAGCGTCCTTGGATATTAACGGCACGGTTGTAAATGTGGCAATTGCTCACGGTATGAAAAATGCCAAGGTGCTGCTTGAGGGTATCCGTGCAGGCAAATCCAAATATCACTTTATTGAAATTATGGGTTGCCCCGGCGGTTGTATCGCAGGTGGCGGTCAGCCTATCATTCGTCCTTGTTTCTTACCCAACGAAGCAGACGATATTTTAGACACCTTCAGAGAAAAGAGAGCAAACGCTCTTTATTCCGAAGACGAAAGACTTACTCTGCGTCAGTCTCACAATAATCCGCAGGTGAAACAACTTTATGATGAATTTTTAGGAGAACCCAATTCGCATAAAGCTCACGAACTCCTGCACACGACATATTCTTCTCGTGTAGGTTTTAACGATTAAAAGCTTGATGAAATAACATAGAGCACAAAAGGCATAGGAAAAAAATCCTATGCCTTTTGTTATCAACAAACCTCGCCCTCGCCGTACCGAGTGTACGGCGGGGTTCTGTTCCTCCGTTTCTCATCATTTTCTCATCGTTTTGATGTTCCGAAAAAATAAAAAAGGAAGTAATGGAATCATACCGTTACTTCCTTTTTTGTTGTGTAAAAAACTTGACAATATCCTGCTTATCTGCTACACTGACTTTAATATTGTCGGGAGATGATGATATTTTTTGCAGTGAGTCTATTAAGGCAGAGCTGTTGCCGTCTCCCGACAATATTTTTATATGCTTTTTTGTCTTAATAGCCTTTGGCGTAGGTTGCATAGCCTTTGCCTTCAATGAGTCTGACACCGTAACCGAATTTGCCCTGCGGCAACAACAGAACCTTTCTGTGCCCAACAGAGTTCCCCCAGCTTCGAATTTCCTGCCGCATATACGAACGGTAAGTTTCATCCGTCCAGTGCTTTATCAGTGAAAAAGAATGAAAATTCACACCGGAAACTTTTTGATAATGCTGGGAATTCATTTTGTATTTGAAATAGCTTTTTCCGTTATATACCAAGTCGGATGTTTCATTGAGAGGAATCATATTGATGCCCCAGTCATCTGCCAGATGGAAATACCAGTATTCCGAGTCATCCAGCCACGCATCAACATCCTGCACACAATAATAATATTGATCTTGATAGCGGTCGGATGCATTGATCATATTGATTCCTAACGGAGCAGACCATTGGGAAAATTTTATGTTTTCTCCGTTGAAAGAAAATTCTGTGTTCGGCAAATATAAGGAAAAAAATCTGCCCCAATACATGGTTCCGTCCGGATTTTGGTGTTCATATTTTTCAAACAACTGCAGGGTTTTCCAGGTTGCCGCCGAGATCAGCTCATCTCGGGTTTCAAGATTCATCAGTGCCGGATTTTTGATATATTCCGGTTGATTTTCTAATCGAAAATCCATCAGTTCATAATAAAACGCATCTTGTACCACGGTGGAAAGAATGGGGACCGGCTTGCTGGTTTCGATTCTGTGGTCGGCGTCATACTCTGCGATAGCGGTATTGGTGGTGGCATCATAATAAATGAATGCACCCAATAATTCTGATACAAAGCGGAAGGGAAGCATGGTTCTGCCGCTTTCGGTGAGAAACGGTGCCTGGGGAATATCAAAAATCTGCACATCCATAGGATGGTGAGTGTTGGGGTCGTAATTAACATACACCATCTGTGGCTCCCCGATTCTTAAGTAATATCGGGCGTAGTTGCTTTGTAAATCGGAGTACTGTATTCCGCAGTTTGCGATGATAATCACCTGACGCTCTTCGTCCCATTCCACTTTGGCTCCTAATCCTTCTGCTAAAAACCGTACGGGAACATAGGTTCTTGCGTCGAATAAAATGGGCTGTTGGTCGGGGAAGACCACCTGTTTGTCATTGATTACCAGCTTGACATTACTTGGCTGACCTTTTTGATCGGGAGCCAAAACAGCTTTGGTATAGGAAAACGTTTTGGTTTGGGTTACACCGTGACCATACATTGTAACAGTTGCGATATAGGTTCCGCCAGTTGCACGACTTGGCATCGTGAAGTTGAATTCAAACTGTTTTTGGCTGTTGCTGTAATCATACCATACATAAGTAAGCTTGTCTTTGGTGTCGCGCACTTCGCATACAATAGGAATCGTGTGGTCGGTTACTTCTCCTTTGATTGACACATTGTCACCGTCCACTGTAATTTCGTTGATCACGATGCTCATATTCTCGGCACACACCTGTATTGCCGTGCAAAAAAGAAGGGAGAATACCAATAGAATGGAAAGTAGTTTTTTCATAGTTGACTCCTTTTTTTGAGCTATTCCGTTTTAAACTGATACTGATAAAGTTCGTTGTAAAGACCGCCGTTTTCTAAGAGTTCCTCGTGGGTGCCCCGTTCAACAATACCTTCGTCGGTAATTACCACGATTTCGTCTGCGTTTTTAATGGTGGATAAGCGGTGCGCTACCACGATGGTGGTTCTGCCTCGGGATAATTTTTCCAATGCGGACTGGATGAGCATTTCTGTGGCGTTATCCAGAGCGGAGGTAGCTTCGTCCAAAATCAAAATAGAGGGATTCTTTAAAAACACTCTTGCAATCGAAATACGCTGTTTCTGTCCCCCTGATAATTTGATGCCACGCTCACCAACATAGGTGTCGTAGCCATCGGGGAGAGTCATAATGTAATCGTGAATATTGGCTTTCTTAGCGGCATCAATAATTTCTTCTTCGGTGGCATCTAAGTTTCCGTAGGCAATATTTTCACGGATGGATCCTGTGAAGAGAAACACGTCTTGTGCCACCATCCCGATATGGCTTCTGAGGCTCTGACGACTTAACGAGCGGATGTCTGTGCCGTCCAGCAGAATGGCACCATCAGAGATTTCATAGAAGCGGGGTATCAGATGGCAAAGGGTGGTTTTTCCGCCTCCTGACGGACCCACCAACGCCACGGTTTTTCCATTGGGAATATGAAGATTCAGATGCTCAATCACAGGTCGTCTTTCTTCTTCGGATTCTTCATAGGTGAAGGTAACGTTTTGAAATTCGATCTCCCCGTTGGTAGTTTCTAAAGTGATAGCATTATCGCTTTCTTCTTCAGGAACCTCGGCAAACACTTCCTGAATTCGTTCAAAACCTGTCATACCGTTCTGATACTGTTCAAAGAAGCTGATGAGTTTGCGTAAAGGTTGCAAAAAGGAGTTGATATAGAGAAGATACATGGTGAATTCCCCGGCGTTAATCTGCTTTTGGAAGAAGAAAATACCGCCTGCCACCAACACCACCAGATACAGAATGTCTGTGGAGAAGGTGAGGGAAGAATGAAACTGCCCCATCACCTTGTAGGATGCGTTTCGTGCTGTCTGGTACTGATTGTTATAGTGACGGAATTTTTCTTCCTCGCGGGCAGTGTTGTTGTATGCTCGGGTTACACGGATCCCTGAAATGGAATTTTCCAGATTGGCATTCACTTCACCAAGTTCCACACGGGATTTTTTGAAGGTGGCACTCATTTTGAGGCGCAGTGACACCACAATCAGTAAAATCACAGGAAGCAGGGCAAAGGTGATAATGGTGAGCCACACATTCACTGTGCACAAAATGGCAAAGGAACCCACCATCACAATCAGCGATAAAAACAAGTCTTCGGGACCATGATGGGCAAGCTCAGAGATATCCATCAGGTCGTTCACCAGTCGGGACATAATGGTCCCCGATTTGTTTTCATCAAAATAAGAGAAGGGAAGTTTTTCCAAATGACGAAACAGTTTCTGACGCATCTCTGCCTGCATCCGTACTCCCATCACGTGACCGTAATACTGGATAAAATAGTTAAGCAACGCTTTCACAATGTAAATGAGAAGCAATACACCGCCCCACACCAAAAACAGTCGCAGATTTTTATTTGGTACATAATCGTTAATCATATTTTTGGCAATCAGCGGATACACCAAATCTGCCATCGCCACCAAAAATGCACAAAGCATATCCATAAAAAACAACTTTTTATGGGGTTTATAATAGGAAAGAAAATCACGGATGTTTTTCAAAAAATCACCTCTTCTTTTGAAAATAGGATACTTATAGTATATTCCCCGAAAAAGAATTTGTCAAGACGTCATTTTTTTATACAAAATCCCTTGCAATTGAGCGGGATTTTTAGTATAATAAAAATGGTATTTTATAAACTACAATTCTTGGAGTGAATTGCCATGATTCAGATGTATGAAAATCGGGAACTCAGCTGGTTAAAATTTAATGAACGGGTGCTGGATGAAGCAACCGACTCGTTGACGCCGTCTCTTGAAAAGTTGCGGTTTCTTTCTATTGTAACCAGTAACCTAGACGAGTTCTATATGGTGCGTGTGGGAAGTTTAACCGACCACGTGCAGTTTGGCAAACAATCCAAGGATGATAAAAGCGGACTGACTGAGCAGGAACAGGTGCAGAAAATCTTAAAACGGACACAGAAATTCTATATCCGTCAGGAAGGTGTGTATGAAGACGTGTTACGAGAGCTTTCTGCTCACGGATTCAAGCTGTTAAAACCCACCGAATTATCCAAAGAACAGCTTTCCTTTGTGAAAGATTTTTATCAGCATGCCGTGGAACCGCTCTTGTCACCCCAGGTGGTGGATTCCCGTCAGCCTTTTCCCCATCTGGAGAACCGTGCCGTTTATACCGCACTGCATCTTAAGAAAAAAGATAAAACGGCAGTTGCTTTTGTCTTAAAAAGCACTTCGGTGCCGAATTTGATTGAGCTTCCCGGTAGTAAGGGGCTGGAATTTGTATTAACCGATGACGTGATTTGTTATTATGCCAAAAAACTGTTTCCCGGTTATGATGTTTTGGAAACCTGTTTGGTAAAAGTAACCCGTAATGCCGATTTGGAAATGCTGGAAGCGTGGTACGATCAGGATGTGGATTATCGTGATATGATGAAGGACATTTTGAAAAAACGTGTCCGTCTGGCACCGGTCCGCATCGAAATTTCTAATTCTGTTTCCAAAGAATTTAAAAAACTCATCTGTCATAAATCTCCCGAATCCATTGTGCTGGTAAATAAGGTGCCCTTGTCCTACGCCTTTTTTTCGGAAGCAGAAAAACGTCTCCCCCGTGAACTTCGGGAGGAACTGAGTTTTTCCCCGGTTACCCCTCAGTTACCCGTTTGGTATCAACCCACACAGAAACTGATGGATCAGGTGCAAAAGGAAGATTTGTTTCTATCTTATCCGTACGATAGCACCAAACCCTTCTTCCAGCTTCTGGAAGAAGCGGTGGAAGATCCTGACGTGATTTCTATCAAAGTGACCTTATACCGATTAAGCTCCAACTCCCGTATTGTTTCTCTGCTGGAAAAAGCGGCAGAGAAAGGAAAAGAGGTTCTGGTGGTAATGGAGCTTCGTGCCCGCTTTGACGAAGCGAACAACATCAACTATTCTGAACAGTTAGAGCAGGCGGGTGTGAGGTTGCTGTACGGTTTGAGTTTATATAAAATTCATTCCAAGATATTGCTGATCACCAAAAAGACTGACCGTGGAGTTTCTCATATTGTTCATCTGGGCACCGGAAACTACAATGAAAAAACTGCCCAGTTATACACCGATATGAATCTGATTACCACCCATCCGGGAATCGGGGAAGATGCGGCGGAATTTTTCAATAATATCACCACCTCCAATGTGAACGGAAAATATAAACATCTTTTGGTATCTCCCTATGGCATCAGCCGGGGACTTTGCGATTATATCGACGAGGAAATCAGATCCCATCAGCAACACGGCGACGGTCATATTGTGATGAAGTTTAATTCTCTCACCTCCAAAACCATGATTGATAAACTGGCAGAGGCAAGCAGAGCAGGGGTGAAAATTGACCTTTTAATCCGTGGAATTTGTTGTTTGATTCCGGGAATTCCCGGCGAAACCGAAAATATCACCGTGACCAGTATTGTGGGACGGTATCTGGAACATTCCCGTATTTATTATTTTTATCATCACGGCGACGGAAAATTCTTTATTTCCTCAGCGGATTTAATGACCAGAAACTTAGAACGCCGTTTGGAAATTGCGGCTCCTGTATATGCGCCGGACATCAAGCAAAAATTAAAAGAGCATCTGGATGCCCTGCTTACAGATGACGTGAAAGCAAGAGTGTTGCAATCAGACGGCAGATACATCCGCAAGCCCACTGTGAAAGGGTTTCACGCTCAAAAATATTTTATGGAGCGTGCTGTATCGGAGGCGGAAGCGGTAGCCAAAACCAAGAAACGTAAGAAACGGGGAGTGCTCGGATGGTTATTTGGCTGGTGTAAACGAAAGAAAGGCTAAGGTTTTATTATGATATTATTAAACAGTGCGCAGGCAAATAAGCTGGATCAGTTGGGAGAAACTCTTGATAATCTCTCCGGAGAACAATTGATGAAAAATGCAGCACAGGCGTTATGCGAAGCTGTGATGCGTGATGTGGATAAATCCCAAAAAATCGCCGTGTTCTGCGGTCGCGGAAAAAACGGTGGCGATGGATTCCTGCTGGCGGCAAATCTGGTTTCAGAAGGCTATCGGGTTACTGTAATTGTTTGTTTTGATGAAACTGCCCAGATTCACCCTCTTACTAATTCCGCAATCACCTTTGCCAAACATAAGCAGGTTTCTATGATCAGCGTGGACGACTTTGCAGGCGCGGATGTTTGTATTGATGCAATTTTGGGAACAGGTGTGAAAGGTGAACTTTGTGGAAAATATTTAAAAGCAGTTCAGTTGATGGAATCCTATCGTGTTCTTTCAGTAGATGTTCCCAGCGGATTGAACTGTGACAACGGAAAACCGGTGGGTGCTTGCGTGAAAGCAGATAAAACCTACACGTTAGCGGCACACAAAGTGGGATTATGGATTTATCCCGGTGCTGAATACGCAGGGGAAATTGAGCTTCTTCCTATCGGATTATCCAAAAATTCTTATTCAGCAATCGATTCTAAAATTCAGTTGGTGGATTCCAAAATGATTCATCGTCTGATTCCCAAGCGACATCCCAACTCCAATAAAGGAACCTTTGGCAGAGTTGTCACCTTTGGGGGAAGCAAAGGAATGGCAGGTTCTGTGGTGATGACATCCACAGCGGCATTGCGTACCGGTGCGGGATACAGCTATGCCGTGGTTCCCGACGAAATTTTTTCGTTGGCAGAACAAAAACTTACCGAAGTGATTGTAAAAAGTGATAAAGAATATAAGAAAATGTACGAGCTGGCAGATGCGTTGGTCATCGGACCGGGTTATTTGTCAAATTCAGGTCTTTCGCATATAATGAAATTGGCGGGCTGTGGCAGTAAACCTGTCGTGGTGGACGCCGAAGGCCTAAATTACTTGAATCAGACTCAAATGGTTTGTCCCACCGTGATTACACCTCATCCGGGCGAATTTGCAAAATTGGTGGGATTATCTGCTGAGGAAGTGAATAAAAACCGGATTTACCTGTCGGGTAAATATGCGAAAGAACGCAATGTGGTTGTGGTATTAAAAGGGGCAAGAACAGTGATTGCCGCTCCAAACGGAGAAATCCGCATCAACACTACCGGCAATTCCGGTATGGCAACTGCGGGAAGTGGTGACGTGCTCGCCGGAATGATTGGCAGTATGCTGGCGATGGGAGCATCTGCGTTTGATGCTGCCGTGTTGGGTGTATATCTTCACGGGCTTGCAGGAGACTTAGCAGCAAAGGAAATTTCAGAATATGCACTCACTGCAACCAAAATTTCAGAGTATATAGGGAAGGCGTTTTTATATGAACAGTTATAAATTATCCAGAGCCTGGGCAGAAATTCATTTAGATCGGTTTCGTCACAATCTCTCTGCCATCAAAAACTATGTGGGGGATTCCACGAAAGTGATGGCAGTGATTAAAGCAGATGCCTACGGATGCGGTGTTAATGAAATTTCTACCGCCGCTGTGGCAAACGGTGCGGATTATCTGGCAGTTGCCTGTGTGGACGAAGCCAAGCAAATCCGCAGAAACGGCATTGATTTACCCATTTTAATTTTAGGTGCCACTCCTCTGGAATGTGTGGAGGATTTATTCACTTATCATATTATCCCTGCTGTTTTTGAAGAAAAACTTCCCCGGGCAATCAGCGAGTATGCCAAAGCACACCACAAAACGTTGAAAATTCATATCAAGGTTGACACCGGTATGGGGCGTTTGGGTTTTCCGTATTACGACAGTTCTTATGATGCTTCTGTGGAGCAGATTCTGCAAATTTCTAAATTGGAAGGAATTGAAGTGGAAGGAATTTTCACCCATTTTTCCAATGCAGACTGTCAGGATAGTGAGCTTGTTACCAAAAAGCAGTTTTCTGCATTTTTAGAAATTATCGGTAAATTGCAACAGGGCGGACTCACGATTCCCATCCGTCACGCAGCGAACTCTGCGGCAACCTGTCTGTATCCCGAAATGCATCTGGATATGGTGCGTCCCGGCATCATTCTTTACGGTGAGTATCCTTCCAGTTATGTGCAGGAAAGAACTTCTCTGAAATTGGAACCCGTGATGGAATTAAAAGCAAGGGTATGGCAGGTGAAAAAGGTGCCTGCAGGGCAGGGGATCAGCTACGGCAAAACCTATGTTACCGATTGCGACAAAACCATTGCGGCAGTAGGAATCGGATATGCCGACGGATATTTCAGAACCCTTTCCAACAAAATTCAGGTTATTATCAACGGAAAACTTGCCTCTCAGGTGGGAAACATTTGTATGGATCAGACTGTGGTGGATGTTTCCGAGATTCCCGATGTGTCGTACGGCACCGAAGTTATATTAGTCGGTGCTGCAGGTGGCAACACGATTTCGTTTTCTGAAATGGCAGCTCATTCGGGAAGTATCAACTACGAAATGATGTGTGACACGGGAAAACGAATTGTTAAAGCCTATTTTGATGGTGACACGTTGCTAAAAACCGTCAACTATATGGATAAAATTTAATCGACTGGGTTTGATTGTTATTGTAATTGAAAAGCCTCTTTCAAAAAAATAAACTTCTGATTTTACAAAAATAACAGATTGATGTATGTTCAGCACACGATCGGGAAAAACTGATATTGAAATCAGATATATGGAGAGTGAATCAGTGTGCAAGTGAAACGAGGCGATATTTATTATGCTGACCTGAGCCCGGTGGTCGGTTCAGAGCAAGGCGGCGTGCGTCCTGTTCTGATTGTGCAAAACGATGTGGGGAATAAATATAGTCCCACAGTGATTGCTGCTGCGGTGACCAGTCAGCTCAATAAATCAAAATTGCCTACGCATATCGCAATAGATGCTATGAAGTACGGTTTGCCAAAAGACTCCGTGATTCTTACCGAGCAAATCCGTACCATTGATAAACGTAGACTGAAAGAAAAAATCGGTCATGTGGACGAAACGCTGATGAACTCGGTGAATGATGCCCTGTTTGTCAGTTTCGGACTCTGAGAACAATAAGGGCAGCTGCAAAGTGTTGTGTTGCATCTGCCCTTTTTATATTATATAGTATAGGGAACAGCCCACAAAAACAATCGGCATTTTTCATTGTTGAAAAAAATTTCAAAAAAAATAAAAAAATTTCAAAAAAATAGTTGACAAATGGAAAATCGTTTGATATAATGGACAAGCTCTCACAAAAAAGAGCGAAAAACATAGGTAAAACAAAGTTGATAAAAAAATTTCAAAAAATTTGAAAAAAAGTATTGACAAATGAAAAAACCTGTGTTACAATAGCTAAGCTGTCTGATTTGGACAGCAAATGAATCTTGAAAACTGAATAACATAATGGACCTTGAAAATTCTAGAGTTTTTATTTAGAGAACTACGAACGAAA
>JAZOQZ010000003.1:0-1990 GCA_045656345.1 Clostridia bacterium
GGTGCAGGCGGTCAGCATATCAATAAAACTGAGTCTGCGATTCGTATTACTCATATTCCCACAGGCATTGTGGTATCCTGCCAGAATGAACGAAGTCAGCATAAAAATCGTGACACTGCGATGAAAATGCTTTATGCGAAACTCTTAGAATTAAAAGAACAGGCGCATAAAGATAAAATCGAGGACTTAAAAGGGGAACAGCTGGATATCGGCTGGGGAAGTCAGATTCGCTCCTATGTGTTCCATCCATACAGTATGGTAAAAGACCACAGAACCTTGGAAGAAACCGGAAACGTTACTGCCGTGATGGACGGAGAGTTGGATGCGTTCATCAATGCTTATTTAAAAGAACAGGCGAAAGGAAAAAAAGATTAATATGTTTGAAAAATTAGGCTTTTTAGAAGAAAAATATATTGAATTGAATAATAAGGCGGCGGATCCCGAAATCATCAGTGATCAGGAACAGTTCAGAAGTGTGATGAAAGAAATTTCTGAGCTGGAACCCATTGTGGAAAAATACAGAGAATACAAACAGGCACAGCAGGAAATGGCAGATGCCAAAGAAATGATGGATACTGAAACTGACCACGACCTTCGTGAAATGGCGGAAGCAGAATATTATGATAAACGTGACCAGAGCGAACAGATTATCGAAGAAATCAAAATTCTGCTCCTTCCCAAAGATGAAAATGACGATAAAAACGTTATTGTAGAAATCCGTGCGGGTGCAGGCGGTGATGAAGCGGCTCTGTTTGCAGGGGATTTATACCGTATGTATTCTATGTACGCTATGAATCAGCGCTTTAAAACTGAAATTATTTCTGAAACCGAAATCGGCATTGGCGGATATAAAGAAATTTCTTTTTCCATTGAAGGAAAAGGGGTTTACTCCAAACTGAAATTCGAAAGCGGTGTTCACCGTGTGCAGAGAATTCCTGAAACCGAATCCGGTGGCAGAATTCACACCTCTACCGTAACCGTTGCGGTGCTTCCCGAAGTGGAAGATGTTGAGGTGGAAATTAATGCCGATGATTTGGAAATTGACACCTACCGTGCATCCGGTGCAGGTGGTCAGCACGTTAATAAAACCGAGTCTGCAATTCGTATTACCCATAAACCCACCGGTATTGTGGTAGCTTGTCAGAACGAACGAAGCCAGCATAAAAACCGTGATATGGCAATGAAAATGCTTCGTTCCAAACTGTATGATATCAAAATTACAGAGCAGAACAGCAAAATCGCTGCAGAAAGAAAATCCCAGGTAGGTACCGGTGACAGAAGTGAACGTATCCGTACTTATAACTATCCTCAGGGACGTGTTACCGACCATAGAATCGGTTTAACCATTCAGCAGCTTCCCACCATCATGAATGGGAATATTGATGCATTTGTGGAAGCATTGATTACTGCCGACAGAAGTGCGAAACTGTTGATGAGTGAAAACGATTAATTGTAAAACTTATTTTATTAAAAAAAGGAGTAAGGTTTATTGCCTTACTCCTTTTTAATTATGCGTGTTTTTTTCAAAACAATTGTTATAAACCGTACTGCTCAATTTTTTGGTTATGTTCTTCATAGGTTTTTGAATAATGATTATTCCCGTTTTGATCTGTGAAGAAATACAGATACTCTGTATCTGCCGGATAGAGCGTAGCTTCGATGGCAAGGATTCCGGGTGCTGAAATCGGAGCAGGGGGGAGACCTGCATTCTGATAGGTGTTATAGGGAGAATCAATTTTCGTATCCGCCACAGACAGCACCGGTTTTCGCTCTTTTAAAATGTATTGCACGGTTGCGCAGGATTCTAAGCGTTTTCCGATTGTTAAACGATTGTGAAAAACCGAAGAAACCAATGAGAAGTCTTCCGGTTTGCTGGCTTCCCGCTCAATAATGGAAGCTAAGATGATTACTTCTTTTACATTCATTCCCAATTCTTTGGCACGTTGTTCATACTGATCGGTCCATTTGGATTGAAAGTTATTTGTAAACA
>JAZOQZ010000004.1:0-6127 GCA_045656345.1 Clostridia bacterium
GAATTTCACCATAGAAGCCGGTATCGGTTTCAATATAGATGAGAGAGTTATTGTTGCTGGTTAAATCAATACCGAAAGTCCAGATACCTTTCTGGTTTACAGGCAGCTTCAGAGTTACGCTTGCGCCTGCAGGAATGGTAACTGCGGAATTGTTTGCTGCAACAGTTACAGAAGCATCTTTGGAAGATACATAGCTACCAATGGTTTCACCATCAGAAGGACGTCCAAAGTAAATACGACGATCGGTTAACGGTAAGTTTGCTACTTCAACTTCATTGATGTATTCCATACCGTTTCCTTCTAAAGTGGTGAAGGTTAAGGTTGCACCGTCGATACCGGTAATATTGTTGTTACCTTTAATCAGATAGAAATAATCAGTAGTGCCTGCTGCTAAGGTAACGGTGTGACCGGTTTCGTTGGTTAAAGTAACTGCTTTGTCGGAAGTTACCTGATATACACCTGCGTAAGGAGCGTTGGTGTAATCAACGATTTCAGCCGGTACGTCCGGAGTCGGTTCGGGAGTCGGAATGGGTTCTTCGGGAGTTGCTTCAGTAACAACTACTTTTAAGTTTTCCACATTCAACTGCCAGTTGTATGCTGCTAAAGAAGCTAAAGAACCGGTTTTAGCCAGTTTGATTTTGCTGATACTGGTGAGTTCACCAATATTTTTGAAAGTAATCGTGTTTTCGCCTGCTCTTAAGAACACGGGTTCTAAATCCTGCAGTGCAGATTCATAAGTACCGGAGTTTAATTCGTTCCAGCCTGCACGTCCGGGAATCTGGTTAATTACACCATAGAAGCCGGTATCGGTTTCTGCGCGAACCTGTGCATTGAGGCCATAAGTATAGTTAATCTGTACTACATACAGACCTGCTGCAGGAGCATTTAATTTCACATCAACAGATGCATCTTCGCCAAGAGTAACGAAAGTGCCTGCATCCTGAACAGTACCCTGGGGATTTACATAATTGCCGATCAGATCCAGTTCAGAAATACTGCTGGGTGCTAACGGAATGTTAGCAGTAACCTGATCTAAGTAATCCAGACCGTTGCCTTCTAAAGCATAGAAGGTCAGGTTTGCACCGTTGGTGTTACCAATAATGTTTGCGCCTTTTAACAGGTAAACATATTTGGTTTCGCCTGCTGCTAATGCTGCAGTGGAACCGATTTCGGTAGAAACGGTGGTTGCCGCATCAGCTTTCACTGCATATACACCTGCATAAGGAGCATTGTTGATGTCTACCACTTCAGCTTCTTCGGGTTTGGTTCCGAATTCGTAGGTTTCTGAGTTGATTAAGTAAGATTCGCTTTCATTCAGCGGATTATAAATTCTCAGTTCTAAGGTTACATAAATGTCGGGATTTGCTGCTAAGAATTCATCGGTAAAGAATACACCGCAGTCGAAATCTTTTACTCTGTCAAACACTTCCTGACAGGTGTATTTCAGACCGGGTTTACCGTAGGTTTCAGCACCGGTTTCCATAATCTTTAACGGAGTGTTAGCCGCTAAGGTTACGTCTTTTTTCGGAACAGTTACCCATGCAGGGCTCCAGGAATCATACTGGCCTGCTAAGTAACCGTCTTTGGTGCCGTCTAAATTGAAGGTAACATCTTTGTTGATCTTCAATTCGTAGTCAGCGTACCAGTTGCCGTAAGCTAACAGCTGAGCCTGGGTAACAGGATCAGCTTTGAAGTTCATAGCGAAGGTCAGCGGCACTTCCTTAATTTCTGCAACATCCAATTCAGTTACAGTTGCAGTGGGAAGAGGAATTGCTTCGTTACGGCTGATTACGCCGGGGAACTTCAGGAGGGGTTTAATGGTGTCCACTCCTGTCCATGCGAAAATTTTGATGATATCGGTATCTCCTACCGAAATCGCAGGAGTTGTGTATTCTACACTTGCTCCAATTGTGGATTCCACGGGGGTAATGAATTCAACTGCAGTCAGTTTACCGCTTTCATCGTAATGATTTGCGATAACACTGGCGTTGTCTTCATAACGACCTGTGAAGGTTGTGGTTGCATAGATGCTGTCTACACCGTCAAGTGATGTAATCTGTTCGTTGGTCAATGCATTGTAAAACACGGTGGTGTTTACAGCTGCGGATACGGTAAACGCAGACAACATACCAACCACGAGGGTCAGTGCGAGAAGAAGGCTCAAAAACTTCTTCATGCTTTGACACTTCCTTTCTTAAATTTTTATATTTTTTATTTTTTTTGCAAATTAAAATTATCAATAGTGACACTGCGCCATAGTATAATGTCCTATCATATCAAAAGTATATCATCATTCTTCTCTTTTGTCAATACTTATAATTAAAGAATATTCTTTTATTATATATAATTATATATAATATACAAACCGACAGAAAAGAAACGGTTATTTCTTGACAGATTTTTTTCTTTGTGATACAATACCAGTTGTATGAATTTCTAATCTTCGAGACAAATTTTTTATTATTTTCAGAAAATGCAGGTGAAAAATGATGAATATTACTGTTGCAATTGACTCGATGAAAGGCAGTCTTTCCACCTTTTCTTCGGGAGATGCTGTGAAAGAAGGCATCCGCCGAGTGATTCCCGATGCAAACGTAACTGTTTGCCCCATTGCAGATGGCGGAGAAGGCACTGTGGAGGCCATTGTGTCTGCCACGTGCGGAGAATGGGCAGAAAAAACTGTGAAAAATCCGCTGGGATGTCCGGTTTTGGCGAAATACGGCATCAACAAAAAAACAAAAACCGCCATTATCGAAATGGCAGCAGCAGCCGGAATCACCTTGATTTGCGAAGAGGAACGAAACCCCTTACATACCACCACTTACGGTGTGGGGGAATTAATTTTGGATGCTATCGAAAAAGGGTGTCGGAAGTTTGTGATCGGTATCGGCGGAAGTGCCACTAATGACGGCGGAATCGGAATGCTTCAGGCGTTGGGATTTGAGTTTTTCAACAAAAACGGAGAACAGGTTCCCTTGGGCGCCAAAGGACTGGGTGAGATTGTGACAATTCGCACAGAAAACGCCTTGAAGGAACTGTCAGAATGTGCATTTTCGGTTGCTTGTGACGTAACGAATCCTCTCTGTGGAGAACGGGGCGCCAGTGCCGTGTACGGTCCGCAAAAGGGTGCTACTCCCCAAATGGTAATCCAAATGGATAACTGGCTGAAGGAATACGCCGAATTAACTAAAAAAATCCTTCCTTCCTCCGATGAAAACTACCCCGGTGCCGGGGCAGCAGGCGGACTTGGATTTGCGTTTCTTTCCTATCTGGGAGCCACATTGGAATCCGGAGTGAATATGGTCATCCGTGAAACCGGATTGGCAGAAAAAATCAAAGATGCAGACTATGTGATCACCGGAGAAGGTCGTTTGGACGGCCAGTCATATCAAGGAAAAGCGCCTATCGGTGTGGCTAAACTGGCAAAACAGTTTGAAAAAACCGTAATTGCGTTTTCCGGATGTGTGACCGAGGATGCAAAAACCTGCAACGAACACGGAATTGACGCATTTTTCCCTATTGTGCGTACTCCCTGCTCTCTGGCAGAGGCAATGGATGAAACCAATGCCTACCGAAATCTGGCAGATACCGCAGAACAGGTGTTCCGTTTGATTACGGCTGGTAAATAGCATAAAAAAAGGTGAACGAATTGTTCACCTTTTTTTGTTTTTTTGTGTTATTTTTTTGCTCTTTCAAAAGTTTTGGCAAATAAACGTTCTGCATTGAATCTTAAAATATTCGCTTTATCTTCATCAGAAATCTGAGCATATTCTACTCTTCCACGCTGGAAGCCGGCAGCATAACCGTCAGTACCATAAAGAATTTTATCGGAACCTATACGGTTCACAATGTACTCAAATCCCTGGTTACAATAACTTGCAGCACCGGAAGTATCAGTCCACACATTGCCATGTTTTGCCTGCTCAATAGCATCCGCATACGCTCTGCCAAGCCAGGAGCACATATGTGCCACAATAAAAGTAACATCGGGATATTTATCAGCGTGAGGCAAAATCCAGGTTGCACTGTCCTCAGGATGAATCTGCACAACGGCACCAAAATCAGAGGCAAAGGAGAAAATTTTATCGCCAAATTCCGCTAAGGTATAGTTATGTTCTTTCGGATGCAGTTTAATGCCCACGCATTTTCCGTTATTGAGCATTCTTTTTGCCTGCAGAAAACTGTTTTCGTTACGGGGATCAATCACAACCCACTGATACAGATAATCCAGTTCCTGTGACAGATTCCAAAGATAATCATTTTCAGATTCCACCATCTCCGTGTTGCATACCGCTTCCATGGTAGAAATAAAAATTTTATCCGTATTGGCAGCAGAAGCAACCTTCCAGCTGGTTTCCAAATCGTTTAATTGCATCTCATTATCATATTTCGGAAAATGAAACAGATGATTGTGAACATCAATTGCCTTTAGGTTTCTCACATCATTTATATCCATAATAATCTCCTTTTACACTTTGCAAAGTATTCTTTTTTTACTATATCACACAATCAAAAAAATTGCAACCTTTTCCAAAAAAATGGAAAAAATATTTACTTTTTCATTTTTTTGTATTATACTGTAAGCAAAAATTGTTAAAAAGGTGGTGATATATTTGTTTGAAGCAACCATAAACGGAAATCTTTCTTTCCCATTTTCAGAAGAAATCCTGCTTTCTGAACTGTTAAGACGTGCAGGTATAACCATTCCGATGCCCTGCGCAGGAAACGGAACTTGCGGAAAATGTAAAGTGATTGCAACAGGGTCTCTCTCCCCTCTCGCCGAGCAAGAACAAAAATATCTCACCAAGCAAGAAATCGAAAATCACATTCGTCTTGCCTGTCAGGCAAAGGCAACAGGAAATGTAGCCATTGTTGCACAAACGCTTGATCCTGTGGTGGAAATTGATTTTTCTTTCAAAGATTACCCCATCACTTACGATTACGAAGACGGCTTGGTGATTGACATTGGTACCACCACAATTGCCGCCATTTTATATAAAGATAAAAAAGCTATCCAAACATTTACCGAGCAAAATCATCAGGTCAGCTACGGAGCGGATGTAATTTCCAGAATTGCCTTTGACAAAGAACATCCGGGGTTGTTATCCGATTTGCTGCAAAAACAGATTTCAGAAATCATTACCCAATGCGATACTCCGGAAAATATTGTCATTGTTGCCAACACCGTGATGCTTCACTTTTTAACCGGACAGGATGTGACTCCGTTAGGCGAAGCACCCTATACCCCTTCCGATCTTTTTGGAAAAGAGTATGAACTTTGTGGGGCACGTTGTTATCTTGCTCCTTGCATTTCTGCCTTTGTGGGAGCAGATATCACTGCAGGAATTTTAGCTTCCCATATGATGGAATCCAAACAATCAGCCATGCTGGTTGATTTAGGAACCAATGGAGAAATCGCTTATTTTGACGGCAACCACTTATACACTGCCTCCACTGCGGCAGGCCCTGCCTTTGAAGGAGCCGGAATTTTTATGGGGATGCCTGCAAAACCGGGCGCAATCGACCATGTATCCGTGAAAAAAGGTGAAATTTCCTATCACGTCATCGGAGATACCGTTCCCCGGGGATTTTCAGGAAGTGGGATTGTGGATGTGTTGGCGGTTATGAAAACCATGGGTGCATTAGATGAAAGCGGAAGCCTTGTTGAAGAACATCCTCTCTGCAAAAGAGATCATCACGGAAAAATCTGTTTTGCAATTCCTAATACCGATGTAATCCTAAGAGCATCGGACATTCGAAAACTGCAGTTGGCTAAAGCGGCAATTCACGCTGGTATTTTAACATTGGCCAACACCATAGACACCTTATATCTGTCGGGTGGATTCGGCTCTAAAATTAAGGTTGGAAATGCTGAAGACATCGGATTGTTGCCAAAAAACTTTGCCAAAACCACAAAAGCATTGGGCAATACCGCTCTCTTTGGCGGAACGTTGGCATTGTTCTCAAAGAATGTTCGTAAAAAAATGCAAGAAATACCAAAGAATACCAAAACGGTTGCCTTACACCAAAATAGTGAATTTACAGAATATTATATTGAAAAAATGCAATTTTAAATGAAAAAAACGGAGTGAACATTCACTCCGTTTTTTATTTCATAGCAAAATTA
>JAZOQZ010000005.1:0-17304 GCA_045656345.1 Clostridia bacterium
AAAACTTTTGCTCTCCGAACCCGATCTTTTAATATTGGACGAACCTACCAACCATCTGGATTTTAAAACCTTAGAATGGTTGGAAGAATATTTAACCGCTTACCGTGGCGCCATTATTTTGGTGTCTCACGACCGTTATTTCTTAGATCGCTGTGTTACCGATATCTGCGAAATCTATAAAGGGAAATTAAAGCGGTACCGTGGCAACTATTCCAAGTTTGTGGTGCAAAAAGCACAGGAAATGGAGTATTTGCAGAAAGAATATGACAAACAGCAGGAAGAAATCGCTTCCTTAAAAGATTATGTGGCCAGAAACCAGGTTCGTGCTTCCACGGCAAAAAGTGCAAAAAGCCGTCAGCACATTCTGGATAATATGGAGGTGCTGGAAAAGCCCTCCGATTATTTAAAATCCATTCATTTGAAATTCACTTTTAAAACCGAACCCGTGAAGGATGTGCTTCGGGTATCAAATTTGGAATTAAAGGTGAAAGATAAGTTATTAAACCCAAGCGTCAACTTACACGTTCGCAAAAACGATAAGATTGCCATTGTGGGAACCAACGGAGTTGGAAAAACCAGCTTGTTAAAAGCCATTTTAGGAGAGTTTCCCTATTCTAAAGGAGACATCCTTTGGGGTGGCGGTGTAAAAAAATCCTATTTTGAGCAGGAAACTGCCAAGCTCCATCCCGAAAAAACTGCTTTAAATGAACTTTGGGACAGATTCCCCCAAAAATATGAGCAGGAATTAAGACGCCTCCTTGGCGGAATGCTGTTATCAGGAGAAGATGTATATAAAAAAGTTGGCGTGTTATCCGGAGGAGAAAAGGCAAAGGTAAAATTTGCCATTATGATGTTGGAAGAAGGAAATGTCCTGATTTTAGACGAACCCACCAACCATCTGGATTTATCCTCCAAAGAAGTGCTGGATAAAGCGTTGGCAGAATATGATGGCACCGTGATTATGGTGTCTCACGACCGTTATCTCTTAAATAAGGTTCCCACCAAAATTGTGGAAATGAAACCGGGAGAAATGGTTATTTATGACGGAAAATATGACTATTATTTAGAAAAACATAAAGAGGATGCAACGGTTCCCGCAGAAAAGAAGAGCGATAAAGCCAACGAGTTTTACCGTTCCAAAAAAGACAGAGCGGAAGAAACCAAACGAAAAAACGATTTAAGAAAGACTGAGGCAAAAATTGAAGAAATAGAAGGCGAAATTGCAGTGCTTCAGGAAGAAATTGCATCACCCGATATTGCATCGGATTTCACAAAGCTCAAAGAAAAATGTGACATCTTGGAAGAAAAAGAAGCCATCCTCAACGAATTATATGAAAAATGGGAGGAACTATCAGCCCAATGACTGAGTTTCTGACAAAACTGCTTATTAAAAATCATAACGATACCGCATCCCTTTATGTCCGCCAGAGCTACGGAAAACTGGTTGGCATTGTGGGTATTGTTGCCAATCTTTTGTTATCTTTGGCAAAGCTTGTGTGCGGATATTTGTTTCATTCGGTGTCGTTAACGGCAGACGGTGCAAACAACTTATCCGATATGGGAAATTCTTTGGTAACCTACATTGGATTTCACTTAGCGGCAAAACCTGCGGATAAAGACCATCCCTACGGTCACGCCAGATATGAATATATCACAGGACTATTGGTGTCTTTCCTCATTTTAATAATGGGGTTATCCTTACTAAAAACTGCAATGGAAGATATTTTTGTTCCCAAAGAAACCATCTTTCACGATGTTGCTATCTGGATGATGGCAGGAGCTGTTTTGGTGAAATTATGGATGTATTTCTTTTATAAAGGAATCGGGAAAAAGTTGAATTCTATCGCCATCTTAGCCACTGCAAAAGACAGTTTGAATGATGTATTTTCCACAGGCGGTGTGCTGGTAGCCTTCGTTTTGGGAAAGATTTTTAATCTTCCTTTAGACGGTTATGTGGGTGCTGTTGTTTCTCTGCTCATTTTATACAGCGGTTGGGAACTTGTGAAAAACACGATGAGTCAACTGCTTGGAGAAGCTCCCAAGCCTGAGCTGGTAAACGAAATCAAAACCGAAATTTTAGATTTTCACGAATCCATCATCGGGATTCACGATTTAATGGTGCACGAATACGGTGCAGGGCAGTTGTTTGTGTCGGTGCATGTGGAAGTGCCTGCATCCCAAAGCATCATGGAAAGCCACGACATTGTGGATCGGATTGAAGTGCATTTTATGAGGGAACACGGAATTCAGATGGTGATTCATATGGACCCTGTGGAAACCGATAATCCCCGCGTGACTGAGTTGAAAGCGAAAATTTCTGCCGTGGTGACAGAGATTTCTCCCAAACTTCATATTCACGATTTTCGTGTGGTGTTTTTAGCATCTCACAATAATCTGATTTTTGATGTGGAAGTTCCCTTTGAGTTTCCCTATTCCGATAAAAAGCTGGAAGAACTAATCAAAAAGGAAGCAGGGGAATCCAACAACTGCATTATTCAGTTTGACAAGACATACTAAAAGGAGCAAAAAAATGCCGTTTGAGAAAATGTTGCAGGACGATTTTATCCTGCGTTTGATTATTTTATATGTGTGCAGAGAATACGGAGATTCCATCACCAATCCCGAGCTGACCAAGTTTATTATGGACGGTCAGGAAGTGGATTATTTTAATCTGCAGTACAACATCTATGAGCTGGTAAAAATGGAACATCTTCGGGTATTCACCGATAGCGGAAAGCACTATTATGAGCTGACCGAAGAAGGCAAAGAAACCGCAGGGTTTTTTCAAAGTAAAATTCCGATGCTCATCCGCAAAAAATTGGATGAAGCCATTTTGGAAAAGAAAAAGAATGATGCTCCCAAAACTGCCGTGATTGCAGACTTTAATCCCGAGGGCGGAGAATTTCTGGCAGGGATTAAAATTTTAGAAAATGACCAGGAACAATTCTCTTTAAATGTGTTGGTGCCTACCCGTGAACACGCTGTTCGTGTGTGTCAGTTTTTGCAGGAACATATTGAAGAAATCTATCAGAAAACCAACGAAGAAATTATGAAATTGTTTTAGAGAACCGAAGGAATAGAAGATGAACAGATTTTTACCCATCACACAAGAGGAAGTGAATGAGCGATATGGGGGCGAAGTGGATTTCGTCTTAGTAACAGGGGATGCCTATGTGGATCATCCCTCTTTTGGCACTGCCATTATTTCCCGTGTGCTGGAGAATGAAGGGTATCGTGTGGCAATCTTAGCTCAGCCCGATTATAAAACCAAAACCGATTTTATGCGTTTTGGAAAACCCAAACTTGGTTTTTTGGTGAACAGCGGAAATTTGGATTCTATGGTGAATCACTACACCGTGAATAAAAAGCCAAGAAGTACCGACGCGTTTTCCCCGGGCGGAAAAACGGGCAAACGCCCTGACCGTGCGGTGATTGTATATACCAATCGTATCCGTGAAGCCTACGGCCAGATTCCCGTGGTGATTGGCGGGTTGGAAGCATCGCTCAGACGTCTTGCGCATTACGATTACTGGAGCGATAAGGTGCGTCGGAGTATTTTGGTAGATGCCAAAGCAGACTTTTTAATTTTCGGAATGGGGGAAATCACCATCCGAAAAGTGGCAGAATGTTTGAGAGACGGAAGAAAAGAAGATATCACAAAACTTCCGGGTATCTGTTATCAGACCAAGAATATTGATCATATCAAGGATGCGTTGGTGTTACCGTCCTTTGAAGAAGTTCGTGAGGATAAAAAGCAGTATGCCAAATTTACCAAAGAAAGTTTTGGCGAACAAAATCCCTATATCGGAAAAACGCTCATTCAACATCATATTGACCGTTATGTAGTCCAGAATCCTCCTTGCAGACCGTTACTCCAGGAGGAACTGGATGAAGTTTATAAATTACCCTTTATGAGAACCTATCACCCCATTTATGAACAAGAGGGGGGAGTTCCGGCCATCAGCGAGGTGAAGTTTTCCATCATCTCCCAGCGTGGATGTTTTGGTGGATGTAATTTCTGCTCACTGGCTTTTCATCAGGGCCGAATTGTGACCGCAAGAAGCCACAAATCCATTATTGAGGAAGCCAAAAAGATTACGGCGGAATCTGATTTTAAAGGCTATATTCACGATGTGGGCGGACCTACCGCTAATTTCCGATTCCCTGCTTGCGATAATCAGCTGAAAGTGGGAGCCTGCAAGAATAAACAATGTCTGTTCCCCACTCCTTGCAAAAACTTAAAAGCAGACCATCGGGATTATCTGGAGCTGTTAAGAAAACTACGCAGTTTACCGAAAGTGAAAAAAGTGTTTGTCCGTTCAGGGATTCGTTTTGACTATTTGATGGCAGACAAAAACGATACGTTTTTCAAAGAACTGGTGGAGCATCACGTTTCGGGGCAGCTTAAGGTAGCACCTGAGCATTCCTCCAATCATGTGCTTCGTTATATGGGAAAACCCAACATTGAAGTGTTTGAAGGGTTTATGAAAAAGTTCTATCAGCTCACCAAAAAAGTGGGCAAGGAGCAATATTTAGTGCCGTATCTCATGTCCTCTCATCCGGGTAGCAGGGTGCAGGATGCGGTGGAGTTGGCATTATTTTTAAAGAAACATAAAATGGTACCCGAGCAGGTGCAGGATTTTTATCCCACCCCCGGAACCTTGTCCACTGCCATGTATTACACCGAGCTTGATCCCAGAACTGGAAAAAGCGTGTATGTGGCAAAATCCTATCAGGAAAAAACCATGCAGAGGGCAATGCTTCAGACCTATAAGCCGGAAAATCGGGAAACAGTGAAAAAAGCACTCAAAGAAGCAGGTATGGAGCATCTGATTGCGCAGTTATTACCTTATCGTAAACATACAGAGAAGGAGATCAAAAATAATGATTTTAGACGGAAAACTGGTATCACAAAGAATCAAGGACGAAATGGCACAAAAGGTGGCAGATCTAAAAACCAAGGGAATCAGCGTGGGATTAACCGTAATCATCGTGGGCGATGATCCTGCTTCCCGGGTGTATGTGAACTCCAAAAAGAAAGCTTGTGAAGCACTGGGAATTACTTCTCAGGAATTCGCTCTGCCCGGTGATACCACCGAGGAAGAACTTTTAGCTTTGGTTCGTAAATTAAATAAAGATGACAGCGTAAACGGTATTTTAGTGCAGTTGCCCCTGCCCAAACATATTAACGAAGAAACCGTAATCAATACCATTGACCCCAAAAAAGATGTGGATGCATTCCATCCTCAGAATGTGGGTAAAATTATGATTGGTAACTACGATTTTCTGCCTTGCACTCCCGCAGGCGTGATGGAATTGATTAAAGAAAGCGGCATTGATGTTACCGGAAAAGAATGTGTGGTATTGGGAAGAAGCAACATCGTGGGCAAACCTCAGGCAATGTTGCTTCTGCATCAGAATGGTACCGTTACCGTTTGCCATTCCCGCACCCAAAATTTAAAAGAAGTGACCAAACGTGCCGACATTTTGGTTGCTGCCATCGGAAAACCCAATTTTGTGACCGCCGATATGGTAAAAGAAGGCGCCGTTGTGATTGACGTTGGTATCAACCGTATGCCCGATAAAACCTTATGTGGTGACGTGGACTTTAATGAAGTGTCCAAGGTGGCATCCGCTATCACTCCCGTGCCCGGCGGTGTTGGTCCCATGACCATTGCTATGCTGATGAAAAATACTGTGACCGCAGCGATCTGCCAGAACGGTTTGAAAGACTAAAAAGATAAAAGGTATCAAAAGAATGAGAATTGATAAATATTTAAAAGTATCCCGTATTATTAAGCGCCGCACCGTTGCTCAGGAAGCCTGCGAAGGCGGAAAAGTGACCATCAACGGTAAGGTGGCAAAACCCTCCTCCGAAGTGAAAGTGGGAGATGTGCTCTCTTTACAGTTTGGTGCACGCACTGTCAGTGTGGAAGTGCTGGAAGTGAAAGAAGTAGTCAAAAAAGATGATGCTTCTCTGATGTATCGTCAGTTGGAAGGATAATAAAAAAAGGAACAGATGATAACAAAAACATCTGTTCCTTTTTTATTGCTATTTCACGCAGAATTGGTTACCGTGGAGAATATCGTAAATAATCAGATTCGTAGTATCCAGAAGTTTTTCATCTTCCGGAAGAACTGCATCGATTTTTTCCATGTGGTCATTATAAATAGCAGTGTTTACGATGGCGGGATAGCGATCGGAAAATTCATTGAGTACCATCAGATACCAGGGGGTATCACAGCCACTTTCCATAAAAATTTTCAAACCTAAAGTGTTTCCGCTGACTTTGGGGTGTAAATCGAATTCCGGAATGGGATAATTGGTCCATACCACATAGGGTGTTTCGTAAAGCTGAGGATGGTTTCCGGAAGCAAAGGTGTTGGTGCGTTCCACGAAGCCGCCGTCTATATAGGTGCTTCCGTTGGTTCCAAGCAAGGGCAGATGGTCGCCATACATTACCAGAATCACAGGTTCGTCTACATCCTTAAAATAATCCACCAACGCCATAAATGCTTTGTCTGCATTGTAAACACCCTGAGAATACCGCATTAAATCCAGATAGTCTTCTTCCGACAGGGTGGGAGCTTCCATTGTAAAATCAAAGGTATCATCATAGCGTGGAACTTTGTATGCTCCGTGATTTTCCATGGTCACCACAAACTCAAAAATCCGATCGGAAGTTTTTGTTTCAAATTCCTCAATAATCTGTTTTGCACAGGCCATATCGTCAATATAAGCACCGGATTTATCCTGATAGGTGAAATCATCCATTCCTTTGAAGGTGTCAAACCCAAGCAGGGGATAAGCAGTGGAACGGTTGTAGAAATTGGTTTTATACGGATGCAACGCCACGGTCTGATATCCTTCTTCCTGATAGCAGGATGCAATTGACGGTGTGTATTCCGTGATATATTGAGAATAGGGATACGCCGCTGAGGGAAGCAGGTAAGTTGGGATTCCGGTGATCACCTCAAATTCCGGCATACAGGTTCCGCCTGCATAAACGGGAGATAAGAAAGTTCCTGTTATCGTGTTTTCAGAAAGGGAATGAATTCCGCTGAGCAAGTCCACACTGTAGCTTACTTCCGGAAGCACAGAGGGGTCCCACCAGGCTTCGTTCTGAATGATAATTACATTTGCTTTGGTTTGATTGGCAACCGGGATTTTTTCTTCGTATTCTGATTGGAAGTTTGCAATGGCACTTTGCGTGTAGGTATCGGGTTTTGGCACCACTAAATCTCCGATTCGGGGGAAAAATGTCAGCACAGCACCATTTGACTGATAATCCTCAATGGGGTTGAATGCAGAAATTTTCACGTCCATTTTGTTAAGAACCTGATAGCGGAATTGTTTGCTATAACAAACGGCGTTGTTCACCAGCATAAACATCAAAAACGCCAATCCGCCAAATACCAACCTCTGATACCAACGTCTTTTGACGGGAGCTAATCGTAATAAATAGCAGTGCAATACAAAAGAAGACAAATTTAAAAGAATTGCAGGAATCAAAGAAGGAATATAGGGGATTTCCACAAAAGAAGTGATATCTCCCACATTGTTCATCAATAGCAGATTACAGGGGAGGAGGGGATTGCCGTTGATTCGCCCCATCACTTCACTGGCGTATGCAATTAAGAACATCAAAATGCTGTTGCATAGGTTTGCCACGAAAGAATTTTGGGTAATCAGATAAAAGAATCCCTGCCAGCATAGTAAAAACAAATAAGTGAGAATCCATTTTTGCACAAAAAAATCCGATCGAAAGAACACTTCTGCCGCATACGGGTAGGAAAGATGCATTATTTCCAAGGAACATAACAGCACCAGGGGTGCAATCAAAAAATAGGCAAATCGGAATCCGTTGTTACGGTTTTCGTAACGCTGCGGATTTAGAGTTCCCTGCTTCATCACTTTTCCTCCTTTTTTGTAGAATAATGTTTATTATAACACTTTTCTTATAAAAAATCAATGTATTTTTTGATTTTCTGCGAAACAAAAACCACCGACACAGTCTATGTCGGTGGTTTTTTTCCCTGGAATTGAATTAGTCGTTTACATCGATTAACACTTTAAAGGTTTTTTCTTTTCGTTTGTCAATCATATCTAAAACAGCAGGAATATCTTCCAATCTGAAACGGTGTGAAATCATACCTTTGGTGGTCACTTTTCCGTTACTCATCAGCTCAATCATTTCCATATAGTCTGTGGGAACATACATAGTGGTTCCAAATAAGGATAATTCGTGCTGAACAAAGTCGGGCAGAAGCGGCACAATATATTCATTCTGCAAAACACCGATGATAACGATTCGAGATCCTCTGTGTGCAATTTTTAAGATATTGTTCATTACGATACCTTTTTCACCCACACAGTCGTAATATACGGTGATTTTATCTGCATTCAAACGTGCAAGACCATCTTCCAGACTTTCTTTGGAACAGTCGATTACACCGGTTGCCCCCAGGCTTTTTGCAATTTCCAAACGCTCTGCATCCATGTCTGCAATATACACCGCTTTTGCACCTAAAGCAAAACAGCTCTGCAGGCAGAACACGCCGATGGGACCTGCACCCACGATTAACACCACGTCATCGGGAGTTAAACTTGCTCTTTTTGCACCATGATATGCCACGCAGGCAGGTTCTACCAGCGCTGCATCGTCGATACTCATATTGTCGGGGATTGCAATTGCCATTTCGGAGGGGATACAGAAATAGTCACACATTGCACCGTCTGCTTCTGCACCGGTGCAACGAAGATCTTCACAGAAGTTATAAATCTTCTTTTCACACATATCGCACTGTTTACATACCAGGTGAGGAATCACGGTAACGCGTTCTCCCACACGGTCTCTGGAAACGCCGGGACCAACATTATCAATCACACCGGAAATTTCGTGGCCGGGAACCAGCGGATAGGAAACATAGGGATGCAACCCTCTGTAAATGGTGGGGTCGGAACCGCAGATACCGATTCGTTTTACTTCAATACGCACCTCGCCCGGAGCAGGTATCGGCAGTTCACACTCGGTCAGTTTCATCTGATAAGGTGCTTCTAATACAATTTTTCTCATTTTTATACGCTCCTTATGCTCCTCTTACTGCTTCAATGCCCAGGAATTTACAGAACATTGCCAAAGCATCAGCCACTTTGGGATCGTGAATTAATACACCGTGGTGGATAACACCAACATCAATCATTTTCTGTTCCCAATCGGCAACATCATTTACTTTAATCCAAGCATACGCACCACGGGTCATAGGACCGATGTCCACAGCTTCGCCGGTGCCGTAGAAGATGGAGAATTTTCCGCCGTATTCCACCATACGAGCACAGGTAACAGGACCATCTTTCATACGAAATTCCATAGAACCGTGACAGGTGGGGCTCCACAGACCAAGTCTTTCATTCATCATCAGGTGTTTCTGGCTGTTTTGAGCACACAGTTCACAAGCAGCGTTACCGCAATGCCAAGCCAACCATACGTTGGGTTCGGTGGGGTGTAAGTCAGTCCAGTCGATAAAGTCTGCAGGAGTCTGACCTAATGCACAACCGTTTAAGATATGCATCGTGATTGCACCCATGGTATCCACTTCACAACCAACGGAGTATCCCTGAGAATTCAGACGGGAGAAGGTGGAACAAGCTGCAATATTGTATTTATGCTGCAGGGTTTCCCAACAGCTGGATGCAATAACTTTACACTGATTTTCTTCTGCTAAGTGAATCAGGGTTAATTCGAATCTTGCCTGATTGATAATGGCATTGGGAATTTCGTCGGAGAGAATGTCTGCACCGTCACGGATTTCCTGTGCCACTCTTAACACTTCGGGATCATCCATTGCTAAAGAATCCATATATTCGTATGCGGTTGCCAAGTCAACGGGGCACACGGTCTGAGCGAATTTGTTCATTAAATCTTCTTCGCTGTAGAACTGGGATTCAAATTTGGTGGGTCTTACGCCAACCTGCAGGATTCTTGCACCAACAAAGTTCTGAATAGCGTTACAAGCTCTGGTGAAGCTTTCCACTTTTTCAGAGAAAATTGCATCTTCGGGATTGCAGGTGATGATATGTTCGAAGGTGAAACCGCGGCGTTTTAAGGTGGAGCAGGTCATAAACTGACCGCACCAGGTGTCGGTTGCACGGTTACCAAATTCGGAATAAGGACCGCTTTTGGTTGCAAAATGCAGCACAGGCATGTCTCTTCTTATTTTGGACATTAACGCACTAACCGCAATTTCCAGACCGAAGTTCATATTGCCGATGATGATACCCTGCACATTTTCTTTTAAGAATAATTCTGCAGTTTTTAAGCCTTCTTCCACGGTGCCAACGCAACCGTCTTCGGTTAATTCTTCTGAGGGAACCACGATTTCAAGACCGGGAATGTTTTTGAAAGCTTCTAAGCAACGGGCACGCATTTTGCCGGCTAATTTGCCGGTGTACTGGTTACCGTCCCAGGATTCCCAGGTAGAGGGTACAAAGCCGATTTTTACTGTTTGCATAATTGTTGTCTCCTTTTATTTCAAGTTTGTTTTTATAACATTTTTTAAGCTTTCCACATCAAGCCCCTGCTCTTTATAAAGATTGTCGGGAGTAGTGGAGGAACCGTATTTTGTAACGCCCAGCGTTTGTAATTTGCAAGAAGTGCCGCAAAGGATTCTTGCCACTTCACCGCTGATGCCTGTTTTCACGTTGTGGTCTTCATAGGTGATAATAAGACCGCTTTTTGCCGCTTGTAAAATGGCATCTGCATCCAGATCGCAAGGGGTAGCACAGTTTAACACGCTTACCGAAATTCCTTCCGTTTTTAATTCGTCTGCCGCTTTTACAGCTCTGTGTGCCATATTTCCGTAAGTGATAACAGTGGCCTTGTTGCCCCGACGTAACCATTGGCCTTTGCCGTAAGCAAAATCCAAGGTATTTCCGTTTTCATCTTCTAAAACAGGCATTTTGGAACGTCCGCCGATGATTGCCACAGGATAGGGAATACTCATTGCATAACGTACTGCCTTATCTGCCTGATTGGCATCTGCCGGCACAATCACCCGAAAACCGTGTAAGTTTCCAAGCAAGCTGAGATAGTCGATGGATTGATGGGTCTTGCCGTCTTCCCCAACGTCTAACCCTGCGTGGGTGGAAAACAGTTTTAAAGGTGCTTTATTGATATCTGCCATACGGTTCTGGCTATAAGTTTCAGCAATGTTGAACATGGAGAAATCTGCGTGAACCGCTATCATCCCCGATTTTGAAACTGCCGCTGCTGCTGTTGCTGCATTATGCTCTGCAATGCCACATTGGATAAAGGCATCGGGACGGAGTTTTTTGAAATCCGTCAGCTTTACAGAACCTTCCAAATCGCAGTCGAATGCCACAATGGGAATTTCGGGGTGTTCTTTTGCCAAATCCGCTAAAGCATTGCCCATTGCGGAACGAATATCGGAGGATCCTTCGTAAGTTCTTCCGTTGGACAGGGGAATCACGGGGATATCGTATTTTTTAGGATTTTGTTTTTTAATATCTTTTAGTTTGGTTAATTCTTCTTCGGTGACTGAGAATCTCGCCATCGCAGTTTCGGCAAGCTCTTTGGAAATCAGCGTGCCGTGATAATGCCAGTCGTTCTCAATTTCGGGAATTCCCTTTCCCATTACTGTTTTTGCTAACACGCAAAGGGGTTTTTTGGTAGTGGCAAACGCTTCTTTTAGCCGGTCAAAATCATGACCGTCAACTGTTACCACATCCCAACCGGACATATTGTATTTGTCGGAAAGGTTTTGCTCCGTGGTAGCATCCACACTGCCGCAGGCCTGTTGGTTGTTATCGTCCACAATGGCTATCAGATTGGTAAGATTATGTTTTGCTGCAAATTCTCTTGCTTCCTGCAGCTGACCTTTCTGCTGTTCGCCGTCACCCATTACAACAAACACTCTGCCTGCTTGTTTTTTTAGTTTTTTAGCAAGTGCAAATCCTGCTCCAACCGACAGACCTTGTCCCAAACTTCCGCTGCACCACTCCACGCCGTTTACGGCAAGAGACGGATGTCCTTCATACGGAGCGGATCTGCGGAAATTTGCAACAGCGTCGTTGATATTGAAGTAACCGAAGTTACCAAGTGCGGCATACAGTGCCGCCGAAGTGTGACCGTGGCTGACTACCAGACGGTCATCTTCATTCATTTCGTTTAATACCGCTATGTAAATGTCGATGGAAGACATTGCGCCGCCAATATGACCGCTGCCTGCTCCCATAATCATTTCCAAAATATCTTTACGGCACTTTTTGGAAAGTGTTTTGAGCATCTTATTCCTCCCCGTTATCTAAAATCTGATAGGTGATTTCAAACACACGGCTTTCTCCGGGTGCCAGCGTAATGATGCTTCCTGTTTCTTTTGCCTTTTTGGTACCCTGCGGTAATGCGGTGCAGGGTTCTAACCCTACCACATATTCTTTGGTATTGAGCATTTTCCATTCGTTTAAGAAGGGAAGCTGTTCTTTTTTATAAGAAAGTTTTACGCCCAAATCAAGATTGTCGTTTACCAGCTTCACACTGACATTTCCGTCTTTGTCGGGATTTAAATCCACAGCGTAGCAACGCTCCGCAATATCCTGAACGGGATTGGTCATTTTGAATGCATCGGCAAGTTCTGCAATTGCTTCTTCACTCTGACCAATGATTTCTTTGGCATCACATTCCACTCTGGTTCCCTCATCCAATAAGGGATAACCGAAGTTAATGTGATATAACAGCATCATTTCCTGTTCTTTTGCACCGCGGTTGGTCACGGTGTCACGGATGGTGAACTCGCTTTTGCCAAATTCGGTTTCGATTTCACGGCGAAGTGTTAACGATTCACCGTGAAGAATTCCTTCTTTCACCACACCGGAAACTTTCATTTTATATGTTCCGTTTTCATAGTCTTCAAACAGAGAAACCTGTTCTGCAGCAGCGTTGGAGATTCTGCCGTGCAAACCGTAAGAACGTTTTCCGATCACAGGATGTTCCACTTCTTCGGGGCCACCCACATTCAGAAGACCGCAAGTGGTAAGTCCGCCTGCAAAAAAGTTATGTAACCAGTTCATGCCGTTGCTTTCGTAATAGGCGGGAGAAACCACGCCGGTTTTTGACATATAGCTTACGGGAACGCCACGGTAGCTAATCCAGGCAATATCCATTCCGCGACCGGGAAGAACAGTCAGTTCTAATCCGGAGCCTGTGTGGATTTCTACGGCTTCCACGCCTTTTGCTTTGCCTTCTTTAAATTCATAGCGGCGAAGACCTGCCACCTGAGACATATCGCCAATCTTTTTTAAATCTAAGTTTTTATAATTCCAGTATTTCATAATGTGATTACCTTTTTCTCTTTGTGAGATTCCAATGCTGCAGTCAGCAGTTTATGAGAAAGCTTGGTTTCTTCGGGGGTAAAGCATCCGAATTCTACGGGTTCTCCTGAAATTTCTTTCATAAAAGAGCACCACATCTGCAGAATAGAATCGGTGAAACCAAATTCAAAAATTCCGCCGGTGATAGTGGAAAATTGCGGTTTATAACCCACATTCAAACGACACCACGCCTGTTCTTTGCCAACTGCCTGAGTGTATGTGAATGCATTGGGGTCGTTGCTGTTGAATTTAGCGGAAGCTTCCAGGCCATACACTTCGATGAACCATTCATCAGTGGATCCGGGAGACATACGTTTGGTTTCTAAAAACATGGGGAAAACATCACCGTTTTTGTCTTCTGCTTCGCAAACTAAAGTTGCGTTATCCCAGGTTTTGCAGGGAGCCATACCGCCCTTGCCGTCGGGACGCTGGGTGCAGATATTGGAAAGCACTGCATACACGTTTTTGGGAATCCATCCCATACGGAAGGGAACGTGCTGAGTGTGAATACCAAGGTCTCCCATACATCCGTATTCTCCGTTGATTTCAATGGTACGCTTCCAGTTAATGGGTTTGGTTAAGTCCATATCACTGCTGTGGTTAAAGCCGGCGTGCACCTCAATGATTTTTCCGAATTTGCCTTCTTTTACCCAACGAATCAATTCCTGACAAGCGGGGAAGAAGGGGAATTCACTGGCGCATCTTACAATCACACCCGGGTTTTCATCCAGGGCTTTCAAGATTTCTTCGTTTGCTTCTTTATCAATGCCGAAAGGCTTTTCACCTAAGAAGTGTTTGCCTGCTCTGATGATATCAGAGTACACCTGTCCGTGCAGATTATGAGGCAGGGCGCAGTAGATAGCATCAATATCTTCTTTGTTCAAAAGTTCTTTATAGTCGGAAGTCACATATTTAATAGAGTCAAAATTATCGGTAAACCATTTGATTGCTGCATCGCTGAAATCGCAAACACCCACGATTTCGGGAACAGGCACATCGTCGGTCAAGTGGCACCATCTGGCTGCAGCAGAGGCAAATTCTTTGCCCATCAGTCCGCAACCGATAATACCGAATCTGATTTTTTTACTTACTTTACTCATAGTGAAGATTCCTTTTCTTTATCATATTTTTTTATACTATATTATATAAGGGCATATCGCCTTAATAATATAATATCATATTTTTTTCAAGGTTTTGCTTGACTATTACGCAAAAAATATGATATAATCGTCAAAAAGAGACAAGAAAGCGTCCAGGGAAGGGAGGAGAGCACATATGAATAACAATTTTGTGATGGCACCGGTCAGTCCGTTTTTTGTAAATGTTTCCAAAATGAACGTTTCCTCGGTTAATGCGGAGCGGAAAACCAATCCGCATATTCATGAATACTGTGAAATCTATGTGAATATCACAGGGAATGTTTCTTTTGTGATTGAAAAGAATATCCATTCGGTGCGGTCGGGAGATATTATTGTCACCAAACCTTATGAATATCATCACTGTGTGTATCACGACGACAGTGACCATCTTCACTTTTGGATTATGTTTTCAGTGGACGAAAATCCGGAACTTTTTAAATTTTTAACCGATAAAAAAGCAGGGCACGGAAATCACATTCGTTTATCAGAAGAGAAAAAACAGAAATTCTTAGACCATTGCGAGCGGTTGGCGCTCATTGACACAGAGGATCATGTTTCTCAGATGGCGCTGTTTTTCAAGATTCTATCCTGCATCGAAGAAGGTCTGGAAAAGTATAAGGTTTCCAACACCAATGTGTCGCTACCGAAAAGTCTCAAAGATATTCTCGGATATATCAATAAGAATTTTGCTTCCATTCACAGTATCAATGAAATTTCGGAACGGTTTTTTATCAGCATCTCCACTTTGGAACGGCATTTCAAACAGTATCTGTCCATGACGCCAAAACGGTATCTGGAAGACAAAAAACTGCAGAATGCTTGTCTGCTTTTGCGACAGAATGCTTCTGTAACAGATGCTTGTTTTGAAAGCGGTTTCGATGACTATTCCCATTTTATTACCATTTTCAAAAAGAAATTTGATGTCACTCCGTTAAAATACAAAAAATCAATGATGATTGATAAGGGAGAAAAGGGCTCTGCCACATAAAAAAAGGAGACAGAAATTTAATTCTGTCTCCTTTTGCTTTTTTTGTGCTCTCTCAGGGGGCATTCTCATCAGAAATAAAAAAAGCTATCCTTTCGGATAACTTTTTGATTTGGTGCAGCTGATGGGACTTGAACCCATACGAGAGTGTTCTCACTACCCCCTCAAAGTAGCGCGTCTGCCGATTCCGCCACAGCTGCTTATCTGGTGTTTTTTGATGTTCTCAAAAAAGAACAATAGTGATTATAGCAAAAAAAGTGTGGTGTGTCAAGTTTTTTTAAAAAAAATAAAAAAATTTTCGGATTTTACTTGATTTTTTAAAAAATGTGTGTTATTATTTCTTAGTGATAGTAAAACGAGGGTAGAATTCTGCCCATTTGCAACGGGAATTCCGTAGCAGAGTAAATAATACATTATGTAATAGAGGAGATATTTAAAATGCTTACCAATCCGTCCGTAATTGTAACTTTAATTATTCAGATTATTTTAGCTTTAGTATTAATCGTTGTTGTTTTATTCCAGAGCGGTAATGAAGAAGGCTTATCCAGCAGTATTGCAGGTGGCTCCAGCAACTTCTTTGGTAAAAACAAAGGAAAAACTGCAGATGCAAAACTGAAAAAACTGACCGCTTGGGTTGCAATTTTGTTCTTAATCAGCTCCGTGTTATTAGGTCTGTTTGTTCAGCAGAGCATGCCTCAGACTGTGGTTCCCACAATCAGCACCGAAGCTATTCCTGAAGGTGTTGAAGTGATTCCTGCAGATGCAGATGTTGAGGTGGCTCCTGAAACTGCTCCCGAAGTGCCGGAAGAAGTGGAAGCTACTCAGAACTAATCCTAAAAGTATTTCAGCCCGACATTGTGTCGGGCTGATTTTTTTCTGAGAAAAGAAAAGTGAAAAAAGTTGGAAAAAAGTATTGACAAATAAAAGGGAATATGTTATATTAAGTAATGCCCTCAGTTTAGGCGCTATTTTTTTGTGCAAAAAAATATGTTTTTTTACGCAGGAAAATTGACTGAACAGAGCCTTAAATACGGCATTTTGGGCATTTCAAATCAGTAAATTAAAATACTATAAATTGGCGGAGGTGTTTAAAGATGAGAGTAAAAATTACTTTAGCTTGTACCGAATGTAAACAGAGAAACTACGACACTATGAAAAACAAGAAAAACGATCCCGAAAGATTGGAAATGAACAAATATTGCAGATTCTGCAGAAAACATACTCTGCATAAAGAAACCAAATAAATTTTTGGCTTGTTATCGGCGGCAATGTTTGCTGTCGGAGTATGTTTCGCAATACATTTATATATATAATAGATGTGATTGCGTAGTATGAACTTCTGTAAGAAAGGGTACCTTTGTGGTGCTTTTGGAAAGGAATGAATGATAATGGCTGAAAAGAAACAGAATGGAATTGCAAAATATTTCAAAGGCGTAAAATCTGAATTCAAAAAAGTAACTTGGCCGTCTTTCAAACAGATTCTGAACAATACCGGTACGGTTATCATTTCCGTTATTGTAATCGGTTTATTCATCTTTGTATTGGATTACGCTTTCTCCACAGCATTAAAAGCAATTATTAAGTAAGGGAGGCGACTGCTGTTTTATGGAAACTGCAAAATGGTATGTCGTTCACACCTTTTCCGGCTATGAAAACAAGGTAAAAACCAATTTGGAAAAAATGGTTGAAAACCGCGGTCTGCAAAACAACATTGTGGAAATCAAACTGCCGGAAGAAGAAGTAGTTGAAATAAAAGATGATCAGAAGAAAGTAATTAAAAGAAAGAAATTTCC
>JAZOQZ010000006.1:0-2098 GCA_045656345.1 Clostridia bacterium
TGGCTATGATGTAACAACATCTTATACAGATTATGATGTTTATAGACGATTTGAAAAACCATTACTTGATGAAGGTTGGCAAGTTATCGTTTTTGTTCCGAGCAAGGAAGAATATAGTGACAGAATTACTTGTGGTAATGCACTAATTACAGACCAACAATCCCAATAAAATCGCAATTCAAAAAGGAGTGATACAGAATGAACATAACTACTGTAAAGATAAAAGAATATAGTTCATCTTGGAAGTATGTCCTCATAGTCAACGAAAATCCTGTTTGCATCATACGAAGCAACAAAGCTCTTAATGCTTGCATCAGCTATTTAATGAATGGCGAGCCTGTCTTGAAAGACGGTCATATTATGAAGTTACTTGATAAATACAGAAAGAAGGCGTTACAGAATGAATAAACAACGTGAGAGATTGGTGGAGTTGTTGGATGAAGCAGAAATTAAGTTTGGATGTTTTAATGCTTTTTGTACAGAAAGTGCAACGGGAGAAGCAAAAAGAAATTTGCTTGACTTTCTTCTTGCCAACGGTGTAATTGTTCCGCCTGTAAAGGTGGGGGATAAGGTGTATGTGGTCGATTATACAAGGCTTGGGGATATGATATTTAAATGCACGATTGAAGAAATTTCACATTTCACATACGGCACATACTATTATTTGAATTGGGGATTACATATTCCACGATTTAAGGCTTTTCAAGAAAGTAGTTTCGGCAAAACAGTATTCCTAACCCGTGAAGAAGCAGAAGCGAAGTTGAAGGGCGGTGTGCAGGGGTGAATGCGGAAATGGGAAAAGTGTATTGGAAAATAGACAATACCACAGCAACATTTGACACACTTAAATCCACACTTAAAAGTTTTGGTCTTTCTGCATTATGTCAAAAGCCGTTGGGAACTGAAATGGGTTTAAAAAGAGTGACTGAATGGAAAACACCTTGCGGAATTTCATTTTCAACTATATGGTTTATCAACCTTTGCACTATACGATTTGGCGAGTGGGACGGTGATGTAGCAGAAATCACTTTTGACAGCATACAGGGTTCATATGTTCCATTTTGTGACCACGAAACTATTGACTTTGTTTATAAAGGAAATACGGTGTTTAGATTGGCTTTGAAAGGAGGTGCAGAGTGATGGCTGAATGCAAGCAGAATGTCCGATACAAGCCTTTTGAGTGGGCGGATGTAACGCTTATTATCCAATTTGACTTCTGCCCTAAATGCAAATATTTTAAAACTTGCTATGACCTTGACGATGTAGCACAGAACTATGAAGGAAAGCCTATAACGATTAAAGGCGAAAGCAGATACATTTCTGCCGATTGCGGAAAAGATTTGAAAGGCGGTGAGGGGTGATGACCCGATCAGAAGCAACAAAAATCCTGGCAGTCCTTGCAGCGGCATATCCGACAGCTTCAATCAAGAACGCATCACCGGAAGAAGCTGAAGGAATCGTCACTGTATGGGCGATACAGTTCGCCAACATTCCGGGGGACATTGTCTTCATGGCAATAAACAAACATATCAGCAGCGAAAAGTTCTTCCCTTCTATCAGCGAGATCAAGAACCAGCTTTCTGCCCTTCACTGGGATGCTTACACAGCCATAGCAAGTCATGGGGCAAAGTATTTGAGTGATGAAGCCCGGTCAGAGTATAAGCGAATCTATGAAGCAACAAAAAGCTACAAAATGGGAATCTGCGAACCAGAACTGAATGATTTTATGATAACCAATTCAAAACAATTTTTAATAGAATAAAAGAAAGGCGGTTTTTTTATGGAAGTTTTCAGGGGTGATATTTTTTACATCGCACCAGGCAGAGAGGATTGCTGCGACTTTAAGGAAGGCAGACCGGGAATCATCGTATCAAATAATATGGGGAATACACATTCAAACTATGTTGAAGTGGTAATGCTGACAACGAAAGAAAAGAAACCCATGCCGACACATGTTGAAATTGTGTGCGGTCAGAAGGGAACTGCATTGTGTGAAACAATTTTGAGCATATCAAAAAACATACTGGGGAATTTTGTGAGGACTTGCACATCCGCAGAAATGCAGCGGATTGATGAAGCTTTGATGGTGTCCCTGGGG
>JAZOQZ010000007.1:0-2787 GCA_045656345.1 Clostridia bacterium
ACAGATTACTGTCATAATTCAATTCTTTTAAACTGTCCACCATATTTTTGATAACGCTTTGCTCATTATGAGCAGCCACCACCAAAGCAAAGGTGTGCTTTTTATCCACAATCAAGGGTTTTTCCTTTCTGGGGAACCAAGCAAAAATGGAAACAATGAAATGATATCCTGTGATACAATATGCGAAAACCTGAATCAGAAAGCTGAATGTGTAAATAACAGCTTGCATAAACTGCATAAGTCTTCTCCTTTGATATTCATTTTACACGCCGTGTTACATACAGACGCACTTCTCTTTTTACCATCTTAGAATATACCATAGTCTTTTCAAAAAAGCAAGTGATTTTTTGAAAAATTTTTAGTAATTTATGATTTATTTTTCCCCTTTTGTCAAAATGAATAGAATTTTTAAAAAAAGTATAGACAAATTGTGCAGTTTATTGTATAATTGGTAAAGTAATTATATAATAATCTATTATATAATTATGAGAAAGACGCTCTTCCTTATGCGAAAAAGAATTTTTTTCCTTCAGGAAAACAAAAATTACCTTTCAAAAAAGGATTTTAACTATGGCAACCAAAACAATTTTTGTGTGTAACGAATGTGGCTACGAAAGCAGCAAATGGCTGGGAAAATGCCCTGCCTGCGGAGCGTGGAACACCTTCTTTGAACAAAAAATCACCAAGGCAAAACAAGTAAATACCTTTTCTAAGGAAAGCGGAAAAAGCGAACCCATCGGGAAGGTGGATCTGACTCCCGTTCCCAGAATGAATTCCGGATTTTCAGAATTGAACCGGGTGCTTGGCGGCGGAATCGTTCCCGGCTCTGTTTGTTTGTTGGGCGGGGACCCCGGTATCGGAAAATCCACTCTGCTTCTCCAGATCTGCAGCCACCTGGCGAAAGACGGAGAAAAGGTTTTGTATGCTTCCGGAGAAGAATCCAAAACCCAGATTAAAATGCGTGCCATCCGTCTGGATGCCACCAAAGATGACATTTATCTGTATTCTGAAAACGAACTGAATGCTATTATGAACGAAGCGGAGGCAATCAAACCCGGTGTTCTGGTAGTGGATTCCATTCAAACTGTATATACCGAAGACACCCCCTCCACTCCCGGTAGCATCACACAGGTGCGGGAATGCACCATGCGTCTGATGCGCTACGCCAAGGAAACCAATACCTGCGTTTTCATCGTGGGGCATATGACCAAAGACGGAATGATTGCAGGTCCCAAAGTGCTGGAGCATATGGTGGACTGTGTGCTTTATTTTGAGGGCGAAAAAAATTCTGCTTACCGTATCATCCGGTCCAATAAGAACCGTTTTGGTTCCTCCAATGAAATCGCAGTGTTTGATATGTTATCCGACGGACTTTCCGAAATCACCAATCCTTCGGAACTGTTTATCGGCGGACGGGTAAACGGAGTTTCGGGAAGTGCTATTGCCTGCACCTTAGAAGGAAGCCGACCCATTTTAGCAGAAGTGCAAGCGTTGGTTTCCAAAACCGCATATAACAATCCCAGAAGAACCGGAACCGGCATCGACTTAAACCGTTTGCACCTGATTTTAGCAGTATTGGAAAAACGAACAGGGCTCAGTGTTCTGCCTCAATCGGATGTTTATGTGAATTTAACCGGCGGATTATCTGTTTCGGAACCTGCCTGCGACCTTGCAATTGCCATGGCAATTGCATCGGGAGTAAAAAACATCCCCATTCTCCCGGACTGTGCCGTGTTTGGCGAAATTGGGTTACTTGGAGAAATCCGATCGGTCAGCGGAATTGAAAAACGAATTTCCGAGGCAGAAAAACTGGGATTCACCAAATGTATTCTGCCCTATCACAACTATACATATATAAACGCATCAGATTTTAAGCTGGAGCTGATTCCCGTAAAAAGCGTGTTGGACGCTTTTGGAAAAGGATTTTCTGCAGAACATAATTTTTAAGGAAAGGACAAGCCGTTTTAATGGACGAAAAAGAGTTAATCAAACAATTGAAAAACGGCAACGAAGAAGCTTTTAACGAAATGGTGGAACGCTATTCGAAGAAGCTTTATTACCTGTGCTTAAAAATGTTGCAAAACGAAAAAGATGCGGAAGACACTGTTCAGACCGTTTTCCTGAAAGCCTATATGAACTTATCTAAATTCGAGGAAAAATCCAGTATCTCCACCTGGCTTTACCGCATCGGCGTAAACGTTTGCACCGATATGCTCCGCAAACGAAAAAAAGAAACTGCCACTTCCCTTTATGCAACGGGACCTGACGAAGAAGAATTTGCACTGGAAATTCCCGACGAAAAGGAAAATGTGGAAAAAACAGTGTTGGAAAAAGAACGAAAAGAAGCACTCTATCAAGCCATCAACACTTTGAAGCTCAAACAAAAAGAACTTATCGTGCTAAGAGATATTGAGGGTTTGTCGTATGAAGAGATTGCAGAGATTTTGAATATGAACACAGGAACCGTAAAATCAGGGATTAATCGTGCCAGAAAAGCACTCCTTGAAAAATTACAAAAAAATACGGAACTTTTCTCGTAATGCTTCGTCTAAACCATCGAAACAGGCATTACATATCATCAAAATCAAGGAAAGGAGGTACCATTATGAACTGTAAACAAACCATAGCTCTCTTCGACAGCTATGTAAACAAAACTGTAAATCCTGCAGAAAAACAGGCGCTGGAAGACCATTTAAAAACCTGTGAAACATGCAGAAAACAGCTGGAGCTTTATCGCTTATACTTTTCTGATGTGAAAATCGAAGAAGATTTTTTAGTACCTTCTCA
>JAZOQZ010000008.1:0-3404 GCA_045656345.1 Clostridia bacterium
AAAAAGAGAATGGAACAACCCCTGTAAGACGGGTAGAACTTTATTCTTTAAAAGCTCCCTTATCCGAAGGAAGTGTTGCAGGAAAGCTGATTTTCGAAGTGGACGGTGAAACCGTGGCAGAAACCGAACTCGTTATCAAAGAACAAGTACCCAAACAATCTTTCTGGGACACTTTATGGCAATTTTTCAAGGTGATGTAATGTGAAAAAACTTTCAGGCTATATTTTCCGAAAAACCACTGCCATTGTGGTTCTGATTTTATTGCAGCTTGGTTTTTTGGTGGTTTCTCTGTGGAGAATGGCAAACTTTTTCCCTTATATATACGGGATTCTGCTTCTGCTAAGCATCAGTATGCTGATTGCTGTAATCAACTCAGAGAAAAACCCTGCCTATAAACTGGCATGGATAATGCCTATCCTCATTCTGCCCGTATTCGGCGGAATGTTTTACCTGCTGTTTGGCACCTCCAAGGTAAGTTCCCGTTTAAAAAAGAACCGGGAAATCCAACAAAAATTCAAGCAGGAGTATCTGTCGCAAGACCAATCCGTGTGGGAAAAGGCAAAATCTTCGGATTCTGCCTTTTTTTCCCTGATGCACTATGTAAATCGTGCCAATTATCCCCTGTATGCCGATGAGGGATGCGAGTACTTTCCTTTAGGAGAGGACAAGTTCAAAAAACTAAAAGAAGAGCTTCTTCTGGCAAAGGAATATATCTTTTTGGAATATTTCATTATTGCAGACGGTTATATGTGGGATGAAATCCTGAACATTTTAAAGGAAAAAGTGCAAGAAGGGGTGGAAGTACGCATCATATACGATGATTGCGGTTCCTGGGGACTGTTACCGAAGCACTACGAAAAAACGTTGCGGGAAGCAGGTATTCACTGCCGGATTTTCAATCCGCTACGCCCCAGCTTAACTGTGACGATGAATAACCGTGACCACAGAAAAATCCTGATTATTGACGGAAGAGTGGCGTTTACGGGCGGTATCAACATTGCAGATGAATATATTAACCGCCGGGAAATTCACGGTCATTGGAAAGATACTGCCGTGATGATTCGCGGACAAGCTGTTTCCACATTGGTCAGTCTGTTTTTTGAAATGTGGAATCTGATTGAACCCGGAGACGAAGATGTTTTAAAGTATTACAAAAAGCACGAAACACCGGAACAGTACGAGGGATATCTGCAACCCTACGGAGCAGACCCGTTCAGCGAAGACCCTATCGGAGAGCACATTTATCTGAATTTAATCAGCAAAGCTCAGAAGGAGCTTCTCATTGTGACCCCTTATCTCATTATCGACAACGAAATGACCACTGCCCTGTGCCTTGCGGCAAAAAGCGGTGTTTCGGTTACCGTTTTAACCCCTCACATTGCAGACAAATGGTATGTGCATCTGATGACGGTTTCCACCTATCCTCAGCTGATAAAAGCAGGAGTGAAGATTTACGAATATACGCCCGGATTTGTGCATGCAAAAATGTTTGTGGCAGACGGAAAAATCGCCACAGTGGGAACCGTGAATTTAGACTATCGCAGTTTGTATCTGCATTTCGAGTGTGGTGTGATTCTATACGGCACAAAAACTGTGCAAACCATTCGGGAAGATGTTTTGTCCACCTTAGCGGTTTCTCAGAAAATTCTGACAGAAGACCTGAAGAAAATCCGTTGGTATCACCGTTTATTTCAAAGAGTGGTACAGGCATTAGCTCCCTTGATGTAAGAAACGAGGTGCGTTTTTTTGAAAATCTGTTTATTCCCTCACCCGAATACAGCCAAGCGGTTTTCTGCGCTCATGTCCGACTTTCGCAGTCAGATGGACATCGAGATTTGTTTTCCTGAAGAAAATCCGGAAGAAAAGAATGCCGATATCTTCATTCTGGAAGAGGAATTGCCTTTGGTGACAGAACGATTACTCTCCAGCGACACACCACCTGTGATTGTCGTTGCAAAAGATGGGGTTTCCAAAAAACAAATCCGCTATCTTCCCGATTTTGCCAAACAGTTTCCGAAACTGCTTGACGAAATCAAAGAACGCACCCCCACATTGCAACTGCAGCAGAAAAATCAACGGTATTTTTATCATCAGAAAGATATTTTATATCTCCAAAAGGATAAGAGTATCAGCATATATTTCCGTCAGGGAACCAAAATCATCAGCACGCAGTCCTTCCAGAAAATCACAAAACAGCTGTCTGAACGGATTTTCTTTGCAGTTGGAACCGACGTGTTTGTGAATGCAACATACGTTTCCCGCTTAAGCGCCGATGCTGTTTGGTTACAAAACGGACAGAGCATTTTGTTTCCTCCCGAACAGTCAGAACAGGTGAAAAATGCCTACTTTAAAACAAAATATCTGCGCACTCTGCCAGCATAACCGACCTGTCTTTTTTAAGACAGGTTTTTTATTTGTGCAAAAAATCAAAAAAATTTCTGATTTTTCTTGCAATTAGCTGAAAAATGTGATATAATGCTCTCGCTATGCAAATGAGAGTATCGGAAAAGATTCAAGATGCATACAAAGCAGAACTTTCCGATTGCAATACTTCTCGCCTATCAATTTCATTACAAAGGAATCGGGTTTTTATGAATCAGAAAGTAGCAGTCATTGGTGGCGGCCCCGCAGGCGTGTTGGCAGCAGCCTTCAGTGCCAAAAACGGAAACGACACCGTGCTTCTGGAAAAAAATGAAAAACACCTGAAAAAACTGTTTATCACCGGGAAAGGCAGATGCAACATTACCAACCGCTGTGATATTTCGGATTTTTTTGCCAATATCCCTAAAAATCCCGATTTTTTATATAGCGCCCTTTATTCTTTCACCAACGAAGATGTTATTGCATTGCTGGAATCGGTTGGTGTCAGCGTAAAAACTGAACGAGGAAACCGTGTGTTTCCCACCACCGACAAAGCAGGCACCGTGTGTGACGGTTTACGTCTGTTTTTAAAACAGTCAGGCGCAAAAGTAAAGTTATCCACCATCGTTACTGCCATTAAAAAACAGAACGAATTATTTGATATTATCACCAAAGACGGAACCATTCCCGGCTTTGATAAAGTGATTCTGGCAACGGGAGGAAAATCCTATCCCGTAACAGGTTCCACCGGAGACGGTTACCGTTTTGCCGAAAAACTGGGGCATCGCATCACTCCCTTGTACGGAAACCTGATTCCTTTAGAAACAGTAGAAACCTACGGCAAAGAACTCTCCGGACTTTCTCTTCGGAACGTTTCCTTAAAAATGAAGAACCAGAGAGGGAAAGTGATTTTTGAAGATTTCGGCGAAATGATGTTTACCCATTTCGGCGTAACCGGTCCTTTGATTATTTCCGCAAGTTCCCATCTTCCGGAAGAAAGCTGCACCCTTCACATTGACTTAAAACCCGCTTTGAACGAAAAA
>JAZOQZ010000009.1:0-4903 GCA_045656345.1 Clostridia bacterium
GAAACAGCTTTCTGGAGCATGGTGGGTAAAAACTACGAAACTTTTGAAGATATGATTGCAGCTTACGATGCAGTTTTAGCAAAAGAAGTAAAAACTCCCACTGTTTCTGTTTCCGGCTCTACCGCAACTATTTTAGGTACCAACTTACCTGCTAATGCAACCGTAGTAGTTGGTGTGTATAACGGTAACAAATTAGTGAATGTTGACACTGCAACAAAGAGCGGAAGTAACTATACTGCAAATGTGTCAGGTTACACTACCGACAGCACCGTTAAAGTTATGGTACTGAATAACCTTGACGAATTAAACCCCTCAACTACCGACGGCGTGTATGCACATTACTATGTATCCACCTCCGGGAAATCTACCAACGCAGGTACCACTCCGGACAAACCGTTAAACACCGTTGCAGTAGCTTTAACTAAAGTAAAAGCGATTAACTCCAACATGACCGGTGATATTATTATTCACGTGGCTCCCGGTGTTTACAAAAGCTCCGTTTCCATCAATATCGACCAGACGATGGGCGGTAAAAATGGTTACAAAGTTATCATCCGTGCAGAAGATCCGGACAATATGCCCGTATTCTCCGGCGGTGAAGACCTAACCGGTAAATGGTCTCAGGTTTCCGGTCAGAATTACTGGGTAGCAACCACCACTACACGTGATACCAGAGCGTTGTATATCAACGGTTATCAGGCAACTATGGCAAACAGTGATGCTTACTATAAAGGTTCCTCATACATCACTCCTGAAACTCCCTTAAACGATGCACATCAGGAAGACGGTATCAAATTCAAATTATCCACCGGCTTCCCCACAGGCTTAGAAGGAATCAGTAATATGGCATTAGTTACCAACAGCTGTTGGGCAGCTCAGCGTCTCCCCATTGAAAAAATCACTTACGATTCCACCTATGCTTATGTATACATCAAGCAGCCTCGTTTCCATATCTTATTGGACACCGTAACCGAAACTATCTGTCCCAGCTTAGACAGAAACTTCTATGTGGAAAATGCAATGCCTCTGCTGGATCAGCCCGGTGAATTCTATTTTGATAAATCCGCAAGAAAAATGTACTACTATCCCTATTCCAACGAGAATATGAAAACTGCGAAAACCTACTGTGCAGTTACCGACGGATTACTGAATATCAAAGGTCTCAATGACACCAACAAAGTAACCAACATTACTTTTGAAGGCATCTCCTTCCGTTACGGTGCACACGACCAGGTAACCGTAGACGGTGCAGTATTTAACCAGACCGATAACCAGTGGTTAGGCGGCGAAACCTGGTACGGAAGCTACTTGTTCCCCGGTCAGATTACCTTAGATTATACCGATGGCATTACCTTCGACAACTGTGAATTTACAAACTTAGGTTCCAACGCGGTAAACATTGAAGGTTCTTCTGAAAATATCAAAGTAATCAATTCCTATTTCCACGATATTTCCGGTACCGGTGTGGTTGTGGGAAGCTGCTTGGATAACAACGACGCAGCAGGTTCCTCCGACCGTGTTCACAATGTGGAAGTTGGTAACAACATCTTCCGTCGTTGTGCGCAGGAATTCTTAGGATGTACTGCAATTTCTCTGTACTATGCAGGTAATGTAAACATTCACCACAACGATATCAAAGATATGCCCTATTCCGGTATCGTTGCAGGTTGGGGTTGGGGTGCAGCAAATCCCGCTGACGTTAAAAACAACGTGATCGCATACAACCGTATCGAAAACACCTGTAAGGTATTAGACGACGGTGCTCAGATTTACACCGTTGGCCGTATGGATAACCTGCAGATTAACGATAACTATTTCATCGATCCGGGTACCTATCGTCGTGCAGGTCTGTACTTTGACGCTGTAACCACCAACACCTATGCTGCTGACAACGTATTCTACAAAGCGAACAACAGCGGTGACTACTGGTTATTTGCAAGAAAGAGTGTTAATATCGATGACTGTTACTTCGGTTATAACCATTCTGATGGTAAAAAACCCTCCTTCCCCTATCCCTGGGATACCAACGGTGTAACGATGGAAAGCAATAAAACAGGTGTATCCAGCTGGAGCCAGGAAGCTCAGAGAATCATTGATGAATCCGGTTTAGAAGATAAGACAAGATTAGATGAAATCGACACTTATCCCTCCTGGAGAAAACTTCGTATGGATGACTCTGTTATCATTATCTAATAGATAACCATAAAGAGAAAGATACTGCTTCGGCGGTATCTTTCTTTTTCTAAAAAAACTTAATTTTTTTCAAAAAAACTCTTTACAAATATCATTTTATATGTTATAATAGCAGAGCTGTTATCTGAGTTTTCGGGAAAACGCCGTGAAAATCCGGCACATCTTCAGCCCATTGCTCGGGAACAAGTAAATAAAAAATGCCATAAAATTGGCAAAGAAAAGGAGATTTCACCATGTTAAAAGAAGTGAAACAGAATTTAATCACTACCTACAAAAACCACGAAACCGACACCGGTTCTCCGGAAGTTCAGATTGCTCTTCTGACTGAAAGAATCAATCACTTAAACGAACACTTAAAATTAAACCACAAAGACCATCATTCCAGAAGAGGTCTGTTAAAAATGGTTGGTAAAAGAAAAGGCTTACTGGCTTATTTAATGAAAAAAGACATCAACCGTTACAGAGCAATCATCGAAAAATTAGGTTTAAGAAAGTAATTTTCTCGGTAAAGTTCTTGCTTGCCGGAATTACTTTTAAAGTCATTCTAAAAAACATGCGGCAGGCTGATAAAATCAATCAGCTTGCCGTTTTTTCATTCCCAAAAAAATAAAATTCAATCATATAAAAAGAAAGGACAAGCTAAGGTTATAGCAATTGAAAAGGTTTTGTTTTAGTTCTGTATGATTTTAAAGATGAAAACAAATTCTTTTCAAGTGCTAAAGCCAAAGCTACCCTTTCTAAAAAAACAAAGAAAGAAAAGGAGATTTTTCATTATGTTTAGAACTTTTGAAACTACTTTCGCCGGCAGACCTTTAGTGGTTGAAACCGGTAAAATGGCTCAGTTAGCAAACGGCTCTTGCTTAGTTCGTTGGGGTGAAACCGTTGTTATGGTTAACATCACCGCTTCCAAACAGCCCAGAGAAGGCATTGATTTCTTCCCCTTATCCGTTGATTACGAAGAAAAACTGTACTCTGTTGGTAAAATTCCCGGCGGCTTCTTAAAAAGAGAAGGTAAACCCACTGAAAAAGCAATCTTAGCTTCCCGTGCGATTGACAGACCCATCCGTCCCTTATTCCCCAAAGATTTAAGAAACGACGTTGTGGTTGTGGCAACCGTGTTATCTGTTGAACAGGACAACCAGCCTGAAATCGCAGCATTCTTAGGTACTGCAATTTCTCTGGCAATTTCTGATATTCCCTTCAACGGCCCCATCGCTTCTGTTGGCGTTGGTTTAGTTGACGGTGAACTGATTGTTTGCCCCAATTCCGCACAGAGAGCTGCTTCCGATTTAGACTTAACCGTGGCAGGTTCTTTAGAAAAAATCGTTATGATTGAAGCAGGTGCAAATCAGGTTGATGAAAAAACCATGCTGGATGCAATCAAATTAGGTCACGTGGAAATCAAAAGAATGTGCGAATTCATTAACGATATCGCAAAAGAAATCGGTAAAGAAAAATTCGGCTATCAGTCTTTTGAATTAGATAAAGATATTTATGAAACCGTTAGAGCATACGCAGAAGACAAAATCAAAGCAGCTATCATCTCTGACCAGAAAGAAGTGAGAGAAGGTGGCGTTGACGCAGTATGCAAAGAAGTAACCGAACATTTCCAGGATGAAATTGATCCTGCAATCTTAGGCGAATGCTTATACAAACTGCAGAAAATGATCGTTCGTGGCTGGTTAGTGGAAGGCAAACGTGTTGACGGAAGAAGAATGGACGAAATTCGTCCCTTAGCAGCTGAAGTTGGCCTGCTTCCCAGAGTTCACGGTTCCGGTTTATTCACCAGAGGTCAGACTCAGGTTATGACCATCGCAACCTTAGGTGCAGTAAACGAAGCTCAGTTCTTAGACGGTATTGACGAAGAAGACACCAAACGTTATATGCATCAGTACAATTTCCCCTCCTACTCTGTTGGTGACGCTCGTCCCTCCAGAGGTCCCGGTCGTCGTGAAATCGGTCACGGTGCATTGGCTGAAAGAGCATTAGCTCCCGTAATTCCCTCCGTGGAAGAATTCCCCTACTCTTTCCGTTTGGTTTCCGAAGTATTAAGCTCCAATGGTTCCACCTCTCAGGGTAGTATCTGTGGATCTACCTTAGCACTGATGGATGCAGGTGTGCCGATTAAAGCACCCGTTGCAGGTATTTCCACCGGTCTGGTAACCTACGAAGGCGGCAGAAAAGTATTCTTAGATATCCAGGGTATCGAAGACTTCTTCGGCGATATGGACTTTAAAGTGGGCGGTACTCACAAAGGTATCACCGCAATTCAGGTAGACATCAAGGTGGACGGCTTAACTTATGACATTATCGAAGAAGCATTCGAAATGACCAGAAAAGCAAGAATCCACATTTTAGATGATATTATGTTAAAAGCAATTCCCGCTCCCAGAGCAGAAGTTGCAAAATATGCTCCCAAAATGTTCTCCACCAAAGTTCCCGTGGATAAAATCCGTGAGGTTATTGGTGCAGGCGGTAAAGTGATTCAGAAAATCGTGGCTGATACCGGTGCAAAAATCGATATCGAAGATGACGGTTCCGTATTCATCTGCGCAGTGGATGCAGATGCAGCGAAAAAAGCTCTGGCAATCGTGGAAGGTATTGTTTCCGAACCTGAAGTTGGCGCAGTATATCAGGGAAAAGTTACCAAGCTGATGGCATTCGGTGCATTCGTGGAATATCTGCCCGGTAAAGAAGGTCTGGTTCACAT
>JAZOQZ010000010.1:0-10307 GCA_045656345.1 Clostridia bacterium
CACAGAAATTAGCAAGATATAAAGCATCGTCTAATGCGGTATTGCCACCTCCGATGACTGTTGCAGTTTTGCCACGATAAAAAGCACCGTCACAGGTAGCGCAGTAGGAAACTCCTCTGCCGGTCAGATGTTCTTCGTTAATAAATCCTAATTTTTTTGGATTTGCACCGGTGGCAATAATGATATTTTTGGCAGTAAATTCCTCTTTATTGGTACGAATTGTTTTTGTATCACCAAGGATGTCCAAAGAAATTGCTTCCGCAGTTTTATATGTGATATCGGTTAACTGCTTTTTCATATTCATAGCCAGTTCAGCGCCTGAAATTCCTGTAAAGCCCGGATAATTTTCCACAAAATTAGAGGAAACCATTTGTCCGCCGGGAAAAGCTTTTTCTAAAAGTAAAACATTCATACCGGCTCTCATGCCATAAAGTGCTGCGGTCATTCCAGCCGGTCCTGCTCCGATAATAGCGATATCGTATGTCAAAAAATCACTCCTCTGTAAGCTCAGCTTTTTGGTAAGTAGTATTTAAGAGCTTAAAATTCTGAATTCCATCTGACACATAGATCAAGTTATCTTTTGTAACATAAATCACTTCTGCTGAGTCTGGAATTCTGAATGAATTTTCCGCAAATAAGGTTGTGGATAAAATATCCGCCTTCAATGCAGAATCACAAATCACAGTAACACTAATCAGGTCAGTTTCTACGGGATAACCTGTTTTTGGATTCAAAATATGATGATAAAATTTATTGTCTAAAATAAAGTTTCTTTCGTAGGAACCTGAGGTGGAAACGGATTTCCCATCAGGCAAAGTGAAGGAACATAATAAGCCGTCATAATCAGGTGATTTTACCCCTACAGTGCTATCTTTGCCAATTGATTGCACTGTTCCGCCAATGTCAATCAGTGCAATTTGTTCTGAAAGCATTTCTGCCACCTGATCACATACATATCCTTTTGCCACAGCACCGAGTTCAATTTCTGCATCATTTTTTAATTGAATGGTGTTATTGGATATGATTATATTTTGATAACCAACTGACTGCAGGTGTTTTAAAAGCTCAGTTTCATCGGGCAAAAACGGAGTATCAGTTTTAAAATCCCATAATTTTGAAACAGGACGAATCGAAATATCAAAAGTGGAATCACAATAAGGTAAGGTTTTTTGAATCAAATCAAAAAGCAACTGACCATCAGCGTCTGATACCGTAAGTGTTTTCGTTTTATTTAACTTAAAAATCAAAGAATCCTCACGGTAAGCATCCATTATGGTGTCAATCTTATGAAGATAGTTTTTCAGTTTTATTTGCTGTTCATCAGAAAGGTTTTCCGCTTTAATCTGATAAGATGCATCCATCGAAAAACCTTGAATAAGAGTTTCTTTAGGTTGGCATCCTGTCAGAATAAAAAGACAGAATAATATTAAAAAAATACGTTTCATCTTCCATTCTCCGCAAGAGGTAGTAATCATTTAATCTATGTCGCCTGCTTTGGATTTTTGCATCTGGTTGACAAAAGACGATTCTCCTTCGATATTTGCAAGTTGCAGCTTTAGTTCTTCAATTTCATTGTCTTTGCGCGAAAGCTCATTTTTTAACAGTTTTACTTGTTGTTGTAATTCTGCATAATTTTCTTTCACGAAAGTTAAGCGATAGGATTTCATTAAAATTAACGAAGTGGTTGAAAATGAAACTAAAAACAATGTGATAAGACAGAAAACAAAAAGGATGACTCTTCTTTTTTTCTGTTTCTTTAGTGGAGGGGTTTGTTTAGTTTCGAAATCTTCTTGTTTCATATAAACTGTCTCCTAAAATCAAATTGATTAGAGAAAACAAAAACCCATCATACATTTTATTCATTATAGCATAACATCAATAAAAAATCAATTGTTTTCCCTAACTTTTTATGAATTTTTTATGAATTTTTAAATGGTTGACTTGACAAAAAACACAGCCTTTGTTATAATGGTTTAGCACTCGCAACAACAGAGTGCTAAAATCGGTGATATATTTTCAGAAAGAAGGATTATAATGTCAAAAAAACAGTTTAAAGCCGAATCGAAGCGCTTGCTTGATTTAATGATTCACTCAATTTATACCAATCAGGATATCTTTTTACGTGAACTTATTTCCAATGCCAGCGACGCAATTGACAAAATGTATTATAAAACGCTTTCGGATGATACCCTTCTCTTTCATAAAGAAGATTATTACATTCGTATTGATGCGAATAAAGAAACAAGAACCCTTACCATTACCGATACCGGTATCGGTATGACGAAAGAAGAATTAGAAAACAATCTTGGTACCATTGCAAAATCCGGTTCGTTAGCATTTAAAACAGAAAACGAAGCGAAAGATGGTGTAGATATCATCGGTCAGTTCGGTGTGGGATTTTATTCTGCATTTATGGTGGCAGATCGTGTGGTTGTTAGAAGTAAGACATTTGGTTCCGACGAAGCTTACCAGTGGGAATCCTCCGGTGCTGACGGATATACCATTGATGTTTGTGATAAAAAAACTCAGGGAACAGAAATTATTTTAACTGTGAAAGAAAATTCGGAAGATGTTGACTATAATCAATATCTGGATGCATACAGTTTACAACATCTGGTGAAAAAATATTCCGATTTTATCAAATACCCTATTAAAATGGATATCAAAAAAAGAAAATTAAAAGACGGAAGCGAAAACGAATACGAAGAATACACCGAAGAAGAAACCGTAAACAGCATGGTTCCGATCTGGCGAAAAAATAAAAATGAGTTAACTGCTGAGGATTATGAACGTTTTTATTTAGACAAGCATTACGGTTTTGAAAAACCGTTAAAATATATCCATGCCTCCGTAGACGGTGTAGCAAGTTATAACACTATTTTATATATCCCGAAACGTGTACCTTACGATTTTTATACCAAAGAGTTTGAAAAAGGTCTGGAACTTTATTCCAATGGCGTTTTAATTATGAGCAAATGCGCTGACCTGTTACCCGACTATTTTAGTTTTGTTCAAGGCTTAGTGGACTCCCCCGACCTTTCTTTGAACATTTCCAGAGAACTGCTCCAGCAAGACAGACAGCTTCAGTTTATTGCCAAAAAAATCCGCGATAAAATTAAATCTGAACTTCTTTCCTTATTGAAAAATGACAGAGAAACCTATGAAGAGTTTTTTGCCCAGTTTGGAAAGACATTAAAATTCGGTGTATATAGTGATTTTGGAGCCCATAAGGATATTTTAAAAGATTTACTGCTGTTTTATTCTTCCAAAGAGGAAAAACTTGTAACTTTAGAAGAATATGTATCCAAAATGGCTCCCCAACAGAAATACATCTATTATGTTTGCGGAGAATCTATTGACAGAGTTTCCAAATTACCCCAAACAGAATTGGTAAAAGACAAGGGTTATGACATTCTGTATTGTACTGATGAGGTAGATGAATTCGCTCTTCAGATGTTAATGAATTATCAGGAAAAAGAATTTAAATCAGTTTCTTCCGGAGATTTAGGATTGGATGAAGATATTGCTGAATCTTCTGATAAAACCAACGAAGAACACAAAGATTTATTCCAAAAAATGAAAGAACTTCTGGGAGATTCCATCAAAGAAGTAAAAGTTTCCAACCGTCTAAAATCACATCCTGTTTGTTTATCTTCTGATGGCGGATTTTCTATCGAGATGGAAAAAGTACTCCGTCAGATGCCAAACGGCGAAGGATTGAAAGCAAATAAAATTCTGGAAGTAAATCCCAACCATCCTATCTTTGAAGTTTTAAAATCCGCTTATACTGAAGATGAAGAAAAATTAAAGAAATATACTAACCTTCTGTATCAGCAGGCGTTGCTCATTGAAGGATTGCCTATCGAGGACCCTGTAGCGTTTACCAATGAAATTTGTAGTTTAATGAAATAATTTCAAATATGCACTTTCCAGTTTCCACGGAAAGTGCATATTTTTTTATTTTTAAGAAACAATATGAATGGTGATAATTTGGAAATTTTAAAGAAATATACTATTATTGCATTGGGTTCATTTCTGTTTGCAATCTCAATCAATTTATTTATGCTGCCCTTTAAACTTGTTTCAGGCGGTCTTAGTGGGGTTGCGACCATCTTATATTATCTGTTTGGAATTTCAACAGCCATCACTGTTGGTATTTCAGATCTGATTATTTTATTTTTGGCATTCAGAACGTTGGGGAAAACCTTTGTTTACGATTCATTGGTAGCCATTATTCTGATTCCGATTTTTTTAAGTTTAACCGAACAATTTCCTCCCATGACAGATGATATTTTGATTGCATCTCTTTTTGGAGGTGTTCTGCTCGGGATCGGAATCGGGTTGGCGTTTTCACAAGGAGGAACAACCGGTGGTGTTGACATTTTATCCAGAATGTCGCAAAAAAAGTATCCCCATCTTTCGATAGGGATACTGATGACGATTTTAGATTTACTCATTATCGGATTATCGGTAATTACGATTGGTAACTTAAATTTGGCGTTTTATGGTATTTTATCTTTGGTGATATCCACCACAGTGATTGACACAATCATCAGCAGGTTAAATCGTGCTAAGTTGATTTTAGCTGTGGTAAACGGTTCTTCAAAAATCGAAGAAGAACTGCTATCATATGTCAACCGTGGTGTTACTGTGATTTCCGCTGTGGGTGCTTATTCGGGAGAGGATAAAAAAATTTTAATGTGTGTAACAAAAGCAAAGCAAGCAGATCGATTCAAAGTAATGATTCAGTCTATGGAACCCGGCGCTTTTATGATTGTAACAGATTCTCAGGAAATTTTAGGCAATGGCTTCCGTTATTATAGGTAGCGCATCAGACATTAATAAATTCGCTTCATAAATAGCTACCAAGTCATTCCAGAAGGCTTTATCAATATTGCCGTTTTCTTCTTTTCCCAAAATCTTTTGTAATGATTTTACGGAGTTTATAGACGCCTCATCGTGAACTCCTGTAATATCCAAATCGGAAACGCTATCAAATTCCAAGGATAAATTTTTCATGATTGCCTGAATGGGATGCAGATATCGGTTTTCTTCTCCGGGATGAATCACTTCAAAATTTTTCGGCAAGATGTTGACACAAACAGGCGGTTCCCTTTCGCTTAATAAAAACAGATAGTCTTCCAACAAGGTGTCCCAGGTTCTTTTATCAATTACACCGGTTACCGGAAGGCCCCTGAAATCTTGAAACCATTTTACCGATGCTTCCGTTTGTTCTCCAAAAATTCCATCAGGAATAACAGTTGGCATTTCTTCGTATTGGTTTGCAATTTCCCGTAAAAAAGTTTGAGCGCTTCGGATGGGTTGACCTAAAAACGGCGAAAAATCATTAACGGATGTATTCAAATAAAAAGCTCCTTTCTAATTAGGATCACGGTCATTTAATCGCAGTTCTTTTCCCGGATATTGCGTGGGACGAGATGTTAATGCAGAAACCTCAGTGCGATAGGTGCTTGCAATAGAATTCCAGGTTTCTTCATCAACTCTGCCGGTAGCCGGAAGTCCAAATTCTCGTTGATAACTAATAACTGCTTGCCTTGTTTGAGGACCGAAGTTTCCTGTCGGTGTTACAGAGTTAATCTCAGGATAGGATAATGAAATGATATTTAAATACTGTTGTAATGTAGTAACAGTGGGACCTGTTGAACCAAATTCTAATACAGTACCACTATACGGCTCTGTTTTTATACCGAAGATTTCTTCATCTAAGAAAACAGTATCCACAATCCCTTTAAAAACAGCATACATTTTATCCCAGGTTTTTTCTCCCACAATTCCGTCTTGTTCTAAACCGTATTCTTTCTGAAAAGCTATCACGGCATTTCTTGTTTCCGGACCAAATGTTCCATCAATTTCCACAAAAGGAATATTGGGATCAAAACCGGCAAAAATAGATAAAAAATATTGTAATATAGTCACTTTTTCTCCGGTGTTTCCTTCAGAAATAGCGTCAGGATATTCCAGATTCAAGCCAAATAATCTCTGCCCTTCCGAGTCCAGTTCGTTCAGCCTTAAAATACCTGTATACAAATAAACCAGACGGTACCAGGTTGCTTTTCCCACAACACCATCGGGCGTTAAATTAAAAATCCGTTGGAATGTTCTTACTGCTTCTTCTGTATTTTCGCCAAAAATTCCGTCTACGGGATTGATTTTTGGAATCAATGGATAGTTTTGGGAAATCTGATTTAATTCTCTTTGTATAATCTTTACATAGGGACCACTGTCCCCTCTTCTGATTGGTGTTCCTGGATAGGATTCCCTGAATTCCCGAATTGGAGCATCGTTGACTAATTCAATATTGTAACCATAGTAATAGTATAAAATATCCAAAGTGGAATAGCCTTGTTGTGCCAGATTTTCACTTCCCCACTGGGAAAGCCCTTCGCAAGTGACGGTTGTACCATTGCAATACTTTGCTGCTAACGGTTCTGCCACACCGATTTCACGGATGTAATCATTGAATACTTCATTGACAATTCGGTCAATATTGTCAAAAATATTTCTGCCTTTTATAAATTTCTGATCAATTGCAGTGGAATTGGTAATATCAAAATTATAGCCGCGGCTTCGGTAATATTCTGTGTACACACGATTTAATGCAAAAGAAATCTGAGCATAAATGTTGGCGCGGATTGCTGATTCATCCCAGGTGGGGTAAATTTCTGAGGATGCCACATTCTTAATATAATCGGGAAAAGTGACAGTCACATTTTCTGCGTTGGAATCAGGCGGTCCTAAATGAACGGTAATATACTGCGGAATAAAAGGCGTAACAGTAATCGCCATACAAGTGTCCTCCTTTATAAATTTTGAGGCGGTATAGGGTAAATTATTTCCGTAGTCTTCGGATTTTGGAACTCATCCAGCGGAATCATATTAACATTCTGAATAGATTCCCGATTAGGAAAAATCTGCACATTTTTCACTAAAATTTTTTGGTACATAGGATGGGTAATTAAAATGTCCACCACGGAAAACGGTTTGCTGTCCCCCGCCTCCATTGGAGTCAGTGAGGAATCGGTGTTGGGCGTATCCAATTCAAAAGCAGTGGTCAGCCCCTCCTCATTTGTGGAACGAAAACCGATTAAATCTTGAGTATCACTGTCCAGTAAAGATACACGAGCATTTTTAATGGGAATTGCCATTCTGGCTGTGTATACAAATACGATGAGTGTTCCCTTTTCAGGCATTTTTTTCATCCTTTCTATGGCAGTTGAATTTTTTTCATAAATTCTTGGGTAGAAATCCCTTCCGGTCGGTTATACCGTCCTAATGAATATAAACAGCCTTTATTTTTTGAAATGATATTGTTTTTTTCATAGCAAGATAAACTTGCAAGAAATCCTATCTCTTCAACAGGTTTTTGAGATTCCGGACAAATATATCCAAAGGGATATGTAAAAGTAACAGGAGGCTTGATATCAGCATTTTCTTTTAGCGCAATCTGTAATTTTCCCAAATCATTTTTTAAAATCTTTTGATACTCTACTGTCAGTTCTCCATCTGCAATATTACATCCCTTACGGTTGTTTTTTTCATGAAAATGATAGGTGTGATTTGCAATTTCAATCCGTTCGCTGTTCTCCAGGTTTTTGATATCGTCCCAGGTGAGATAGGAATAGTTTGGATTATGACTGCCTGCTTTGGCAAATTCTTCTGTATAACTGCCAACAACGGAAATGACAGCTTTCATCTGATATTTTTCCAGAAGCGGTAATAAATAAGTCATATTGTTATAGTGACCATCATCAAAGGTCAGAATAATGGGTTTTTCAGGCAAAGGAACATCTTCATAAACATAGGCAATCAAATCTTTGACCAAAACTGTTTCATATCCGTTTTTTTGAAGATAAATCATATCGTTTTCCAAAGTTGTGGGAGTGACTACATATTTTCCGCTCCGATTGGGATCTTTTAAAATACTGTGATACATTAAAATCGGAACTGAAATTTCTTTGACTTCCGAATTTGCTTTCACAGAAGCATAGGTGCATATTCCGATTATCAGTATAATGAAAACAAAAAAACAACTAATCAGTTGTTTTCCCTTCGTGATGCAAAGAATCATAAAATTTCTCCTGTTGTTGGTTTCAATAGATATTTTATGAAACTAATTTCCGAAACATAACCATAAAAAATAACGATGCATTCTTTTTTGAATGAACATCGTTATTTTCGCCTTATTAAATTACGGGATAATCCCCTCGTGACAAATCAATACTCAAACCGATTGATTCAATCTCTTCTTTTAACTTTTGAAAACATTCTGCTGTTTCCTCACCAACAGCAATTTTATTCTGATATAATAAGTAGTTTTTGCGTTCAGAAAGAGGTGTCAGATTGGGCATCACCACGTTGGCTCCGGAAAGCAGTGCGATTTTACGACCATCCGGATCCAAAGATGCCAATGCAGTGGTAGAAGGAAGCAGTGCTTTGGGCAAGAGTAGTCTGGTCAAGGATACCATTAGAATAGTTTTCTTAACGGTTCCATCCGGATAACTTGAAAAAGGCGTGTCATTATGATGAATGAATGGTCCGATTCCAACCATTTCAGGATTTAACTTTTTTAAAAAGAGTAAATCATTAGCCAGATGTTCATCTGTTTGATATGGAGAGCCAACCATAAAACCTGCCCCTGTTTGAAATCCTGTATTTTGCAAATGATATAAACATTCTTTACGATTTGCAAGGGTTAAATTCTCAGGATGAAGTTTTTGGTAGTGTTCATCGGTTGCAGTTTCATGACGAAGAAGGTATCTGTCAGCGCCAGCATCTTTTAATTTCTGATAGCTTTCAGCGGAACGTTCTCCTACGGATAATGTAACCGCCTTTTCGGGATATTTCTCTTTAATTTTTTTTATAATTTCTACCAGTTTATCATCGTTAAAAAAGGGGTCTTCTCCGCCTTGCAGTACATAAGTTTGAATATTAAGGTTAACCCCTGCTTCACAGCAAGCGAGAATATCCTCTAAGGAAAGTCGATAGCGTTTTACCTGCCTATTAGAACAACGGATACCACAATAATAGCAATCATTTTTGCAGTAGTTGGTAAATTCAATCAACCCACGGATATATACGGATTTTCCAAAAGTTTCTTCCTTTTTCTGATTCGCTTTTTTGCGTAAATAAGAATAATCATCCTCATCAGTTATTTTTATTAAAGTAAGCAGCTCATCTTTGGATAGTGTTTGTTCTTGATACAATTTATCAATCAGCTTTTTATTCACGGAAGAACACCTCGCTGCAACGGTCTGAAATTTCACTTAAATATGCTAAAACTACACCGTAATTGGTGATAGGCAGTCCTGCTTTTTTACATTTTTCCAAACGGGATAAAATTGTTTTTTTAGTAATCATACATCCACCGCAATGAATTGCCAGTTTGTAATCAGATAAATTCGAAGGAAAATCGTATCCAACGTAATAGTCAAACTCTAACGAAATGCCTGTTTTCTTTTGTAATAACGCTGGGATTTTAATCCGTCCAATATCCTCATGGGTATGATTGTGGGTACAAGCTTCCAACATTAAAATTTTATCACCGTTTTGTAAATTCGGGATATTATCACAAGCAGAAAGCATTGTTTTCAACTCCCCTTTCTGATTTGCTAAAAGCATCGAAAAAGAGGTTAACGGAATTTCTTTGGGAACAATTTCTGCCACGGATTTAAAAATCTGAGAATCAGTTACTACCAAATTCACTTGAGGGATTTTTGCCATGGTTTCTGCCAAAGTTTCTTCTTTTGTGACAGTACAAACAGCACCTAAATCAAGGCAGTTTCTCAAAAAAGCAACTTGCGGAAGAATGAGACGCCCTTTAGGTGCTGCAGAATCAACAGGCACAACCATTACAATTTGATCGCCCGATGAAACTAACCCTGTTAATTGATTGTCATCTTCGTCACCGATTTTTTGAAGTTCTTTTGCTAAATATCCCTTCAGGATTTGAATAGAGTTATCATCCAGAGCATTGACAAAAAAAGCATTGGAATATTTGTTTTTTAAAGATACCAATTTAGTTTCATCAATTAAATCTGTTTTGGTAAACACAATAGTGTAGGGAGTTTTACCAAGCAATTTTGTGAAGGATAAAACATCTTTCGTCAATGCATCGTGACTATCAACCGCCAAAATAATATAATCACATCTGTCAAGCATCTGATTGGTTTTCTCTATTCGTTTATCGCCGAGCACAGAAACATCGCCAAGTCCAGCCGTGTCAATCAATGCAATCGGACCATAAGGAATCAGTTCCATTCCTTTTACAATCGGGTCAGTTGTTGTGC
>JAZOQZ010000011.1:0-13683 GCA_045656345.1 Clostridia bacterium
GGTATTGATTTAACCAGCAACAATAACTCTCTCATCTATATTGAAACCGATACCGGCTTCTATGGTGAAATTCAGCAGACAATCGTTGGTACCAACGAAACCCACAAAGGAACCACATCCGATGCTCAGGTAGACGTGGAACAGGTATACTTAAGAGAAGGCGATAACTACGTTACCATTACCAACAAAGGTACCGGTGACGCTGTGATGGACTTCTTCCGTGTATATCACACCTCACACCTGACTACTTATTCTCAGTACAACTGGGCACTGAGCTACGAACACTTTAAAGTAGTTACCGAAGCGGTAACCACTACTGAAGCAACTGTTCTGACCTATGCTAACGTAACTGCAGAAGTTCCTGCAGGCGTTCTGTTAAACGGTAACAAACTGAGCTTAACTACCACCGCTTTGGAAAATTCTGAAAGTGGCGTGGAAGCAGGCGAAAACGAAAAACTGTCTGCATTTGACGTTCACGTGGCAGGTGTTTCCGAAGAAAACACCACTCCCATCATTGTTACCATCAATGAAGCAACCGAAAAAGGTTACAACAAAGGTAACTTAAGCTTATTCCATGTAGAAGACGGCGTAGCTGTTCCCATGGAAGAAGTAGAAACCAAAGCAGACTTAGTAAAACATAATCAGTTTACTTACGATCCGGCAGACGGTACCATCTCTCTGGCGATGGCAAACTTCTCCGAAATCGCTTTAGTTGCTGACACTACCAAAGTTTGGGGCGGTGAATACGATACCAAATGGTATAACACTACCGATACTTACTTTGAAATCGCAAACGCTGACCAGATGGCAGGTTTTTCTGCAATCGTTGGCGGTATGGCTGAAGGCATCGAACAGGATGACTTCGCAGGCAAAACCATAAAACTGATGGCTGACCTGAACTTCGGCGGCGAAGATAATGTTAATAAAGGTATTATTTTCTATCCCGTTGGTTATTACAACAGCCTGAAATCTTACACCAAAGAAGCAGGCGTTGCTGTTACCAGTAACGTAAGCTCCTTCGAAGGTACTTTCGACGGTAACGGTAACACCATCGCAAACATTTACCATAACACCTGGAGTATGTTTGGTGATTACAACGACGGTTATCCCGCAGGTTCCAACCATTATAAAGATGGTATGGGTATCTTCGGTTATGTAAAAGGTAAAGTTAGAAACTTAAACGTAGAAAACTTCTCCTCTGACGGTGAATTTACTCCCACCGGCGTTATTGCAGCTTATGCAGGCGGCAGTGCAATCTTTGAAAACATCACTCTGAAAAACTGTAATCCCCGCGTTTACAACACCGGTAACGGTGGTATCGTAGGTATCAACGGCAGAAGTGATGAAGTTTGTAACTTAACTTTCAAAAACATCACCATCGACCAGACCAACAAAATTTCTGCTCTGTGGGGCAGCTATGACGTTGGTTGTGGCGGTATCATGGGTATGTTGAGAGGTATGGACGAAAATACCGTACACTTTGAAAACTGTCATGTTGCAGCAATCATCGACGTTTATAACGACGTTTGCGCAAACTATCAGTACTATCAGTACCGTTATGCAGGTATGTACTTAGGTACCGTGAACTATCACGTTGATTTCAACGGTCAGTCCAGACCTGACATCCAGGATCGTATCACCGCTGTTAACTGTAGCGCAACCTACGGTGACTGGAACGAATATTGGTACTGTGAATTAGTTGCGAACTCTTTAGCATCCTACACTCACGACCATCAGTTCTCCAGACTGGCAAAAATTACCGCACTGTCTGACATTCAGAATGAAGACGGTTCTTGGAAAACAACAGGTAACTTCATCATCGCTCCTGCAGACAAAGCTTCTGAAGGTGGCGAATGTTTCCACATCATGAAAAATGCTGATGGTACCTTATACCGTCACTTCCATGATGTTGCAGATGAATCCAACCCCAACATCTATGAAACCAAAGACATTAACGGCGACGGCGAACTGAACGACTTAAAAGAAGACCGTCAGAGATATTATATGCCTTTCGGTCAGCTGTTCACCGGCTATAGCTGGGGCAGACGTGCAATCTACAACGAAACTGACTTAGCAGATTATACCGGTATTGAAATTACCATCAAAAACACCGGTACTGTTACCTCTATCGAAAAATTCGCATCCAAAGGTGTTGCTTCTATCAACCTGAATGACACCGTAACTCTGGGCGAATTATTCAGCGCAACCGTAACCGAAGAAAACATTTCTAAGGCTACCTTGCAGGCTTATGTATCTCCTGTTGGTGAAGATTCTACCGTAAAAGCTACTGTTTCTATGAACAATGGCAAATGGGAAGAATCTACTATCACCTTCTCCGGCGAAGGCAAAGCTAAGATCACCATCAATGACTACTTCTACTGCGAACCCACTGTTATTTATGTGGATGTAGAAGACACATTACCCAGCATCATTGATAATGGCGCAGCATTTGTAAAACATATCGCTGAATACGGCGGAATGCGCGTATTACCTAGTGAAGGCTCCAACATGATTCAGGTTGACACAGCTACAAACGATGGTTGGTTCAGCTTCAAGATTGGTGTTCCCGCAGATGATACCTATGTATTACAGGCAATTCTTTTCGATACCAACGAAATTGGTAAAGTATATGATGGCGGTATTACCTTCACTCATACTGATGGTAGAGAATTGGCAATCCCCAATTCCAACAATGAGGTTGTCCTGACTGCAGGTTCCTGGCATACTATCGGCGAAATCACTTTAGCAGAAGGTAACCATACCTTTATCGTGGAAAACAATGATACTGCTAACGGTTATTCCTTCTGGGAAATCAGACTGGTGAAACCCGAAGACCTTATCGTAGATAAGTTTGAAGGAACCACTGTAAACAAAGGCTTAGTATATGGTAAAGACGGTAAAACTACCGCAACCGTAACCTTAGGTGATCTGTTTACTGCAATTGAAGGTGCAGTAATTGATTCTGCAAACGTTACTGTAACTGCAAACGGTGCAACTGTTGCCAAAGCAGATGATTGGAAACAGACTACCTTAACTTATACTGCTGCTGGTGAATACACTGTAACCATCAAAGATGGTGATAATTGTATCCCCGAAACTGCAACTGTAGTTGTAGCTGATGCTGCAAAAGTTGACAAATGGACCGGTGGCAAGACTGCAACTGTTCAGCTTGTATACGGTGCAACCTCTGTAGAAGTTAACTTCAGCGATCTCTTCACAGATAACGGCTACACCAAAGGAACCATCACCGTAACCGGCGGTACTTATAATGCATCTACCGGTAAAGTAACCGTTCCTTGCACTGACGCAGGTAGCTACAAAGTAACCATTACCGATGATTCCGATTATGCTAACATTGCAGAATCTATCGTAGAAGTTACTGCACCTACTAAGGTAGCGAAATTCAAATCTGTTACCGGTGCAACTGCTAAGCAGGCATACGGTGCAAATACTGTAACTGTTAAATTAAGTGCTCTGTTTGATGCAAACGGTTACACTATCGATGCAAACAACATTACCGTAACCGGTGGTACTCTGACTAAATCCGGAACCGACTGGAAAAATTACACTGTAACCATTTCCGGAACCGGAAACAAGACTATTACCATCAATGACGGTGATAAATACGGTGAGGATGTGTCTTCTTCCATTACTATCAGTGCACCTGATAAAGTGGAAAAATTCAAACCTGTTACTGGTGCAACTGCTAAGCAGGCATACGGTGCAAATACCGTAACTGTTAAATTAAGCGATCTGTTTGATGCAAACGGTTACACTATCGATGCAAGCAATATTACCGTAACCGGTGGTACTCTGACTAAATCCGGAACCGACTGGAAAAATTACACTGTAACCATTTCCGGAACCGGAACCAAGACCATTACCATCAACGACGGTGATAGAGACGGTAAGGATGTATCTTCCACTATCGTTATCAGCGAAGCTGATCCGGTATACAAGTTCAAAGCAGTTGATAGATACATTTTGTTCAGCCATACCACAACCGATGCAAATCAAAACAGTACATTGACTGTGAAATTAAGCGATATTTTCAATGCAACCGGTGAAGGAGCTATTGATAGTTCTAAGATTGAAGTAGTAGATGTTAAGGTGAATTACACTGCTGATACTAAGGCCTTTACTTCTACAGCTGACATTATCAGCATTGACAGAACCGGTTCTGACTGGACTCAGTGGACTGTAACTATCAAGGGTATCGGTGAAATGAGAGTGACTATTACCGATAACAACCTCTGTGAAACATCTACAGCAATTATTGGTGTTTCTCCGAAATGGACCGGTAATGCTGGTGGGGATGGAAACACCCCTGAACAGGACCCCCATTACGTAGGAGGTAGCACTAAACACAGACTGAAATCCACTGCATCTTTGAAAGAAAACGAAAAGAATGTGAAATTAGACTTCGCGTACAACTCAGATGGTACATCTAATGCGAGAACCAAAGATGGTATTCACGGTATTTGTCTGAATCTGACCGGAGTAAGTGCATCAACACCTGCAAAATTAAAGATTTATACCAGCAGTGGCTATTGTACCTATATTGAGACCACCTCAAATGGTTGGACAGATGCAACTGGTTCTGACAGACCTCTCTTCATCAAACTCACCGATACTGTGTATGTTGATAATCTGAGTAGCTCACCCATTACCATCAGCGGAGGTATGGCAACATATATGTCTGGTGCCGGTGAACCTAATGATATGTACTTCTTCCCGCTGATGAAATGGAATATGTATGATCATGATAAGAGCAGCTTTGCAGATCCGGATAGCGGAGAAGTTGGCGGAGAAGTTCCTGAACCTACTCCGACACCGGGTGGTACTTCTGCATATGATGCAGTCTTTGCAGCTTGGGCAAGTACATATCCCAATGCCGAAACCTTTACAACATGGGAAGGCGCGTATGGTGATTTAGTTGATGCTGGTTACGGAAGCCAGTATTGGCCGAGTGGAAAGAAAACATTCATTTCCGATTCTTCAATACCTGGCTATGCAGCAAATCCCCAATTAATCGTTGGTGGTACAGCTTCACATTCATACACTGTCAATGCACCTTATACTGGTATTTATGCATTCCAGCTGATGACTGGATATCATGTAGGCGGTAATCCGACATTCCGAATTTCAACTGAAGATGGATACTATGTTGATATTCAACGTACAAAGGACAACTGGACAGGTGCTGATGATAATGATGTCTTAATTTATCTGGAAGAAGGAACCAATACAGTTACTGTTACTTTAATAGGTGGTTCCAGTGCTTACGTTCACGAAATTGACGTAGGATTATTTATTGAGAGTGGAGAATACTCCTCTATGGCATTCTATCCTGCTTGGAAGGCAAATGTTAAAAAGCAATAATTAATCAGTTGTAAAATCTGTCATTCTGAGCTAAAAAACGATGGATTAAGACAAACATGCTGATTTCTTCAAATCAGCATAGCGAAAACTAAAAAACGGACTGTCTTCGGACAGTCCGTTTTTGTGTTGATTGCAAAAAGAAAAGGCTTCCCCTTGAGGGGAAGCTGTCACGAAGTGACTGATGAGGTGTGGTGAAATAAAGAATAAATAATAAAAATGGTGGCACCTTGCAGGTGCATAAAATTGTAGGGGCGGATGCCCACAACCGCCCGTTTCTTAAACATCACGATTTCCTACAACGGGACGATGTGGGCATCGTCCCCTACAAAAAAACGGTTCCCCAAACCGTTTTCTTAACGGCTCGTGCCCTCTCAGACTTCGAGTCCCTTCGGTGTTTTTTGCATAAAAAAAGCACCTTGCTTTCGCAAAGTGCTTTTATGGTGCACCTTCAGGGACTCGAACCCGGGACCCACTGATTAAGAGTCAGTTGCTCTACCAACTGAGCTAAAGGTGCATAAGAACATTTGATATAATACCATAGTTTTCCCGAAATGTCAAGTATTTTTTATGGAAAAATCTTTCGGATTCAAAGAAAACCCTCTCCCAATCAGGAGAGGGTTCTTTTTCGTTATTCTGTTACTTTGATTCTTTCCACGCTGTGGCATTTTCCTGTGTTCTCGTCCACGGTGAAAATGGCGCCCATCATTGCGGGGTTGGTGTCTGCCCAATCGAAACGGGAGCGTTTATGATGCACAATCCGTCCGATGGAGATTTCTTTTTTTAAGCCTAATACAGAGTCGGTGGCACCTGTCATCCCGATATCGGTAATGAAACCTGTACCGTTTGGTAACACCTGTTCGTCAGCGGTGGGGGTGTGGGTATGGGTGCCGAACACGGCAGAAACCCGTCCGTCCACATAATAACCGAAGGCTTTTTTCTCGCTGGTGGCTTCGGCATGGAAATCCACGATGGTGATGTCGGTTTTGTCAGCTAAGTAATCCAGTGCTTTATCCATCGCTAAAAACGGACAATTGACAGGGGAGAGATAAATTCTGCCCAGAAGATTTACCACACCGATGCGGTATCCTTTGGCATCCAGCACGGTGTAGCCTTCGCCTTCTAAGGAACCGTCGTAATTTAAGGGACGGATAATGCGGTCGGGGTAGCGGTCAAAGGCTTTTTCCACATCTTTTTTATTGAATGCATGATTGCCTAAGGTGACACAGTCTGCCCCTGCATTTAAAATGTCTTCGGTGATATTTAAGCTGATTCCGCTTCCGGGGAGGGCGTTTTCGCCGTTGACCACGGTGAAATCAACGTTGTTTTCTTTGATAAAAGAGGGAAGATGTTTTACCAAGAAATCAACACCGCAATCTCCCACAACGTCACCGATTGCTAAGAGTTTTAACATAAATTGAAATCCTTTCTACGGGATTAGAATTAATCTTGTACCTTAATTAAAGGGGTATAGTATTTTGCCATAAAGTCGTTATAAATTCTGGAGTATTCCTCGGTTTGACGGATACTTTCCACTTCCAGATATTCATGAGAATTGAACAGCTTTTCTTCGGAATGAAGCTGAATAATTGCCACACCCACGTTGGAGCAGTGGTCCGCCACACGTTCTAAGTTGTTAACAACTTCCAGATATGCAATGCCTGATTCTGCAGTGCATTTTTTCTTTGCCAGACGTCCCATATGTTTTCTGCGGAAGGTGGATTTGAATAAGTCGATAACCTGTTCTTTGGGTTCGATCTGAGAAGCAACGGAAAGGTCATTGGTACGGATGGCTTCCAGGGTGGTTTCCAACAGGTCGTAAACAGCAGAGAACATATTATGAAGCTCTTTGGTTCCGCCTTTGGACAGTTTCTGGTCGTCTTCCATCATCATTTTTGCGATGTCACTCATATTACTTGCATGGTCAGAAATACGCTCGATATCGGAAACCATGCTGATATATGCCATGGTCTGTCTGTTTTCGGATTCAGACAGGGTTTTATCGGTAATTTTACCAAGGTAAGAGGACAGTTCGCTTTCCATGGTATCCACATTTTTTTCAATCATTTTGATTTCGGTCATAGCATCTGCGTTTTTATCCAGGATTGCCGTTTCGGATAAAGTGATGTTCTTTTTTGCCAGTTCCAGCATAGAAACAACCACGTTTTTCGTCTGTCCGATTGCAATAGCGGGGGAGTGCAGAAAACGTTCATCCAGCATACGGGAGGTCTTGTCCGCACCGGATTCTTCCTCCTTGGAAGAACCGCCGATGAGTTTTACCAGAAGCCCTGCAAAGGGAAGCAGGATAATGGTGGTGGTAACATTAAAGATGGTATGGAAATCTGCGATGGAGCCGGAGTTTACGTTGCCGTTCATCAGAGCGTTCCAGTTGGGTACAACGTAGGGACAGATGAAGAAAATGCCGATGACAAACAGGATAGTACCGAGCAGGTTGAATGTCAGGTGCAACACGCTGGCTTTTTTTGCGGTTTTGGTGGCACCCATGGAGGATAAAATTGCGGTCACACAAGTACCGATATTCTGCCCTAAAATAATGGGAATTGCACCGCCCAAGGTAATGGCACCGGTGGAAGCAACTGCCTGTAAGATACCCACAGATGCAGAAGAAGACTGGATAATTGCAGTTACCACAGTACCGATTAAAATACCTAATAACGGCATATTTGCACAGAATGCAAAGAGGCTTTGGAATATGGTTTTGTCAATTCCTTTTAACCCATCTGACATAAAACCCATTCCGGCAAAAATCAGGGAAAGTCCGATAAAAATTCCGCCGGAATCTTTTTTGGATTGGCTTTTTGCCATGTAAATCAGCAACATCCCTGCAATGATTAGCACAAACATTAAATTGTCCGGTTTAAAGAAGGAGAGGAAAAAATTATCGGAAGAAACGTCGTTCAAACGCAGGATATGCGCTGTGACGGTGGTACCGATGTTGGCACCCATAATCACGCCCGCTGCCTGTTTTAAGGTCATAATTCCTGCCGATACAAAGCCGACCACAATGACGGTGGTTGCAGAAGATGACTGAATTACCGCAGTAACCAACGCCCCAACCAGTACACCTTTTAAAAGGTTTCCTGTTAAGGATTCAATTATTTTCTGCATTTTCATCCCCGCGGCCTTTTCCAGGCTGTCTCCCATCAGGTTCATCCCGAATAAGAACAGGCAAAGCCCGCCGATGACCTGAATGGCAATGGTTACATACAATCCGATGTTGTCCATAGTGTTTTTGCTCGTTGCTTTCTCTTTTTTAGAAAACAACTTTTCCTTTCTCGAATTTTTAAATATGTAAAATAGTTTTACCGAGGTAATGTTTCGCATACTCACATATTATAATAATTATGTGAAGATGCTGTAATATTTGTGCTTTTTTCACACACTTGTCAAGTTTATTATAGCATAGAGGAATTTGTTTTTTCAACTGTTTTATGCGAAAAATTTTCAGAAATTCAAAAAATCGTAAAAAACAATAAAAAAATTGAAAATATTTCACAAAAACTATTTATTTTTCCGATAGGATATGTTATAATAACTTGATAAAATGTGTCAGTATGTCAATTTGGCATAAAATGTGAAAAATGAGGTGAACGGATTGTTTGGATTTGGGAAAAAGAAAAAAGATATGTCAGCGCAGTTAGATCCTAACAACATCCCGGTGCATATTGCCATCATTATGGATGGGAACGGCCGTTGGGCAAAAAAACGTGGCTTACCCCGTACGGCAGGGCACGCAGCAGGGGCAGATAATCTGGTGAAAATTGCCCGTCACGCTTATGATTTAGGCGTAAAATGTCTGACGGTGTATGCCTTTTCCACTGAAAACTGGAAACGTCCCGAAGAAGAAGTGACCAATCTGATGAACCTTTGTATGAAACGTCTTCCGCAGATTGTGGACCTGATGGAACACAGAAAGGTGGCAGTTCGTTTTTTAGGTGACCGTGCCCGGTTGCCGGAGCCTCTTGTGAAAATGATTGAGGAAGAAGAAAAACGTACCCAGGTTTATGCCGAAACCGGTTGTTATCTGAATATTGCTTTAAATTATGGCGGACGTGACGAATTGATTCATGCCATTTGTGAAATTGCAAGCAAAGTGAGAGCAGGGGAGTTGTCTTCTGAGGATATCACGGAAGACACTGTGTCTTCTCATTTATACACTGCCCACTGTCCCGACCCGGATTTAGTGCTTCGTCCCTCCGGGGAAATCAGAATTTCTAATTTTCTCCTGTGGCAATCTGCTTACAGTGAGTTCTATTATGACCATATTCTATGGCCCGATTTTTCTCCCACTCATCTGGAAGAAGCCATTCTTACCTACCAAGGCAGAAGCCGTCGGTTTGGCGGGGTTGCCTCTGTGAAATAGAAAGGAAGTTTAGTTATGTTCACAAGAATTGTCAGTGCATTGGTTGCAGCAGCAGTCCTCATTGCGGTCATGCAGTTTGACGCGATTGTCATCACTGTGTGTGCGGTGGTATTGGCGCTTTGGTGTCTTATTGAAGCGTACAGTGTGTTTTCTTATCAGAAAAACCCCGTCTTTATGGCAATCGGACTGATTGCATGTCTGGGGATGCCTTTCTATCATTTATGGACCATTCAGCAACTAGCGGGATTTGCATTTATCCTGTTCCTTTTCATGGCGGCTGCTATGGTTTGCCGTCCGAAGAAAATCGGATTTTTCGATCTTGCCAATATGAGCCTTTTAACGGTGCTGATTCCGGTTTCCTTTGCACTTTTGATTTTCTTAAGAAAAGAGCCTGTCAGCGGTCATCATTACGTTTGGTTATCCTGCATCGGTGCTTTTTGTACCGATACCGGCGCTTTCTTTACTGGGATTGCGTTTAAAGGGCCTAAACTGTGTGAAGATTTGAGTCCGAAAAAGACTATTTCCGGTTGTGTTGGCGGATTTCTCGGTTCTTTGCTGGGATTCTTCGTGTATGCTATGATTTTATGGTACGGTTACGGCATCGGGGTAAATCCTGTTGCGTACTACGGTCTGGCACTGCTTTGCGGCTTCACATCTCAGTTGGGCGATTTAACCGCATCTTCCATCAAACGAAGCAGAAATGTGAAGGACTTCGGAAACGTAATTCCAGGTCACGGCGGATTTTTAGACCGTGTGGATAGTTTGATGTTCGTGGCACCCACTGTGTACATTTATATTATTACATTCGGATTGCAGGTGATTCTGTAATGAATATGCAGACAAAATCAGTCTATATTGCAGGTTCCACAGGTTCCATCGGAACGCAGGCACTTGCAGTGTGTAAAAAGCACGGAATTCGTGTGGCAGGATTATCCTGCGGTAAAAATGCGGAACTTCTCATTCGTCAGGCAAAAGAGTTTGGCGTGAAATATGTGCATATCGGAGACGAGAAGGGTTACCGTCTGGCAAAAGAACAGTTGCCCGGTTGCCAGGTTGCAACAGGGGAAGAGGCTCTTTGCCGTCAAATTGAAGAAAGCGATGCCGATACGCTTTTGGATGCCATTGTGGGAAGTGCAGGATTAAAACCTGCGATTGCAGGTATTAAGTCCCATAAAAAACTGGCACTGGCCAACAAGGAAACCATTGTGTGTGCAGGTCAGTTGATTATGGACATGGCAACAGAACACGGCGTTACAGTGTTTCCCGTGGATTCGGAACATTCTGCGATTTTTCAGTGTTTGCTGGGAAACCGTGACTGTGATGTGAAACGAATTTTATTAACTGCTTCGGGAGGACCGTTTTTCCATCGGGAAGACCTATCCGACATCCGTCCCGAAGATGCCTTAAAACATCCCAATTGGGATATGGGCAACAAAATTACCATTGATTCTGCCACCCTGATGAATAAAGGGTTGGAAGTGATAGAAGCATATCATTTGTTCGGGCATAAACCGATTCAGGTGCTGGTGCACAGAGAAAGTATTATCCATTCCATGGTGGAATATGTGGATAACGCTATTATAGCGCAGCTGGGCACTCCTGATATGACCATTCCCATTCAGTTGGCACTGACTTATCCCGAGCGTGCAGAAAGTGATGCAGGGGAAGTGGATTTTGTGAAGCTGGGGACCTTAAGTTTTTATGAGCCCGATACAAAAAAATTCCGTTGTCTCCAGTTGGCATACGATGCACTTGCCATTGGCGGAACAATGCCCTGTGTGTTAAACGGAGCTAATGAAGTGGCGGTGGATGCCTTCTTAAAAGGGAAAATCGGATTTTCGGATATTCCCCGCGTGATTGAGAACACTATGAAAGCACACACTGCGATTTTGGATTATACCATGGACGATGTATTTGCGGCGGATTGCTTTGCCAAAGAATACGCCCGTTCACTATTATCAATGGAGGAGACTAAATGACCGCAATTATCACAATTCTTTGTGTGATTATCGTTTTCGGCCTGATTATTTTTATTCATGAGTTGGGACATTTTCTCACCGCAAAAATGTTTGGCGTGAAAGTGCATGAATTCGCTCTTGGAATGGGACCCAAGTTATTCGGAAAACAAAAGGGAGACACCTTTTATTCTGTTCGCTTGATTCCCATGGGCGGATATGTGAAAATGGAAGGGGAAGACGCAGATTCTTCCGACCCTGCAGCGTTTGGCAACAAAAAACCCTGGCAACGGTTTATTATCCTGTTTGCAGGTGCTTTTATGAATTTGTTGCTTGGTTTTGTGTTGTTGGTGACATTGAATGCAGCAAGTCCCCGTTTGCCCGTGATTCCGAAAATGGAGGTTGTCTCCGTGGTTGAGGGAATGGGTGCTGAGGCGGCAGGGATGCAGGCAGGTGACAAAATTATTGAAATTGACGGAAGTCGTATTCATACCCAACTGGATTTCAATTTAGCTTTAGACCAGAAAGAAACTGTGTCTGTTACCGTGGAACGAGACGGACAAAACCATACCTTGCCTGTTACACTGACCAATGTGGACGGTCGCTATTATCTGGGGATTTCTCAGGCAACAGAAGAGAAACATTTCGGGAATTTGATTTCTTATTCTTTTTATGAAACTTTTTCCATCATTAAACTGACCTATCAGTCCTTTTTCGGTATGTTCAGCGGCACGGTTGGTGTGGAGCAGATGTCGGGACCTGTGGGCATTGTGACGGAAATTTCCAACGCTGCCCAAAGCGGATTCTTTGACGTGATGTGGCTGGCGCTGATTATCTGTTTGAATCTTGGTGTTGTGAACCTGTTTCCGTTACCCGCATTAGACGGCGGTCGTATTGTGTTTGTGCTGTGGGAAATGATTACCAAAAAGAAACTGAAGCCCGAACACGAAGGATTCATTCACTTTATCGGATTTGTGATTTTGATACTTTTTATGCTTTATATCACGAAAAATGATATCGCTAAGCTATTTGTAAGGTAGGGATTGCAAAAACTCACTCCCTTTGCGAATTTACGTTTCCTTGCGTACAAAAAGTACGCGGCGGTCACTGAAATTTACAAAAGAAGCAAGTTGTATGCAATCCGATGAAATAGGGTAGGGATTGCAAAAACTCACTCTCTTTGCCTATTTACTTTCCCTTGCGTACAAAAAGTACGCGGCGGTCTCTGAAATGAGCAAACAAAGCAAGTTATATGCAATCCGATCAATGTATGTTAAAAAACTCCGTATCACAGGAGAATTTACTATGAAACAAAAAAAAATATCCAAAAAAATAAAAATCGGGAATCTTTTCATCGGTGGCGGTGAAAAGGTTGCCATTCAGTCTATGACCAACACGCCTACCGCAGATGTTGCGGCAACGGTCAAACAGATTTTGTCCTTGGAAGAGAGCGGCTGCGAAATTGTGAGAGCCACCGTCAACGACGAAGAAGCTGCCAAAGCTATCAGCAAAATCAAGGAACAGATTCATATTCCCTTGGTTGCAGACATTCACTTTGATTATCGTCTTGCCATCAAAGCTGTGGAGCAGGGCGTGGATAAGGTTCGTATCAATCCCGGTAACATTGGTGACCGTGACCGTGTGAAGCAGGTGGTGGATGCCTGTAAGAAACACGGCGTTCCCATCCGTGTGGGGGTAAACGGAGGCTCATTACCCAAACCGATTTTAGAAAAATTCGGGGGAGTAACTCCCGAAGCTTTGATGGAGGCTGCAAAGGAACAGATTTCTGTGTTGGAAGAACTGGATTTTCACGATATTGTGTTATCCTTAAAAGTTTCTGATGTAGAAAAAAACATAGCGGCATATACGTTAGCAAGTGAAGTGTTTCCCTATCCGTTGCACCTTGGGGTTACCGAGGCAGGCGGCGGAATCTGGGGAAGTCGGAGGCCAAGCGGTCTTAGGAAG
>JAZOQZ010000012.1:0-1054 GCA_045656345.1 Clostridia bacterium
AATCAATGAAATGGGGGATTCACTTTGAAATCCCGAAAAAAGAACAAAAGATAAAAGAGTTGGAAGAATTATCGGCAAAAGAAGATTTCTGGAACGATATGGAAAACTCTCAGAAAGTTTTGCAGGAAATAAAGCAACTAAAGGATGCAGTTGCACGTTTTATGAAGCTTTCAGGCGACCACGAAGATTTAGAGACTTTAGTGGAACTTGCCATTGATGAAGAAGACGAAAGTTTATTGCCCGAAATCGAAGAAGGTGTAAAAGCCTTAACGGAAGAATTAGAAACTATGAAATTAGAAACACTTCTTTCGGGTAAATATGATAAAAACAACGCAATTATTGCAATCCACCCCGGTGCGGGCGGAACAGAAGCTCAGGACTGGGCAGCGATGCTTCTTCGTATGTATCAGCGTTGGGGAGAAAGACGCGGATTTTCTGTTTCTACCATCGATTACTTAGCGGGTGATGAAGCAGGGGTCAAAAGCGTTACAATTCAATTAACGGGCGAAAATGCATACGGATACGCAAAGTGCGAAAAGGGTGTTCACAGACTAGTGCGAATATCTCCGTTTGATGCATCAGGCAGACGTCACACATCGTTTGCATCAGTAGATGTAATGCCCGAAATCGACGACGATATTGAAATAAACATAAGACCTGAAGATTTAAAGGTTGATACATTCCGTGCCAGCGGTGCAGGCGGTCAGCACATCAACAAAACTGACTCTGCAATCCGTATGACACATATTCCCACGGGTGTTGTTGTTGCGTGTCAGACAGAACGTTCGCAGCACCAAAACCGTGAAAACGCAATGAAAATGCTAAAGGCAAAGCTCGTTGAAATGGCAGAACGTGAGCAGAAAGAAAAAATCGAAGACTTAAAAGGCGATATGAAAGACATTGCCTGGGGAAGTCAGATTCGCTCATACGTTTTCCATCCGTACAATATGGTAAAAGACCACAGAACAAACTTTGAAATGGGAAATATCGGTGCTGTTATGGATGGGGATTTAGATGGTTTTGTAAATGAGTATTTAAAGGCAATGGCAGCGGG
>JAZOQZ010000013.1:0-12113 GCA_045656345.1 Clostridia bacterium
GGTATGCACATCTTCTTTGGATACTACCATTTCGCCACAGGTTTCACAGTAGAATGCAGGGATTCTGTGTCCCCACCATAACTGACGGGAAATGCACCAGTCGTGCACGTTTTCCATCCAGTTTAAATAGGTTTTAGAGAAACGCTCAGGCACAAAAGAAATGGTGCCGTCTTTTACCACGCGGATTGCTTCTTTTGCTAAGGGTTCCATTTTCACAAACCACTGGCTGGAGGTGATGGGTTCCACAGTGGTACCGCAACGGTAACACTGACCCACGTTGTGTGCATGTTCTTCAATTTTAACTAAGAGTCCCTGTTCCTGCAGGTCTTGGATCATTGCTTTTCTTGCTTCGTAACGGTCCATACCTTCGTATTTTCCGCCGTAGTGATTGATGGTAGCATCATCGTTCATCACTTTGATCACTTCTAAGTTATGGCGTTTACCAACCTCAAAGTCATTGGGGTCGTGAGCCGGAGTGATTTTTACACAACCGGTTCCGAAATCTTTTTCCACATACTCATCGGCAACCACGGGAATTTCTCTGCCAACCAACGGCAGTACCAGCATTTTGCCAACCAAATGTGCATATCTTTCGTCTTCAGGATGCACAGCAACAGCAGTATCACCCAGTAAAGTTTCGGGACGGGTGGTAGCGATTACCACAAACTCATCGGAATCTTTTACGGGATACTTAATGTGCCAGAAATGGCCCTGCTGTTCAGTGTATTCCACTTCTGCATCAGATAATGCGGTAATACAATGGGGACACCAGTTGATAATTCTGTTGCCCTTATAAATCAAACCTTTTTCATATAAGTTTACAAACACTTCTCTGACTGCTTTGGAGCAACCTTCATCCATGGTGAAGCGTTCTCTTTCCCAGTCACAGGAAGAACCTAATTTTTTTAACTGATGAATAATTCTGTCGCCGAATTTTTCTTTCCAGTCCCACACACGTTTGATAAACTCGTCTCTGCCCAAATCGTAACGGGTTAAGCCTTCGTTCACGCGAAGAGCTTCTTCCACCTTAATCTGGGTTGCAATCCCTGCGTGGTCGGTACCGGGAAGCCACAGAGCAGAAAACCCCTTCATTCTTTTATAACGGATTAAAATATCCTGCAGGGTTTCATCCAAAGCGTGCCCCATGTGCAACTGACCGGTTACGTTCGGAGGAGGAATTACGATGGTATAGGGTTCTTTTTTGGAATCAGGTTCCGCATGAAAATACCCTTTTTCCTCCCAGTTTTTGTAAATACGCTCTTCCACGGAGGAAGGATCGTAGGTTTTGGAAAGTTCTTTTCTCATATGATTATCACCTTTCGTGTAAAGTTCGTAAAAATGCGAGAGCATTTTCTCTCCTTTCGGACATAATACGCTATTTTTGATTATATACTATTATAAAAAAAATTGCAAGTGTTTTTTGGAACTTTTACGCAGTTTTCGGCAGTTTTTCTCTCATAATCGGAAAGTTTTTAGAACTTTTACAAACTTTTTCACAAAAAAGACTTGACATTTCCCGATTTATTCATTATAATACTAAAGGTTAAATTGGTAATACTATTTGAGTGCAATGCCAAGTCGTTCTTGGCTGCAACCTCTGACTCAAATAATACTTATAAAACTTAATTTTAAGAAAAGGAGTATTTTTGAAATGCCTAACATCAAATCCGCTGAAAAAAGAGTAAAAGTTATTGCAACCAAAACTCTGCAGAACCAGATGATCAAATCTAACTTAAAAACTACTTTAAAAACTTTTGAAGCTGCTTGTGAAAACAAAGCTGATAACTTAGCAGAAGTTTTCCAGAACACCGTGAAAACCATCGATATGGCTTGCACCAAAGGTATTCTGAAAAAGAACACTGCTTCCAGAAAAAAATCCAGCGTTGCAAAAAAATACAACGCTGCAATCAAAGGTTAATTTTAATCTGCAGTAAAAATCCCGTATGGAAATTCCATACGGGATTTTTTTATTCATTATACAATCCGAATTTCCCCGATAGTAACCAGGTAAGCACCACCACGGGAATGAACAAGGCGATTCCGCCAATGTCAAACACTTCCATTGCCAACAAAAATGCAGCAACAGGACATTTGGTCATTCCCGAAAAGAGTGCCACAAATCCAAGGCAGGCACCTATCTCTGCAGGCAGTCCCAAAAGTGAACCTGCCACACAGCCAAAGGTTGCGCCGATAAAGAAGGTTGGCACGATTTCTCCGCCTTTAAATCCTGCGGCAACCGTAATAACGGTAAAGAGAATTTTTAGGAGGAATGCCTCATAGTTTGCCGTACCGGAAATAGCAGTTCCGATCACACCCATCCCCGCCCCGTTATAGTCGGTTGTGCCAACCAATAGGGTAAGTCCAATGATGAGAAGGCCGCCGATGAGTGCACGAAGATAAGAATTTTTGATCAGTTTTTTGCCAAAGTGTTCTGTTTTATGAAGAGCCAATGCAAAGAGAACGCACACTGCCGCACATAACACCGCCAACAGAAGCACTTGCCAGATTAAATGATAGTTGTACGTAAATTCAGGCATCAAAAACCGTACCGGTGCCACACCACATAACTGCGCCGTAAAGAAAGCAACCAAAGATGCAACAACACAAGGGAGTAGTCCACTAAACTTCCATCTTCCCTGACGAGTCACCTCAACCGAGAAAATCGCCGCAGTGAAAGGAGTTCCGAACAATGCAGAAAACACACTGCTCATCCCTGCCATTACCATCAGCTTTTTTTCTTTTTCGTCTTGTTTGAATGCATTTCCCACATTGTAACCCATACTGCCGCCAAGCTGAAGTGCTGCTCCCTCACGACCTGCAGAACCGCCAAAAGCGTGGGTAATCACGGTGCCGATAAAGATTAAAGGAATCATCACCAAAGGAACATCCTTATCCTCTTTGACTGCAGAAAATACCCGCTTGGTATCAATGTTTCCGCAGTTACGAAACCGATGATACATTGCCGCAATCAGAAGTCCGCCTAAGGGCAACAGATAGATGAACCAAAAATTGTGCTCTCTTTGTTCGGTCACAAAGTCCACGCTGATATGAAAGGCAGAACCTAAAAGTCCGCCTAAAATTCCTAAGAGGATACTAAAAAGTACCCATTTCGCAATGTTTTTACCGTATGTTTTTATCAATTCCATTGTTCTTTTCCTCAAAACATCTCTAAATCCCCAATAATTTTTTCGCATTTTCCGAAAAAATTTGTTCTTTTTCCCTGTCGGTTACCAAATGATCAAACAGCACACCGCCCACATACATCCCCGGGTTACAGGTGGGATAATCGGAACCGAAGAGAATTCTGTCGGCACCGAATGCATCTATGGCGTGTCGGAGCATTCCGTAACGAAAAATGCCGTAGCCCGACAAATCCAGGTAATAGTTTTCGCTGAATTTCATCCGTTCCACGTGCCGCAGAAAGCTATGATATTCCCCCGGATGTGCCGCAACAAAAATCACATCGGGATGATTTTTCACCATATGGTCCATCTCGTCTTCTCCCATAGAATGAAAGCTCACAATCATATTTCTTTTGCCCGCCTCGTCCAGCAAAACCGAGAATGCTTCCGTGGAATAATCACTCCAGCCATCCATATACGGCACAAGTTCTCCAATGAGTCTGATTCCCTTTTGATGCATCCGTTCGATTTCTGCAACCGACTCCTCCAAATAAGCAGGATGGATGCTGAAGCCGGGAATATAAAATCCGTTGTACATTCCCTGAAGTTTTAGTGCCGTGTCATTATTGGTTCTGATTTTCTCCCACACGGATTTGTCCCCGGTGGTTCTAGAAATCACCGAACCGCAGATTGTTGTAATCCCGAGTTTTTGAAATACTTCCACCGTGTTTTCAGCACTCATATCGCAGTGCTTTGTGTGGGAACAAATATTCTGTTCTTTGGTTAAAAACGGATGTGTATGAAAATCAATGATATGAAAATCCACAGGAATACTCCTTTTTTTAACATTTTTGCTATATCCGGCAAAAACAATTTAAAATTGATACCGAATGTTGGTACCCACAAAGGCGATTTCGGAGAAATCTTTCGGATTATGACGCACAATATAATCAATATAGGAGTCAATTATCTGAGCAGTCAGAATATATCCACTGGGATTCATATGGGTATGCAGAAAGAATTTTTTGTTGAATTCTTCATCGTAAACGGGACCATATTTATATAAGTCAATGACATAGGAATTACTAAAATGAGCTGCAAAATCGTAGAGCAGCTTAATCATTCCCTGTGTTTTTTCTTCCAGGGCAGGGTCACCGCTATCAGGGAAGGTTACAAAGAAAAACTTTGCATCGGGAGCAATTTCTTTGTAGCGCTGGATGATTTGTGCATAGTAGCCTGCGAAAGTGGGTTTGTTGTTCTGATAATTTTCATCACAAACATCTTCTATGCTTCCCAATTCCATATCCAAATTATAAATGTCATTCACGCCCAACGCAATCACGTATGCCTGACAAGCTTTTTCTTTGTCCCACATACCGTTTGCCTGGGCAAAGCTTTCCGTGTATTCCTTTGCAGTCATACCGCCACGGGAAAAATTATAGGCGTGAAAGCCATTCTTTCTTGCAATATACTGCCCCCAGGAATAATCGTATAAATCATAATAACCTCTGTTTCCTTCAGGATCAAGAGTTTCAAATTCGCCGGAAGAAAGGCTGTCACCCACAAATGCTACCTTACGGAACACCGAGGTATGGCTATAACCATCCACGAGTCTGTCTAAGGGTTTTTCATTTTCATCATAAAGATATTTGTTCCAATCCATCACTGACTTTTCCTTCAATATGCTTATTATATTCTAAAATTGGCTTAGCGCTATGATATTTCATTGTAGCACTCTTTTCTTAAAAATACAATATTTTTACATAAAAAGATTTTTTTTGCCACTATACATCCCGAATTTGTTTGGCAAACAGTTTTCCAAGTTTGATAACCGATTCGCAATCATAATGATAAACATCCGGCTCTTCAATGGGTTCATATTTTGTACTCAAGCCGTTTTCGATGGTATCAATATATCTGAAATCACTATGACTTTGGGCATATTCTTTTTTTAAAGTATTCATTTCCTGATAACAAGGCCAGATTTCAGAAATTCCCGCATCCACATAGATGCAATCACGAAGGTAGTGTGAAAATTCGTTTTTAAAATCATTGATAAACGAATCAAAATCAGCTCTGTAATTCTCCACATGCTCACTAAAGCAAGCGTCGCTTTCGCCCTGCATCCAACAAAAACCGATGATTTTGGGATGGTATCCTTCTTCCTTCAAGAAGGAAATACTCTCATCAAGCAGGCTCACAAGACCGTTATAGCACCATCCCGCTTTTGTTGGTTCGCCATTGCGGAATGCACGGTAAGTATCCGGATACTCCTTTTTAATGCCGTCTATATCCAAAAAACTTCCTCTTGAGGGTGGCAGAAAATCGTGACGTAAGCTGGCGCTTCCTACCGCAAATTTTACGATAAAAAATTCGCAATCGGGATTGGTTTCGCTTAGTTGTTCCGCAATTCCAAGTTCAGGTCCGATGGTTTCTTTGTCAATTTTCGTAGTAACAAAGCCATTACTAAAACAATCGTAGGAAATATAGTTAATTTTGATATTGGAATAACCCCTACGGTATTCTTTGATTTTTTCATCCGAAAAGCTACGAGGCAAGCAATCAACATATCCAACGCCTGCAGCATTAGACTGTCCGGAGAGCACAATAATTTTTGCTTGTTTCATAATGAAACTCCTTAATAGATTGAGCTAAGCACAGATTTTATCGCATCAGCAGAAACGGTGATATCTGCTCCGTTTAAAGAATCTGTAATCTGCGAGACAGTTCGTCCCCCGATTACCGGAAACACATCCACTTCAGGAATCGAACAAAGAATTCCGCAAACAACCGATGCTACACTGCAGTTGCAATCAGAAGCCAGTTTTTTAATAATTTCCAGGCGTCTTAAATTTTCATCACATAAATACCGTTTCTTTGCCTTTTCAGACAAAGCTTCCTCTCCCTGCTCTGCCATTTTGGAAAAAAAGCCCTTTGCCTGAGAGGAATATGCCACCACCGGAAGAGAATTGTTTTGATAAAACGAGAATTCATGAGAGTCCATTCCCACAAGTCCCCCTCGTTCTCCTAAACAATACGCCGGATTAAAGCGAATCTGACTTGCCGAAAATCCCAGCAATCCCTTTTCTTTGGCATACTCATTTGCCTCTCCGATGCGCTCCGATCTCCAGTTGGATGCTCCGAATTGTTTGATTTTACCTTCTTTCACAAAAGAGTTCATCAAATCAATGATTTCGGAAACAGGAACATTTTCATCATCACGGTGAAGCCAGTAAAATTCAATATTTTTTAATCCTAAAGCAGATAAACTTTGTTCTAAATCATAACGTAAATCCGCCTCGTTAATACGAGGTTTTTCACCCAAGTCAGGTTCATAATAGCCGCCCTTGGTGGAAACAAGTATATCCTGAGGTTTTCTTACAGCTAACCATTTTCCTACCACTTTTTCTGCCTCACCATTGGCATACAGACGAGCGGTATCAATATGTTTTCCGCCCATTTCGTAATAGGCATCCATAATGGCGAATGCCTCTTCCTCCGAAATGGTATCCCCAAAATATGCAGTTCCAAGTAAAATTTTGGAACTCTTTTTACCAAAACTATTTGAATATTTCATATATGTTCTCCTAAAAAATCATCTTACAGGATATTTTAAAGCCATCTCTTTCAATTCTTGTAGCAATTCCTTTGCTTCGTCAATAGTAAAGGTGGATGCAATTTTTCTTGTTTTCCAGTAACCATCCAATGTATCGTATACAAAGTGCATAACAACAGCCACACCTTCTGTTACTCTTACAAAACAAAATTTGAGATACGGCTCAAGAAAATCAGAAATAAAACTGATGCTTTCACCTGTAAGAATAGCTTCAAGCTCTTGCTGTAATTCTGAAAGTTCATCTGTCATTAAACAGGAATCACAATATTTCTCACAAATTTCTTCGTCCTTATATGTAAAATGACATTTCAACCAATTTGCATCATAGTCATACTCTTCACCAGATGTTTTATGTGGGAACTCATAGCCAAGTATTTCGAATCCCATTGATTTCTCATTTTCATATAAAACCATCTTATTTTATCTCCAATCGAAGCCGGTTTTTTTCATTATATCACACATTTCCTTCATTTGCAACAAAATTCTCTCCCCCCGTCGTTTGCGTTGCAAAAGCCACCTCCCTCCTCAGAGGGATGCAAAATTAGTGGGGAGTTCCACACAAAAAGGGTTCAACCAAAACGGTTGAACCCTTTTATTCATCCTAAATGCAAATTCATAAGTTCTGCATTGCACGCTTTCATTTAGCGAAGTAATTCGTAAACAGTGATTGCTTCCAGGATACCTTGTTTGTCTTCGGCAGAAATTACTGTATCATCATAGTAGTCATCGCCTTCAAATCTTACAATAGTCTCTGTGGAATTTGCGATAGCCTTCAAGATTTCCAGTTCAGTGTCACCAACTTCAATGTCAACATATTCCCACACATCACCGCCGTCGTTATCACGAACAACATCGCTGTATTGGAACACTTTGTGGTAATTTTTACCATCTACGGCAAATGTGATTTTTTCAAAGAATACCCAATCATCATTTGTATAGTTACATACCATTCTAAGCCATACATCATCTCCGCTCATTCCAATGTAAGGCAAAACAAAGGATTTAATGTCAGCAGCCCAGTAATCAGAATAATGACGCCATCCTGTCGGATAATAGAACTTCATCTGACGAACACGGTCTTCGTCAACATGCATGGAGGAGAGTAATTTTTCTGCTTTCGCTTTCTTTTCAACAGAAAGTTGTTCCTGAATACTTACCAAAACATCGTAATTCTTTACCAGTTCTTTTGCTTTATCAGAAAGACTGTCATATTTACTTTGAGCAGCATCAACCTTTTCTGTGTTGTCAATAGAAACCTCGCCGATGTCTGCGATTAACTTTTCTACCTCAGCGGCTTCACTTTCAGCAACAAGCTGTTCGTATTCCGCTTTTGCGGCTTCAAACTCGTCTTCCAGCTGAAAATCCTCTTTATCTTCCTTGGTGAGAGCGCTGATAGCAGCCTCAGCAGCTGCGATAGCTTCCCCTGATTCCAGTGTTACCTGCCCGATGTTTTTAACTGCCTCTTCAGCAGCTACAAGTGTTTCGGACTTGTTACAACCACTTAAAGAAAGGCTTAAAACCAACACAAGTATGATTGCTAAAATTCTCTTCATGTTTAAATCCCCTTTGAATTTAGATTATTCTTACGAATTATATGCTTAATTATATACTTTTTGCCATAATTTGTCAATAGAAATCATTTTTCTTATCAAAACTATTTTGTGCTGCAAAATCTGAACCTTGTTTTTCATGATATATATCCGATGCAATGATTTAGCACAACTAAGAATACAACCGACTGTATTGACACTTCTGTTAGCAGATATACTCTTCTAAACAATCAATTCAAATCACAAAAAGGGTTCAACCGGAGAGGTTGAACCCTTTTATTTTTTCTGTATGGCAAGCGCAGAGAAAACGATGGATAATGGAGAAACCGAACCCGCAGGGGTATCCGAAGGCGTACCGAGTGTACGCCGAGCGATGAGGTTCATCCATTAGACGCGTTTTATCAAGTCCTATACCCCAGCTTTATCCAGATAAGACTGATATCTGTCCTTCGCTGCTTGTTCTGCCGCTTCAAACAGTTCCTTCGCTTCTTCGGGGAATGCTCTCTGCAGAGAAGTGTAACGAACTTCGGTCTGTAAGAATTCCTGGAAGGAAGCGGTGGGAGCTTTGGAATCTAAGGTGAAGGGGTTTTTGCCTTCGTCTTTTAATGCGGGATTAAATCTGTATAAGTGCCAGTAACCGCATTCCACAGCTTTCTTTTCCTGCTGCTGAGCGCCGGACAAGCCGCCTTTGATACCATGGTTGATACAGGGAGCATAAGCAATGATGATAGACGGACCTTTATGTTTTTCCGCTTCTCTAAATGCTTTTAAGGTCTGTGCCTGGTTTGCACCCATTGCAACCTGAGCCACATATACATAACCATAGCTCATTGCAATCATACCAAGGTCTTTTTTCTTCACTTTCTTACCGGATGCCGCAAACTGTGCAACTGCACCGATAGGAGTGGATTTGGATGCCTGACCGCCGGTGTTGGAGTAAACTTCAGTATCGAATACTAATACATTAATATCTTTACCGGAAGCTAATACATGATCTAAACCGCCAAAACCGATATCGTATGCCCAACCGTCACCACCTAAAATCCACTGAGAGCGTTTAATCAGGTCACGTTTGTTTTCTAAAATATATTTTTTGTTTTCACAGTCGCAATCACAAGCTTCTAAAGCAGCAACCAACGCTTCGGATAATGCTCTGGTGTTTTCGCCATCGTCAAAGCCTTCTACCCAAGCAGTTGCAGCGGCTTTCACATCATCATTTTTGGTGTTTTGGAGCACTTCTTTTACTTTTTCCAAGATGGAAGCTCTAGCGGTTTCACAAGCGGTGTACATACCGAAACCGAATTCTGCGTTGTCTTCAAACAGAGAGTTTGCCCAAGCGGGACCCTGACCTTTCTGATTGGTGGTGTAAGGCATAGCCGGAGCAGAACCTGCCCAGATAGAGGAACAACCGGTTGCATTGGCAATCATCATTCGATCACCATATAACTGAGTCATCAGTTTTGCATAGGGAGTTTCACCACAGCCTGCACAAGCACCGGAGAATTCCAGATAAGGAACTTCAAACTGAGAACCTTTTACGGTGTCTTTGTTCATGGGGTTTTTCTTTTCAGGCAGAGAAATTGCATATTCCCAGTTGGGAACTTCCACATCCACCTGAGTTTCCAAGGGTTTCATTACCAGCGCTTTTTCTTTTGCGGGACAAGTTTTCGCACAAACGCCGCAACCGGTACAGTCTAAGGTGGTTACCTGAATTTTAAATTCATAGTTATCGTAGGGTTTTAAGCCTTTTTTGGTTACAAAGCCTTCAGGAGCATTCGCTTTTTCTTCTTCGGTTAACAAGAAGGGACGAACTGCAGCGTGAGGACAAACATAGGAACACTGGTTACACTGGATACAGTTTTCAGGAATCCAACAAGGAACATCCACTGCGATACCGCGTTTTTCGTATTTGGAAGTGCCCTGGGGGAAGGTACCGTCTTCTCTGCCTTTGAATGCAGAAACAGGTAATTTGTCCCCTTCCTGATTGTTGATAACTTCCACAACATCTTTTACAAATGCGGGAGCATCACTTTCTTTGGATACTTTTTCGGCATCGGTAGCGTTAGCCCATTCTGCAGGAACGATGATTTCACGAACTTTCTGAACACCTGCATCCACTGCGGCATTGTTCATATTAACGATATCGTCACCTTTTTTGCCATAGGACTTTTTGATGGCTTCTTTCATATAAGAAACTGCATCGTCAATATTCATTACATTTGCCAGTTTAAAGAAGCCGGCCTGCATAATGGTGTTGATTCTGCCGCCCAAACCGATTTCTTTTGCTAAGGAAACGGCATCAATTACATAGAATTTAATCTTCTTCTGTGCCAGATGACGTTTCACATTGGCAGGTAAGTTTGCCATAATTTCTTCATCGGTCCAATGGGTATTTAATAAGAAGGTACCATTTTCTTTCACGTCTGCTAACATATCATACTGATTGATATAGGAAGCTTTATGACAAGCCAGGAAGTCCGCTTTCTTAATCAGATAAGTGGAACGGATGGGGGTGTGACCGAATCTTAAGTGAGAAACGGTGATACCGCCGGATTTCTTGGAGTCATAGGAGAAGTATGCCTGGGCATACATATCGGTATGGTCACCGATAATTTTGATGGAGTTTTTGTTGGCACCAACGGTACCGTCTGCACCAAGACCCCAGAATTTACAGCTGATAGTGCCTTGAGGAGCTACATCAACAGGAGCTGCATCAGGTAAGGACAGATGGGTCACATCATCGTTGATACCGATGGTGAAGTTGTTTTTGGGTTCTGCCTGATTTAAGTTATCCAGCACTGCAATAAGCTGTTCGGGATAAGTGTCTTTGGAACCTAAACCGTATCTGCCGCCAACGATTACAGGTTTGTTAGCTGCACTTGCATACGCTGCACAAACATCCAGATATAAAGGTTCGCCTAAGGAACCGGGTTCTTTAGTTCTGTCTAATACGGCGATTTTCTTCACGGTTGCAGGAATTGCATCTAAGAAATGTTTCACAGAGAAGGGTCTGTACAGACGAACTTTCAGCATACCCACTTTTTCGCCCTTAGCGGTCAGGTAATCGATTACTTCTTCAGCCGCATCACAAACGGAACCCATTGCGATAATGATGCGTTCTGCATCAGCTGCACCGTAGTAATTGAATAAATCGTAATTTCTGCCGGTTAATTTGGAAATTTCTTTCATATAGTTACGGCAGATTTCGGGAACTGCATCATAATAACCGTTACAAGCTTCTCTTGCCTGGAAGAAAATATCAGGATTCTGAGCAGTACCACGAAGAACGGGAGCATCAGGATTTAAACTTCTTTCTTTAAATGCCTTCACTGCATCTAAATCGGTCAGTTTTTTCAAATCTTCATAATCTAATACTTCGATTTTCTGAATTTCGTGAGAAGTTCTGAAACCGTCGAAGAAATGAAGGAACGGAACTCTGGATTTGATGGTGGTTAAATGTGCCACAGCACCTAAGTCCATAACTTCCTGCACGCTGTTTGCAGCCAGCATTGCAAACCCTGTCTGACGACAAGCCATTACGTCGGAATGGTCACCGAAAATAGACAATGCGTGGGAAGCCAATGCTCTTGCAGATACATGGAACACGCAAGGTAAGAGTTCCCCTGCAATTTTATACATATTGGGAATCATCAAAAGAAGTCCCTGAGAAGCGGTATAGGTGGTGGTTAAAGCACCTGCCTGCAAAGAACCGTGAACGGTACCTGCAGCACCTGCTTCAGATTGGAGTTCTACAACTTTTACTTCGTTGCCGAAAATGTTTTTCTGGCCTTTTGCGGACCACTGGTCAACATTTTCTGCCATTGG
>JAZOQZ010000014.1:0-38758 GCA_045656345.1 Clostridia bacterium
TATAATAAAATCAAATGATGAAAAGGAGGATGTTTCCTATGATTTTAGGCGGCTTAGACGTAGGCACAACCGGTTGTAAAATCGCGTTGTACAACGAGAAAGCAGAATTTCTGACCACTTACTATAAAGAATATGACATCATCCGTAAAAACGGTCAACACGAAATTGATTTCAACGATGTAAAAGCAGGGGTATTATCTCTGTTAAAGCAGGCAGTAAAAGAATATCAGATTGATGCATTAGGCGTTACCAGCTTCGGGGAAACCTTTGCAATGCTGGATGAGAATGACAATATTTTAGCGCCTTCCATGCTTTATACCGACCCCAGAGGCGAAGATGAATGCAAACTGATGTGCGATGCTTTGGGAAAAGAACACTTAGCAATGATTACCGGAGTAGAGCCTCATTCCCTTTACAGTTTCCCCAAAATTTTATGGTGGAAACACAATAAACCTGAGCTTTACCAAAAATGTAAACACATTTTATTGGGCGAAGATTTCATTGTGTACACCTTAACAGGCAATGCGCAAACCGACTATTCGTTAGCAGCCCGTACCGGAATGTTTGATATTGAAAACCTTTGCTACTACGAAGAAGGTTTTAAAAAACTGGGAGTAGATATTGCTCTGATGTCCAAAGCAGTTCCCACAGGTTCTATTGCAGGCAAAGTGAAAGAGGAACTCAAAAAAGAACTGGGCATTTCTTATGATATCACCATTGTAAACGGCGGTCACGACCAGATTGGCGGAATGATCGGGGCAGGAATTTTCTCCACCGATTCTGCTATGGACGGCACCGGCACCGTGGAATGTATTCCCGTTATGTTAAATGAAAAACCGCAGAATCCCGGCATTTACAAATGCGGATATTCCATAGTTCCCTATCTTAACGGCAGCTATGCTTGCTATGCACTTTCCTACACAGGCGGTGCAACCTTAAAATGGTTCCGTGATAATTTTGCAGAGCTGGAAAACAAACAGGCAGAAGAACAAGGCAAAAACGTGTATGCCGAATTGGACAAAGCTGCACCGGTGGGCCCCACAGGCATTTTGGTGCTTCCCCATTTTTCAGGAGCAGCAACTCCCTATATGGATAACGATTCCAAAGCCGCATTTGTGGGTGTCACCTTAGAAACCTCCAAACACGACTTGTATAAAGCTTTAATGGAAGGCACTTCCTATGAAATGCTCTTAAACTTCAACACGATGAAGGAAATGACCGGCCAGATTCAGGAAATCCGTGCAACAGGCGGCGGCGCAACCTCCGACTTGTGGCTGCAGATTAAAGCGGATATCTTAAACACCGATATCACCGCTTTAGACTGTAAGGAAGTGGGCTCTGCAGGCACCGTGGCAATGACAGGGGTAGCAATGGGCGTTTGGAACACCTTAGAAGAAGCAGTGGACAAACTGGTGAAAGTGAGAAAGATTTTCCATCCCAACCCTGAAACTGCAAAAGAATACCAAAAACACTACCTAAAATACGAAAACTTATACAAGGCGATAAAATCCTTATAAGAACACAAAAAACCGCTCAGAACCATTCTGAGCGGTTTTTTAGTGCAATCCAAACGGAGTTACTTCTTTCTTCTGTATGCCGTGGCAGTAACTCCCACAATTTTTCTGAAAATGCGGGAAAAATGACCGTAATCATAAAAGCCCACACGGTAGGCAATCTGATTCACCGATTCGTCGGTCTCTTTTAAGAAACGGCAGGCGTGACGGATTTTCTGTTTGCGGATGTATTCTGCAATAGGGCATCCCAAATAGTCTTTTGCCACGCTGTAAAGTCGTGTTCTTCGGATATGAAATTCGGCACAGATGTCCTCCACACCGATGTTCTTTTCCAGATTCTTTTCGATAAATTTGTCCATATGACGGATAAATTCGGATTTTTGAGGGGTTACCCACTGGTTGGACAGCATATACGCCGCCAACGACTGCAACACCGTGATACAGGCGGAAAGCTCCGCCTTGGATTTGGCAGGAATTTTTTGAATTGCTTCCGAAATCCCGGGGAAGTTCTCTTCCGAAAACTGCTCTACCAACTGTTTTTTTGTGTCCTGCGCTTCCCCATCGGGAAGCACCTGACCAAACATCACATATCCGATAATACCGTTATCATCATAAATGGGCACAATACATTCCCAAAGCCCCAGATGGCAAAGGTATTTCACCGTTTTTTGCTCACGGGAACAGATTTCCACGTTTTTTCTGTCGCAATTTTCACACTGCTTTGCCCAATGAGTATTTTTGCAAATCAAATCACAAAAATTGTGCCGTGTGGATGGGTATTCCATCAGCTGCTCCTGTTCACGGTTAAAGAGCACCACCCGCATATTGGTGAGGGTGTAAAAATCACGGAAAATTTTATATAGATTGACCTGATTGATATTTAACATAAAATCACCTTGTTCAGTATAGCATAAATCAGGAAAAAAGTCAATTTCCAAACTAAAAATATATACAAAATGTAATTTTCCGAACAAATGGCACATAGTTTGCACAAATTTATCTTTTTTTCATTCATCGGATTTGCTATAATGAAATTGGCAAAAAGCATATCGGAGGAACCCGCTATGAAACAACAGACACAAGTTGCAAAACAATATATGGGAAACACCTATCAGGCAGGCGGAACCCGTCATTACCGTTTAACCGACGGTATCACCGATGGTTGCCGTTGCATTGACGTGAACACGGGAAGCGGTTTTTGCTATACCGTGGTGTGTGACCGTGGTTTAGACATTTCCTTAGCTTCTTATAAAGGCACCAATCTGGTATTTTTAACCGAAAATATGGAAGCACATCCCGCTCATTTTGATTCCTTTGGAATCGAATGGCTTCGGACTTTCTCTGCAGGACTCTTAACCACCTGCGGGCCCACTCATCTGGGTCCCCCCTGTGAAGATGACGGAGAAGTGTTGGGTCAGCACGGCAGATGGACTTCCCTTCCTGCCAAAAAGGTGTGTGATTTGTCCGACTATGAAGCGGGGATTCTGAAAATCACGGGGGAACTTCACGATTCCACCCCCTTCGGCCATAAAATTGCCATCAAGCGGACAATCTCTTCCGAATTCGGGAAAGCGTCTGTGGTGATTGAAGATGAAATCACCAACGAAGGCGGAAAAGACTGCCCCTTAAATCTTTTATATCACATCAATTTCGGGTATCCTCTTCTCTCGGAAGATGCAACCGTTCACGTGCCGAGCAAAGAATGCGTGGGTTACGATGACTACACCAACGAACGAATGGGTGAGCAGGCGTCAATCAAAAAACCCGACGGTGCCAATTCCGAAAAAAATTATATGCATACCTTCGGGGGCGAAAAGGCAACTGTTTGGATTCATAATCCCAAGCTGGAGAATGGTCTTGCTGTGGCAATCACCTTTGATTCCAAAGAGTTACCCTACTTAACTCAATGGGTGCTGGAAGATGTGAAAGACTATGTGCTGGCATTAGAGCCTGCAAACGTGCCCTGCGAATCCCGTGATTACCTCAGAAAAAACAATCTGCTCCCCTTCTTAAAAGCAGGTGAAACCAAAAAGTTTTCTGTGGAAATTCAAGTGATTTCGGGAAACGATGAAATTGTAAAAAAATTAGGTTAATATATTTAAAACCAAAAAAGGAGAAAACTGTTATGTTAAAATCCAAAACTGCATTTGTCGTTTACGGTGTACATAAAGATGGTTTATTAGACCCCGACGGCAACTTATTCATTGACGAAAGCGTTATCGAAAATTCCAAAAAAGCCCTGAAAGCAGAAGGCGTGGAATTGGTGGAAGAAAAATTAATCATCGCTACCAAAGAAGAAGCAAAAAATGTGATTCTTCCTTTGGCAAAAGACGATTCTATCGACACTTTAGTATTATTCTCCGGTACCTGGGTATGGGCTGCTCATATGATCGGTGCTGTTCGCGAATTTGCAAAAACCGGCAAGGGTATTGTAATCTGGACTCACGACGGTTCTCAGGGCTGGCGTCCTGTTGGCGGCTTGGTATTAAGCGCAGCTTTAAATGAAGTTGGCATCAAACACAAATTCGTTTACGGCGGTGTTTCCGATATCAACAACGTAAAAAGAGTGGCAAACTTCTGTAAAGCATCTGCATTAAAGAAGAGCATGGAATTAACCACCTTAAGAGCATTCGGCGGACGTGGTATGGGTCAGACCTGCGGCGTTGCTGATCCTTCTCAGTGGATGAAAACCTTCGGTATCGATATCGACACCCGTGACACCATGGAACTGGTGGAAACTGCAAAAGCAATTCCCCAGGCAGAAGTTGATAAAGTTTGCGACTGGATCGACAACAACTTCACCTGTAAGGTTGAACGTAACGACGGTAACATCCGTTCCATCCGTCTGTACTTAGCATTAAAAACCTTAAAAGAAAGAGAAGGATTCGATTACTACACCATTCAGTCCTTCCCCGGTATGGGTGACTACTATGCTGCAACCTGTTTTGCACAGAGTATGATGTTAAACGACGGTGTTCCCACCGCAACCTTATCTGACTTTAACACCTGCTTAACCTCCATTATGATTATGGGCCTCTCCAAAGACCCCATCTACTATGGCGACTTACAGCACGTGAATAAAGCTACCAACGAAATCAAAATCATTGGTGACGGTGCTGTTCCTCCCTGCTTGGCAAATGAAGACGGCGTAAGCTTAGCAGGTCACGGTATTCCCACCGAAGGGGAAGCTGGTGGCTTATCCATCGACTTAGTATGTAAGAGCGGTAAAGGCGTTCTGGCTCGTATCAGCAGAGTGGACGGCAAATTCAGAATCTGCGTGGCTCGTTGCGAAGTGTTCCAGCCTGCAAAAGAAGAACTGGAAGCTCGTCGTCACGAATGCGGTATTCCCTTCTGGCCCCACGCTTTCGTAAAAGTGGACGGTGATATCGGTGCTCTGGTGGAAAGCTGGAACAACGAATACGGCTGCTTAGGCTACGGCGAAGATTTATATGACCAGATCGTAGAATTTGGTAACATCATGGGAATCGAAGTCCTGGCATTCTAAAAAATGGAATAAAAGAACATAGAACGCAAAAGGCATGGGATTTATCTCATGCCTTTTCTTTTTATAAAGTGAAAATTTGTTAGCACAAATTTTGATTATAATGCCTTTTGCTATCTGTAAACTTACTCTCTCGGCGTACACTCGCACGCCTTCGGTTTAGTTTGCAGATTCTATGCCCTTTTCTTTCCATTTTTGAGGTAGCGGACTATTAAAACGATATGCAAGCTTCACCACTCGGCGTACCGAATATGCTGTACGCTAATACTACGCCTTCGGGCTTACGCTCCCTGCGGGAGTGCAGTTCCTTCGCTTCTGCATCATTTTTCCTCTCATTTTGGCTCTGTCAAAAGCAATATAATATCAAAGAAAGGCATGGGATTTCTCTCATGCCTTTCCTTTTTATTTTTTGTTCTCTCTGATATTTTGTAAATAAAAACTCTTAGCAATCATGCTAAGAGTTTTTCTGATTTACTTTATCCAAGCAGGGTATCGGTAATCAGCATCACGCAAAAGCCGATTAAAAACGAGAAGGTTGCTCCCCGCTCGTTTCCGTGAGCGTGGGTTTCGGGAATCATTTCGTCACTAATGACATAGAGCATTACACCGCCTGCAAAGGCAAGCATAAACGGTAACACAGCAGTGGAAACAGAAACAGAGAAATATCCGAGCAAAGTACCCACCACTTCCACCAAACCTGTGGCGAGTGCAATGAGAAGGGTTCTGCCTTTGGAAACACCGGCTGCCAGCATGGGTGCAATAATAACCATCCCTTCGGGGATGTTCTGAAGGGCAATCCCCCCTGCAATCACCAATGCCTGTTCGGTATTGTCGGTACCAAAACCAACCCCTGCGGCAAGTCCTTCCGGAAGATTGTGAATGGCAATTGCCAACACAAACAGCAGCACTTTATTTAAGCTGGTCTGATGGTGATTCTCAATGTCCGCCCCCACCATTTTATGTAAATGGGGAACCAGCTTGTCTATGATATTCAAGAACACGGCACCCACAAAAATTCCTGCCACGGTGATAACTAGTCCGTACTGACCGCCATATCCCAGTGAAGGCATAATCAGTCCGATAACCGCCGCACAGAACATTACGCCTGCCGCAAAAGAAAGCACCACATCGGAAAACTGATGCGTTTGTTTTTTAAATAAGAAGCCAAGCAATGCCCCAATCATCGTGGCACCGCCAACACCTAACGCCGTTAATAATACAATCGTCATAGCAAATCACCTGCTTTGTTGTAACATGAGGATTCCCGCATAAATTATGCGGGAATCTTACACAATTTTCATTGGATATTCTGAAAATTTCCACATCAACCCAAGATGCAGAGAAAAGGATGCAGAACGAACAAACCAAACCGAAGCCGTACGAATCACATCGAGTTTTTTGTACGCCATCTTGCAATCCGTAAAACGCAGAGAAAATTGCCGAGAATTCGTCAACCGAGCCCAACGGGGTTACCCGACGGCGTACCGAGTGTACGCCGAGTGGCAAGGTTGGCGGATAGCAAAAGGCATTTTGATTTAAAATTGTTTCTTTTGAACCAATTTTACACCTCATCCACCGCTTACGCGGTCCCCCTTCCCCTCAAGGGGAAGGCAGTGTATCACTTGCCTTTTGCGGTGTCGGTAATTTTATCAAGTTTTTAATAATTGGTTGCGTGGATTTCGAAGTAGCTCTGCGGATGCGCGCAAGTGGGGCAAATTTCGGGTGCTTTATCGCCGGTTACCAGGTGACCGCAGTTACGGCATTCCCAAACTTTGGTTTCTGCTTTTTCGAATACCTGTTTGGTTTCCACGTTCTTTAATAATGCACGGTATCTTTCTTCGTGGCTCTTTTCGATATCTGCTACCATACGGAATTTTGCAGCTAATTCGGGGAAGCCTTCTTTTTCAGCGGTTTCTGCGAATTCTCTGTACATTTCGGTCCATTCATAATTCTCGCCGTTTGCCGCTGCAACTAAATTGCTTGCGGTATCGCCGATGCCTTCTAATTCTTTGAACCACAGTTTTGCGTGTTCTTTTTCGTTATCCGCAGTTTTTAAGAATAAAGCTGCAATCTGTTCGTAGCCTTCTTTTTTTGCTTTGGATGCAAAATAGGTGTATTTATTTCTTGCTTCGCTTTCACCAGAAAAAGCCGCCATTAAATTTTTTTCAGTTTGAGTTCCCTGATATTTAGACATTTTTTGTTCCTCCAATTTTAAAGTTTTGTATAAGTTTTTTCAAATACTAAAAGAATTATTCTTCGGAAAACATATCTTTTCCAACGCCGCATAAGGGACATTCGAAATCTTCGGGAACATCTTCCCATTTGGTGCCTGCTTCAATGCCCAGATCGGGAGCACCTTCTGCTTCATCATATACCCAGCCGCAAGCGTCACATACATATTTTTTCATCGTTTCATACCTCCAAAATTTATATTAATTGATTTTCTCAAAGTCTGCAGCACCGTGTTTACATAAGGGGCAGATAAAATCGTCAGGCAAGGGTTCCCCTTCATAAATATATCCGCAGATTTTGCAGACATAGCCTTTTTTATCCTTTTGGGGCTTTGGTTTCACGTGCTGATGATAGAAGCTATAAGTCATAGATTCATTCTGATTAATGACTCTTGCTTCTGCCACGGAACAAATAAACATTCCGTGAGTATCCAAATCCACATAGTTTTCCACTTTTAAGGACAGGAAGGAATTGATATTGCGGGACAAGAACACCAATCCGTTATCGGAGCGAAGCACGTCCGCTCCCTCAAATTTATCCACAGTTCTGCCACTCTGGAAGCCAAACTGTTGGAACACGGAGAAGGGAGTATCGGTGGTCAGGCAGTTTAAATTCATTTTGCCGGTCTGCTTAATCACATGGTGAGAATAGTTTTCTTTATTGATGGTCACCGCAATCCGATTGGGGGTGTTGGTTACCTGAGAAACGGTATTTACAATGAGACCGTTATCCTTTTTGCCGTCGTTGGATGTAATCACATACAAACCGTAACCGATGTTAAAGAGTGCGGACAGATTGTTTTTATCCACATCTTCCCCTTGCTGAGCGATATAATCTGCACAAAGCTCTTCCGCTAAGGCAGTCAGCTGACTGTTGCTTTCATCACTTAAGGCAGATAAAACGGTCACTTCATTTTCACAGTAGGTGATGTTTTTGGATTTTTGAAGCATTTCCTTCATCACTTTGGTGGCTAAGGGTGCCCAGCTTCCGTTCTGGATAAATGCCACAGTTCTGTTTTGGAAATTGCGCTCGGTTAAATGATTGATAAATTCTTTCATAAAGGGAAAGATTTCCGCATTGTAGGTAGTGGTTGCCAACACTAATTTGCTGTAACGGAAGGCGTCTTCCACCGCTTCCGCCATATCGCATCGTGCCAGGTCGTTTACCACCACTTTGGGACAACCCTTTGCCTTTAACATATCTGCCAGCTTCATCACCGCTTTTTTGGTGTTGCCGTAAACAGAAGTGTAGGCAATCATAATCCCCTCTACTTCAGGCTGATAGCTTGACCAGATGTTATATAAATTGAGATAATATCCTAAATTTTCTGTTAACACGGGGCCGTGTAATGGACAGATTACCTCAATCTCCAACCCTGCCGCTTTTTTTAAGAGATTCTGCACCTGAGCGCCGTATTTTCCAACGATACCGATGTAGTCCCGGCGTGCTCCACACGCCCAGTCTTCTTCCACGTCCAGTGCACCGAACTTGCCCAAACCATCTGCGGAAAACAGCACTTTATCGGTGGAATCGTAAGTCACAATAACTTCGGGCCAATGCACCATGGGTGCAGTTACAAAGGTGAGGTTGTGTTTCCCTAAGGATAGGGTGTCTCCCTCTCCAACCACGATTTGTTTGTCGGAAAAATCCATTCCGAAAAACTGATTCATCATGGTGAATGCCTTAGAAGATGCCACAATTTTCGCATCGGGATAAGCTTTCAAAAAATTCACGATGTTTGCAGAGTGGTCAGGCTCCATATGCTGAATGATGAGATAATCGGGTTTTCTGCCTGAGAGCGTATTTTGCAGATTGTCCAGCCACTGATGGGTGAAATTGATATCCACCGTGTCCATTACAGCGATTTTATCATCTAAAATCACATAGGAATTGTAAGACATTCCGTTGGGAACATCATACTGCCCTTCAAACAAATCAACCTGATGGTCATTCACGCCGATATATTTGATATCTTTGGTAATTTCCATATTATCACCTCTTATATGTATTTTAGTATTTCCGATGTTTGAACGGTTCAAACAAAAGAAACTAAAAAAAATTCTATGCTTTGATTATATCACAACCAAAAAATTTTTACAATATTTTTATAAAAATTTACCTGAAAAATGGTATGTTTTTTTCTTAGTTTTTCTACGTCAGGTTTTATTACCCTGAAAAACCATTATCGGAAGATGAAACAAAAAAGACGATGCATAACGCATCGCCTTTTTCTCTTTTTTGATATTATTCGCAATCACAGTCGCAATCGCAACCGCAGTCACAGCCTTCGGGCAGATCCAGTTCAATCTGCTGACGGCAGGAAGGACAGTAAATGTCTTCATTTTCCAAGGTTTCCCCGTCAACATAAACTTCTTCGCCACAGTTGGGGCAGGTGATTTCGTAAACATCATCATCTTCGCAATCGCAGTCGCAATCACAATCGTCTTCGTCATCTTCAAAAACGATGTCTTCCACGTCTGCTAAATCGTCAGACATATTGTCCATTTCTTCAGAAACCATTGCCAGATCGTCATCGATTTCTTCAATGTAATCGTTCATTTCTGCCAGAACATCCAGAATGCCTTTGATGATTTTGCCTTCGTTGGTGGATTCATCCACTTTTAAGCCTTCAGCTAAGCCTTTTAAATAAGCGATTTTTTCGCCGATATTTTCCATAGGAATTCTCCTTTCAAATAAGGAAGCAAGAGACTACGCTCTTTCCATGTAACTTCCGTCTCTGGTGTCGATTCTTAAAACATCACCAATGTTGATGAACAGGGGCACGTTGATGGTTGCACCGGTTTCTAAGGTTGCAGGTTTGGTTGCACCCTGAGCGGTGTTGCCTGCCAGGCCGGGCTCGGTTTCGGTAACTTCCAATTCCACAAAGTTGGGGGGTTCAATACCGAACACATTGCCGTTGTGAGATAAGATTTTAACACATTCGTTTTCTTTTACGAATTTTAATGCGTCACCCACCTGACTTGCATTGATGGGAATCATGTCGAAGGTTTCCTGATCCATAAAGTAATACAGGTCACCATCGCTGTAAGAATACTGCATATCTTTTCTTTCGATATGAGCTTTCGGGAATTTATCAGTGGGTCTGTAAGTTTTTTCAACTACAGAACCGGTAATGATATTTTTGATTTTGGTTCTAACGAACGCTGCACCTTTCCCGGGTTTAACATGCTGAAACTCAACAATCTGATAAATGTTTCCATCTTCCTGGAAAGTAACGCCGTTTCTGAAATCGCCGGCACCGATCATAGTGAATTCTCCTCTCAATCGGAAATGAATTTCCGTTTATAGTTCTTAATTATATTACAATATAACAAGTATATTATAGCAAAGGTCTTTCAAAATTGCAAGTTATTTTTTCAATATTTTTCGTCTTTTGGATATTTTTAGCAGATTTTTTTGTTAATACCCCAAAGATTTTCGTTCTTTACGGAGTTCTTTGCGCTTAACGGCAGCTTCCCACTCCATCTGTTCGGTGATGGTTTCCACCACCAATTCCGGCACCTTTACCGGATTCTGATTCTTGTCGATGGCAACCATCACAAGGTAAGCGGTGTTAATCAGACGCAATTTTCCGTTGTCACGCTCCCGAAAGGTGTCCACACGGATTTCCATGGAGGTGTTCCCTGCATAGGTGATACGTCCCCGAAGAACCAGGGTGTCTCCCGGGAAGGCTCCTTCTTTGAACTGCAAACGGTCAATGGAAGCGGTGGTAACGTTACATCCTGCGTGGCGACGGGCTGTGATTGCTGCCACAATATCAATCCAGGCAAGTAATCGTCCGCCGAATAACCGTCCGGACGGGTTCAAATCTTCGGGCAAAATCAGTTGAACCTGCTCGGTCTGGGAATCTTTCACTGTTTTTTTAAGCAAATCGGGGTTCCTCCTTACGCTTTGGGAAAATAGATGCCGGACATACCCATACCAATAGGGTTGTCCGCTTTTTCGGAAAATATTCCCCTGAAAAATTCTTCCCCTTTCCCCAAACGGAGAAAGAGGAAGTTTTTACATAGTTTATCGGATTGATTAGAAAGACACAGAAATGGTCTGCACCCGTTTTACGCCGTTTTCGTCCACGGTGTAGGTTAAATCTACCAGACATCCGTCGGTGATGCCCAGAGCATCCAAGTCAATTTCAGGGGAAATCTGATAAGATTTTTCAGGTTTGCCGTCTTCGGGATTTGCTTCAATAATCACGATTAAGTTATTGTCTGCCATACCGATATACATCCCGGTTGCCCGATAGGTTTCACCGTCTTTGGTGGGTTCTTTATCGGTGATTGCAGGAGGAATACCGGAATCCGGTTCAGGACTTGCGATAATTTCAATAGGCAGTTCCTCGGGAGTGTCGGGAGTAGCAGGAGAATTGGTTGTTGTGCAAGCGGTGAGGCACAACAGCGCAACCATAACCAATGCTAACATTTTTAAGGTTTTCATAAGTAACATCCTTTCTTTTTCAGAATAATCTGAATAACGCTGATGAATCTTTTCTTTATTATAAATTTCTTTTTGTGATTTGTCAACCTTTTTAGTCGGAAACCAGCTTCACATTTTCTGCTCCCAACAGGTTGGTCAGTTTTTCCATTAAGATATTGTTTTCCGTGACCCAAAGGGTTTTAGGTGCCACGGTGAGCCGTTTTTCTTTTTCAAAATACACATAAACAGGAGTTTCTCCCGAAAAGAAGGTGAGCAGTTTTTTCACCTCCGCCATCAAGGGGGATGCTTCCTCGGAAATCTTCAGATACAATTTCAGATAGGTTAAATCGGTGGAGAATCTGCGAAGTCCTGTCAAAATGAATTTGAAAGAGTCATCTCCCTCTAACACCAGACGTCCGTCTGCAACCACGATATTATCTTCGATAATAGCGTCGGTATTTTTTACATATAAATCGGGGAAGGCAATCGTGCTGACCACTCCCGACATATCCTCTAAGCTGAAAAACGCCATACGGGTTCCCTGTTTGGTTCGGCGGATATCCAGGTTTGAAATCACACCGATAACAGTGATATTCTTTTCCGAAATCCCCTCTTCCAGCATAGTTTCCTTGGTGGCAACAATGGGATCCCCTCCCATAGAACGGATTTTTTTCTGGAATTGCTCCAAAGGATGCCCCGAAACGTATAACCCCAGCACTTTCTTTTCCATTTTCAAATCGTCGGGCGTGGGTTGATAACGTTCTTTTTTTGGGGGAGTTTTCCGAATGGGATCGGGAGATGGTTCCCGAAGGGCGGCGCCGAATAAATCCAGCTGACCGCTCACATGGGTCTGCAGAACATGGGACTGTTCATCCATCAAGGGTTCAAACATCAAAAGCAGTTCGCTTCGCTTGTCAAACTCGTCAAAGCAACCTGATAAGATAAGGGATTCCATTGCTTTTTTGTTGAGCTGTTTACCCAGCATACGCTTGATAAAATCTTCCAGCGATTGGAAATCCCCCTGATTCTGCCGTTCTTGCACAATGGCTTCTGCCAGTTGTTTGCCGATTCCTTTGATGGCAGTTAAACCAAACACAATATCGTCATTTTTCACGGTGAAGGTCACGTTCCCCGTGTTGATGCCCGGAGAATGGACACGGATGCCCCGTTCTCTTGCAGACTGAATGTAGTAGGCAATCTTTTCGGTGAATGCCATATAAGAGGTCAACAGTGCCGCATAAAAATGGGCGGGATAATAACATTTTAAGTAAGCAGTCTGATACGCCAGCACCGAATAACAGGCAGCGTGGGACTTATTGAAGGCATAGGATGCAAAATCTTCAATTTCACGGAAAATACCTTCCGCCACGGCAGGTTCAATGCCGTTTTGTTTGCAACCCTGCACAAATTTTTCTCTTTCTAAAAGCAGCACGTCTGCCTTCTTTTTGGAGATGGCACGGCGGATAATATCTGCCTGCCCTAAAGAATATCCGCCCAATCGACGGAAAATTTCCATCACCTGCTCCTGATACACAATGCAACCGTATGTCACCGCTAAAATCGGTTCCAATTCTTTACATTTATATTGGACGAGAGAAGGATTCTCTTTGTTCCGGATAAACTCGGGAATTTTTTTGGCAGGACCCGGACGGTACAGGGAAATTGCCGCAATCACATCTTCAAAGGTGCGGGGACGAAATTCTCTTAAAAAGTTTTTCATTCCCGAAGATTCCAGCTGAAACACACCGTCGGTATCTCCGTGAGATAACAAATCATACACTTTGGGGTCGTCATATTCTAAGCGGGTGAGCAAAATCTGTTTGCCCGTCTGCCGGTAGATAGCATTCACTGTGTCTTCAATCACGGTTAAGTTGCGAAGACCTAAAAAGTCCATTTTAAGAAGTCCTAAGGATTCTAAATGCGCCATTTCATACTGGGTGGCAACCGCATCGGTCACATTGCATAAAGGCACTAAATTCACCGCAGGTTCTCCTGTAATCAGAACCCCTGCCGCATGGACAGTGGTATGGCGGATATGCCCTTCCAGCTTTTTGGAGGTGTCTACCAATTTTTTGATGTCGGGATTTTCGTCGTAGAGTTCTTTTAAGCGGTTATCCTTACGGTTCATCGCTTCTTCTAAGGTGATATTGAACACCTTGCATTTGGAGAGCTCTTTGGTAATCTCGTCTGCCAAGTAATAGGGGATTCCCGTGGCACGGGCCACATCTTTTACGGCGGCTCTTGCCTTCATGGTGCCGAATGCCACAATCTGTGCCACATGGTCGGAGCCGTATTTGGAAATAACATAGTCTATCACTTCTCCACGGCGTTCATTACAAAAATCAATATCTATATCGGGCATACTGACCCGTTCTTTGTTTAAAAAACGCTCAAACACCAACCCATATCGGATGGGGTCCACGGTGGTGATATTTAAGCAATAGGCAACCAAACTTCCTGCGGCAGACCCTCTGCCGGGACCCACGGGAATTCCTTTTTCTTTTGCATAGGCAACAAAATCCCACACAATGAGAAAATAATCGCAAAAACCCATAGAAATAATGGTGGAAAGTTCATATTCCAACCGCTCTTTCAACTGCTCGGTTACCGTTTCATATTTGGCGCAAAGGCCGTGATAACAAAGCTCCCGAAGATACTTTTCACAAGAACCGTTGGGAGCAGGATATTTGGGAAACCGAAATTCTCCAAAAGGAATTTCCAAATTACATTTGTCTGCAATTTCCAACGTGTTTTTTAAAAGTTCCTCAGGGAAAATTTCTGCCATCTGTGCATAGGATTTCAGATAAAATTCCCGGGTTTCAAAACGGATTCTGTCTTCCTCGTCCACCTGACGATTCATCTGGATGCACATTAAAATATCCTGAATATCGTGGTCTGCCTGCTCAATATAATGCACGTCGTTGGCACAAACAGCAGGAATACCCAGCTCACGGGATAATGCCAGAAGCTTAGGCATTACCGTTTTTTCTTCGGGCAGATTATGGTTATGCACTTCAATATAATAATCGCCTTTGGCAAATATTTTTTGGTAGAAAAGAGCTGTTTCTTTGGCACCTTTTAAGTCATCTGCCAATATTTTCTGAGAAAGCTCTCCCGCAATACAGCCTGATAAACAGATTAATCCTTCGGTATGTTCTGCCAAAATGTTTTTATCAATTCTTGGTTTATAATAGAACCCTTTTTTGTAGCTTTCGGTGGAAAGGTGATACAAATTACGAAGGCCCGTTTCATTTTTTGCCAAGAGAACCAGATGGTGATATCCGGGCGCACTGCGGTCGGTCATATCAGCGTGTGCCACATAAAACTCGCAACCGATAATGGGTTTTACTCCTTGCGCCTTACATTCCTTGTAAAATTCCAAGGCACCGTACAAGGCACCGTGGTCGGTGATGGCAAGAGCAGTTTGCCCCAGCTCTTTTGCATGAGAAACAAGCTCCCGAATACGGCATAAACCGTCCAGAAGACTGTATTCGGTATGGACATGCAAATGACAAAAATCCATAACAATTCCTCTTGCTATAAGTTCTCTGCAATTTTTAACAGTTTATTCAAACGGTGATTGAGTCCTGATTTTGTGATTTTACTTTCCGACACTTCGCAAAGCTCGGATAAAGACAAGGTGGGATAGGAAAGGCGAAGTTGCATGGTCTCTTTTAACGGAGCAGACAAAGTCTGGGCCACTGCGCTTTTCATAATTTTCTGAATGGCTTTGGTCTGAATGAGTGCTGTGTTGATGGTTTTGTTTTCGTTGGCACTTTCGCAATTCATCTGTCGGTTGATACCGTTTTTTAATTCCTTTTCCATTTTGATTTCGTGATAAAGGAAGAGCCCCCGTTTCACGCCGATCATTCCCATAAAATCGCAGATGAGTTCGTTGTTTTTTAAATAAATCACATATTTATTCTGACGGGTGATGCTTTTGGCATCAATGCCCACCTCTTCCAAAATGTTTAAAAGGTCAACAAATATCCGCTTTTTATGAGTTACAATTTCTAGGTGATAAGATTTTTTTGGGCTACCTACAAATCCCGATGCCAAAAAAGCAGTTTGCAACACTGTGCGTTTGCAACAGTCCGACACGGAAAAGGAAGGGTCGATTCGGGATGAAAAAATATTGGCTTTATCAGAAACCAAGTGCAACTCGTTTTTTAAAATTTCAATATTTTCTTTTCCCGACACCACCAGATGAATCTGTTTTCTGCTTTTGGAGCTTGCAGAACGGATGTCCGGCTCCAATTCCAATCCCAGGAGTTTGCGGGATAAAATAATGATTCGTCTGGCAATGGTGATATTTTCGGTTTTTAAATGAATTTCGCTCCGCTTTTCTTCGCTGAGCATTGCATATAAGGTGGCTAAAGCCGCCATTTCACAGCAAGGTCTTTTGGGCATAGCACCGCTAAGCTCTCGCTTGATTTCTCCTGTAAAGGACATAACGCTCCTCCTTTTGGGGGGATATATTACAGTTTCGCATCGGGACAGTTTCTTTGAAGATACCGCACCTCAGCTTCTAAGGTAACGCCGAATTGTTTTGCCACCGTTTCCCGAACGGATTCGATCAGCGTTTTCACATCTTCTGCAGTGGCGTTCTTTCGGTTAATCACAAAACCGCAATGTTTTTCGGAAACCTGGGCATCCCCCACCGAAAAACCTCTGAGCCCTGCATCTTCTATCAGTTTTCCTGCAAAATACCCTTCGGGACGCTTGAAGGTGCTTCCCGCATTGGGATATTCCAAAGGTTGTTTTTCGTTTCGTTTTTTTAATAATTCCACAGTTTTTTCGTGAAGCTCGTCACGGTTGGAAGGGGTGAGAGAAAAGGTGGTTTCCAACACAATCCACCCCGGTTGTTCATGAAACACGCTGTGCCGATAAGACAGCTGGTGTTCTTCTGCAGTGAGGGTTTTTAATTCCCCTTCTTCGTCAAGATACAAGGAGCTTACCAGAGTATCTTTGATTTCGCCGCCATAAGCACCTGCGTTCATATACACGCCACCGCCCACAGTGCCGGGAATCCCTGAAAGTTCCGCCATTCCGCCTAAGCTATGCTCTTTGGCAACTTCACATAAAGCAGACAGTCTGACACCTGCCGAAGCGGTAATTTCGTTACCGTTGCAGGTGATATTTTTCAGTTCGGTGGTTTTTAGCACAATGCCGTCAATCCCGTCATCCGCCACTAAAATATTGGAGCCGTTTCCCAACACGGTTACACGGATGCCTTCTTCTTTGGCAAATGCCAGAACCGCTTTCACTTCGTCCACGCTTTTGGGGAACACCATATAATCACAAGGACCGCCGATTTTAAAGCTGGTGTGTTTCGCCATAGGCTCATCTGCCAGCACACGGGAGCATATCGCTTCTAATTTCGTTTTCATAAAAACTCCTAAGCTTTATATAACATTGCCGCACCAATTAACCCTGCATCGTTTCCTAAAGATGCAATGGAAATCTCTGCGTGATGAATTAAGTCACCGCCGTAACATTTGGCAATAACCTGTTCTTTTAAGGGGATGAGCAATGCATCGCCTTCGTTACAAACGCCGCCGCCCAAAATAATGGCTTCGGGTGCAAAAATATTGATTAAGTTGGCAACTCCTTCGGATAAGTAATGCAGATAGTTATCTACCACATCTTTTGCCACCAAATCTCCTTTTCTCATAGCGTCAAATGCGGTTTTTGCAGTGACTCTGCCTGTTTTTGCCACGATGGAATGAAGGAGGCTTTCGGGATTTGCATCCATAGCCGCCTTGGTCTGATTCACTAAAGCGGTGGCAGAAGAATAGGCTTCAAAACAACCACGTCTTCCGCAGGTGCATTCTGCACCGCCGATATGCACTACCATATGACCGATTTCGGCGCCTGCGCCTTCCAGACCTTCCCAGAGTTTTCCGTCTAAGATAATGCCGCCGCCAACGCCTGTGCCTAAGGTGACTAAAATGATGGAGTTATGTTCCCGTCCGCTTCCGCAGATAAATTCCCCTAAAGCAGCACAGCTGGCATCATTGGCAAGATGAACAGGTTTTTGCAGGCTTTCACTCATCATTGCACCGATGGGAGCGCCGTCCATATCCAGGTTGTTGCAATAGATTACTGTTCCTGTTTTTTCATCCACAGTGCCGGGAATTCCAACGCCAACGGCTTCCACATTTTCCATAGAAAGGTTTGCTTCCTTCACAAGGCTACGGCATAATTCAACCATCTGGTCTGCAATTTTTTTTGCGTCCCCTTCGGAATCGGTTCTCACAGAAGATTTCAAAAGAATTTTGCCATTTTCGTCTGTGATGCCCGCTTTGATGTTGGTACCCCCTAAATCTACACCTAAATAATATTTCATAGTTCGCTCCTCCATTGTTGCAATTAAATCTGTGTTTTAATGTCTTTTAAATAGGTTTCAAAGCTTTCCAGGCTTGCGTTTACAATCAGTTCTTTGGGGAAATCCACCTCACTAAGCATTTCAAACACCAGTTTGTAGTTCCCGATACAACCGGAATAATGGGCATCGGAGGACACTGCCACACGGGTGCCGTGCTTTTTGCAAAGCCTTGCCACATTGGTGCAAAGCTCTTTGGAGCCGGGGCGGATTCCTTCTAAGGAATGGTTGTTTAATTCAATAATTTTATGTTGTTCTTTTGCTTTTTTTACCACCGCTTCAAAATCGCAGAGGTAACTCTGCTGACCCATATGACCGATACAGTGCACATAGGGATTTTCCAGCACACGAAGATAGGTTTCGGTGATGTCTTCTATGGATCCTTTGGGAAGACAGGGACCGTGAATGGATGCAATCACCCAATCCAACATGGCAAGCACGGTATTGGGCAAATCCAAAGTGCCCTTGTAATCAATAATATTCGCTTCGGCTCCTTTAAAGAATCGGATACCGTCAATTTCACCGGGCAGAAATTTTAAGCAGGTGAAATGCACTTCTCCCGGTGCATCGGGAATGGCAGGAGCGTGATTGGTCATACAAAGACCCCGCATCCCGGCCTCCGCCGTTGCCTTGATATTTTCCTGCAAGGTGGAATATGCGTGTTTACTCACAATGGTATGACTGTGAGTTTCAACCTCAATCTGATACATAAACATTATCCTTTCACGGCGGTGCCCGATAAATCATAATGGTCACAACCGGTAATTTTCACAGTAATATATTCCCCGATATCCACATGAAAATCCGCTTCAAAATAAACAGTGCCGTCAATTTCGGGGGAATCCATATAGGTTCTGCCGAAATAAATGTTGTTTGCAGTGTCAATCCCTTCCACAAGCACTTCAAAGGTTTTGCCGATTTTCTGTTTGTTTTTCTGCAGGGAAACCTGTGCGGAAAGCTTCATAATTTCGTTGACACGGCGATTTTTTTCGTGGGTTTTTAATTTTCCTGTGATGCGGGCAGCACGGGTTCCTTCTTCGGTGGAATACGGGAACACGCCCAGTCTGTCAAAAAATCCTTGTTTCACAAAGCCAACCAGTTCCTCGTGTTCTTCCACGGTTTCGGTGGGGAATCCGCTGATTAAAGAGGTGCGGATGGCTGCTGTGGGTATTTTGGTTTTGATTTTATGCAATAACCCTAATATTTCTTTTTTGTTGGTGCGACGGTTCATCAGGGATAAAATCCTGTCGTTACAATGTTGGATGGGAATATCAAAATAGGGCAGAATTTTCTTGGAATCCGAAATCAAATCCAACAGCTCGTCCGTTACCGATTCAGGATACAGGTAATGCAAACGAATCCAATGGAATTCTTCAATTTTCTCTAGTTCTGAAAGAAGGGGAACCAAACGGTTTTCCCCATACAAATCCAATCCGTAGCGAGTGGTATCCTGAGCAATCACAATCACTTCGGTTACCCCTTGGGTTGCCATCCATTTTGCTTCCTTAATGATAGATTCCATGGGTCTGCTCACATATTTTCCACGGATTTTCGGAATAGCACAGTAGGAGCAGCCATTGCTGCAACCGTCGGCAATTTTTAAAAACGCATAGTAAAACGGTGTGGTCAGCACACGGTCACAGAAGTTGGGTTCTTCCTCAGTTTTGGAAAAATAGGAAACCCGTTCTCCTTGTAACACTCTGGAAACTGCTTCCGCAATGTGTTTGGTATCGTGAATTCCCAAAACGCCGTCCACTTCCGGGAAACTTTCCAAAATTTCTTCCTGATAGCGCTGGGCTAAGCAACCTGTCACTATCACTTTTTTATCATAGGATGCTGCATTTAAGATTTCGGAAATTGCTTCCTCTTTGGCAGACTTAATAAACCCGCAGGTGTTGATAATGATAACGTCACTGTCTTCTTCGTTATCCACCATCAGATACCCTGCGTTTTGCAGATTGGTAATCATAATTTCGCCGTCCACCTTGTTTTTGGAGCAGCCAAGTTGAATCCATAAAATCTTAGGCATCATAATCTTCCTCATAGTTTTCTTCCTCCAAAATTTCTTGGGAAAGAAGTTTTAAACAGTCTGTGATATCTGAAAAGCGATAGCCCTTTCGAACCAGACGACTGTATATTTTTTGGGTTTCGGTTTTCTTTTGCAATAAAAGAGCCACCTGCTCTTTTAAAGTTTCTTTTTCCGCTTCAAAATCGTAATCGGATGCGTCCAGGGAAATCCCTTTCCCTAAAAGGTCCTGACGAATTTTATAAAAGCCCTGTTTTTTATAGGTTTGTCTGGAATATAAAAACTGTTCCCGATAACTTTCATCGGATAAATAGCCGTTTTCTTTCAGTCTGACAAGAATCTCCTCAACAATTTCAGAGGGACAGTCCCGAAGTTTGAGCTTGTCTCGCAACTCTTTTTCGGAATACATTCTGCGGGATAAAAGACCCAGACAGTAATCATACTGCTCGGGAAACACACATTCTTTCTGAAATGCTTCCACGCTTTCTACCAAAAGCTCTTCCCCGCCCACTAATTTACGGTGAGTATATCCCGAAATGGAAAACAGATAGTTCTCTCCCAAAAACACGGAAAAACGGTTTTTTTTCTTCACTTGCGGTCGAAAAGTGAGTTTTAGCATCATCTTTTATAAAAACGAAAACCGAAAGCAGGGGTTTTGGCCCCCCACTTTCGTTTTTCTTTGCTCCTATTTGAAATGAATCGGTTAACGGAAATATTCATCTAAAATTGCATCTGCTTCTGCCCGCTTGATCACCACATACGGATCTGCAATGTTCACAGGCAACTCAAAGGTTTGCACAGTGCGGTTATTCATATCGGAAATCACAGACAAATATCCCAACACCTCGTTGGCGCTCATACTGGAACGCACATTTTCGGTGATTAAGCCGTAAATAGCAGGAACCTTGCCGATATACTGGGGTTGGAATTTCTGCGCAAAAGCAGCTTTAAAAAAGTCTTGCTGCACCTGGTTTCTCTGCAAATCTGCCATTGGATACTGACGGAATCTGAGCACTTTTACTGCATTTTCTCCGTTTAAGAGCTGTTCCCCTTTGTTGATATGAATGAATAAATCCTGTTCGGGATCTTCATAATGCATATCGCAGGGCACATTGAAACGGATACCGCCAAGCTCATCAATAATGGTTTCCACCGCATCAAAATTCACCACCACATAATCGTGAATGGGAATACTGAGCAGATCTTTCACGGTTTGCACCGCCAACTCATCTCCGCCAATTTGCAAAGCGGAATTGATTTTTCTGGTAGACCGCTCAATCTGCACCTTGGTATCTCTGGGCACCGACATCAGACTTACGGCGTTCTTTTCAGGATAAACAGACATAATCATAATGACGTCAGAACGAAGACCGCTCTTGTCTGTGCCGAGGATAATCACGTTCCGGGGCTCACTGCCGGAAACCGGAGAAAGTGCCTCCAATTCCAGACCGCCGCCGATATTTGTGTAAAACATATTGTTAAACTTCCAAATACCGAAGACCACTGCCACAATAATGATTTCCACAGCAAAACAGATGAGAAAGGTGTTCCAAAACTTTTTCTTATTCGCTTCTTTTCTTTGTTGATATCTGGACATTCTCTGATTCATAAATCCGCCCCGTTGTTTACTGTTCGTAACCTTGTAAAAATGCTTTTTCGTTTGCTTGCTTAAATTTTTCGGGAACGGTGGATAACACTGCATCCACCCAATCCTGCTTATCAAATTCCAGGTATTTTGCCAACACGCCCAAAAGCACCACGTTGGTTACTTTGGAATTCAAGATGGATTCTGCAATTTCCAAAGCGTTTACGGAAACTAAATCCACTTCTTCTTTTTGCAGGGTTTCTAAAATATCCTGGGGATATTCTGCCGCACCGATAATCACGGGCATAGGCATAATCTTTTGCACGTTGGTGATGAGTTTACCGCCTTTTTTAAGATAAGGCAACCAACGCAGCGCTTCTAATTCTTCAAAAGAAATAATAATGTCTGCCTCTCCCTGACAAATCACGGGAGAATGAACTTTTTCACCGTATTTCACATAGGTTACCACGCTACCGCCACGCTGGCTCATACCGTGCACTTCAGACACTTTTACGTCATACCCTTTTTCGATGGCTAAGTTTCCTAAAATTCTGCTGGCAAGTAAGGTGCCCTGACCGCCAACGCCTACAATCATAATGGATTTTGTGCTCATCTTAGTCTCCCCCTTTCTTACAGAGTGATGGCATCAAACTTACAGATGTTTTTACACAGTCCGCAGTTGGTACACAAGGTTTTGTTGATTTCGGGTTTGCCGTCTACAATAGAGATGGCAGGACATCCGATTTTCATACACATTTTGCAGTTTTTGCATTTATCTTTCTCGATGTTAACGTCAAAATCGTATTTCACGCCTTTTAAGAGAACGCAAGGACGGCGTGCAATAATTAAGGAGGGTTCTTCCACGGAAATTTCTTCTTTAATCACCCGTTCGCATTCTTCCACATTGAAGGGGTCAACCACTTTGATTCGGGTATAACCAACTGCTTCTGCAAATTTTTCTAAGTTGACGGAAACTGTGGGTTCGCCTTTTAAAGTTTTGCCGGTGGTGGGATTCTGCTGGTGACCTGTCATACCGGTGATGGAGTTATCTAAGATAATCACGGTGGAGGTGCCTTTGTTGTATGCGGTGGAGGCAAGACCTGTCATACCGGAATGGATGAAGGTGGAATCGCCGATTACCGCTACGGTTTTCTTGGAAAGCTCCGGATTTGCTTTGGAAATACCGTGTGCCGCACTGACGGATGCACCCATACAGATGGTGGTGTCCATTGCGGATAAGGGAGCCGCCGCACCTAAGGTGTAGCATCCGATATCGCCGGAAACAACCAGTTTCAGTTTGGATAACACATAGAACATACCTCTGTGAGGACAACCGGGGCACATCACGGGAGGACGCATGGGCGGATTGTAATCAGGATAGGTTACTTCGTCCTTTTTGCCGGAGATTGCTTCTCTTACGGAAACATTGGAGAATTCGCCGAACATGGAGAAGGTGTCTTTTCCGTGAACCTCAATGCCCATTGCTTTGATGTGATTTTCAATATAGGGGTCTAATTCTTCCAACACATAAAGTTTTTCCACTTTGCTTGCAAATTCTTTAATCAGATTTACAGGCAACGGCCAAAGCATACCCAGTTTCAGGTAGGATGCTTCGGGGAAGGATTCTTTGGCATACTGATAGGGAGCACCTGCGGTGATGATACCGATTTTGGTATCATTTAATTCCATACGGTTAATACCGGAGGTTTCTGCATATTCTGTCAGCTTGTCTTTTCTGTCTTCGATGACCAGACGGCGTTTTTTTGCCATACCGGGCATCATCACATATTTCATCACATCTTTTTGATATTCTTTTAAAGGAACATCCACTCTGTCACACTCTTCCACGATAGACTGAGAATGTGCAATACGGGTGGTTAATCTGAGCAGTACGGGAGTGTCAAACTGTTCGGAGATTTCGTAGGCCAATTTGGCATATTCCTTACATTCTGCGCTGTCGGCAGGTTCTAACATGGTCACCTTTGCCGCGTTGGCATAGTTACGGGAATCCTGCTCATTCTGAGAGGAGTGCATTCCCGGGTCATCGGCAACGCCAATCACCAGACCACCGTTTACGCCGGTGTAGGACACGGTGAACAAGGGGTCTGCCGCCACGTTTAACCCAACGTGCTTCATGGCACAGAAGGAACGTGCACCGGAAATGGCCGCACCGATGGCAACTTCCATTGCCACCTTTTCATTGGCTGCCCATTCGGCATCCACTTCGTTATATTTTGCAACAAATTCGGTGATTTCGGTGGAGGGAGTACCCGGATAACTGGATACCACCTTTACACCTGCTTCATATAAACCTCTGGCAACGGCTTCGTTACCAATCATCAATTTTTTTGCTACTTTAGACATGGTTTTTTAAAACCTCCTAAATTTCGTTCTGGGCTGCCACTAAGCTTTCGCCACAGTAGATTTGTCTTAACTTGGGTTTTTCAATTTTGCCGGTGGGATTTCTGGGCACTTCGGCAAAAATAATCTTACGGGGACGTTTGTATTTGGGCATTGCTTTGCAGAAGTTATCCATTTCTTCTTCGGTACAGCTCACATCTTCTTTCAATTCAATGATGGCTGCCGCCATTTCGCCCAGACGGGGATCGGGTAAACCGATAACCGCCACGTCCTTTACTTTATGGTTGGAGCGGATGAAATCTTCAATCTGAACGGGATATAAGTTTTCACCGCCGGAAATGATTACGTCTTTTTTACGGTCAACTAAGAAGATAAAGCCGTCTTCGTCTTCCTGCGCCATATCGCCGGTAAAGAGCCAACCGTCTTTTAACACATCGTTGGTGGCTTTTTCGTCGTTATAGTAACAGGTCATCACGCCGGGACCTTTTACGGCAAGTTCACCCACTTCACCTTTTTCCACGGTGTTGCCCCGTTCATCCACGATTTTCACTTCCCAGCCGTAACCCGCTTTACCGATGGCACCCACCTTATGAATGTTTTCCACACCTAAATGCACACAGCCGGGTCCGATGGATTCGGATAAACCGTAGTTGGTGTCATACTGATGGTTGGGGAAAATGGATTTCCAGCGTTTAATCAAACTGGGAGGAACAGGCTGTGCACCAATGTGCATCAGACGCCATCTGGATAAATCCATCTGGTCAATTTTAATGGTGCCTGCATCAATGGCATCTAAGATATCCTGCGCCCACGGCACCAGCAGCCACACGATGGAGCATTTTTCGTCTGCCGCAGTTTCCACAATCCATTCAGGTTTTACCCCTTTTAACAGAACTGCTTTCGCTCCCACCACCAAACATCCGAACCAATGCATTTTGGCACCGGTGTGATATAAGGGAGGAATACAGAGGAACACATCCTCTTTGGTCTGGGAGTGATGGTTCTGCTCGGTTAAGCAAGCGTGCACCAGACTTTCGTGATTATGTAAAATTGCTTTGGGGAATCCTGTGGTGCCCGAGGAGAAATAAATTGCTGCATTATCTTCGGGAATCAAAGGAATTTCAGGAGTTTTGGAGGTGCAATAAGTCACCAGTTTATCATAGCTTTCCGCAAAGGAGGGGCAATCTTTTCCCACATAGAACAACTGCTTCACTCCCGGAATCACATCGCAGATTTCTTCCACACGACCGATAAACTCAGGTCCGAATACCAAAACATCAGACTCAGAAAGTTCTAAACAATACTTGATTTCGTCGGAAGTGTAACGGTAATTTAAGGGCACTGCCAATGCACCTGCTTTTAATGCTCCGAAATACACGGGAAGCCATTCTAAGCAGTTCATCATTAAGATGGCAACCTTGTCTCCTTTTTTGACGCCACGGGATAATAAAAGGTTCGCAAATCGGTTAGCTTTTTGGTTAAATTCTTTCCAGGTGATTTCGCATCTTCCGCTTTCTTCGGAATTTTGGGGAATCAAGGAATATTCCTTCCAGGTGATTCTCGCCTGGGAAATCATATTGGGCACAATTTCCACCAGCGCCACATCATCGGGGAATTTTTGCGCATTTTGTTCTAAAAAATCTGTAATAACCATAAGGTAATTACCTCCGTTTCATTGTTTGCCAGAAGGTATAAAAAACGCCCTCTGAACGAATTAGTTTCAGAGGGCGAGAAGTTATGTTCCCGCGGTACCACCTCAGTTTACCGATATCTCTTAATATCGGCCTCAACAGGTACACGAAAATACCTTTGTGCTGTAACGGGCACGCCCGTAGCAGCCTACTGAGATGCTTCGCTTTTCCGTTCGGTGCTCTGCTCCGAAGATGTATTCATATTTTCGTCCACTTCTGTCTCGCACCACCCGACAGCTCTCTCAAAGTTTCACAGAAAACACTACTTGTTCTTCATCATAACATTATATTGGTTTCAGTTTATCACAATCTTGTTGTGATGTCAAGGAATTTTGGCAAAATTCACGAAAAATTCACCAAATTTTCCCTGCTTTTTCCCCAACATTCTCCCTCATTTTTACAGAAATTCGGAAAATATGGGTTTTCCTCTTTACTTTACGGGAAAAATATGTTAAAATGATTGTAATTTGTAAGCGTTTCACCTGGGGACATTTGCGGAGGATTGTAGAATGTACCAAATTGGCGATAAAATTGTTTATCCGATGCACGGCGCAGGAATTATCCGTGCAATTGAAGAAAAAGAAATCTTAGGAACCAAAAATTCCTACTATATATTGGAGGTGCCTGTTGGCAACATTTCGTTGATGGTGCCTGTCAAAACGGCAGACGAAATCGGCGTGAGAGATGTGGTGGCACCCTCGGTGATTGAGAAGCTGTTCGCATTCATGATTACCGCTGAAATTGAAGTCAACGAAAACTGGAACAAACGGCATCGGGAAAACATGGCAAAACTCAAATCGGGAGACCTGTTTGAAATCGGCCCCATTTATCAGTATCTTCGAAAAAAAGAGCTGGAAAGAGGGCTTTCTTCTGGAGAGAAAAAGATGTTTGTTTCTGCCCATCAGATTCTTGCCTCTGAAATTATGCTCTCTTTAAACATTTCTCTTGCGGAAGCGGAAGAGCTTCTGAAAAACCGTCTTAGCGATGCAGTAACCGCATAAAATAAAACAAAATAAATTGAATAAAACGAGGGAATTTACTATGCTGGAAGGAATTAAAAACTTCTTTGCACCCGATGACCCTGACCCCCGATGTTGCGCCATTGTGGTAGCAGCGGGAAAAGGTTCCCGGATGCAATCAGAAATGAAAAAACAGTTTCTCCCCCTGCTTGGGATGCCTGTGCTATCACACACATTGGAAGCCATTGAAAAAAGTGATATGGTATCTGAAATCATTTTAGTGGTTTCCGAAGACGATATCTTAACCGCTAAGGATATTGTGGCGGCTTCTGACTTAGAAAAAGTAACCAAAATTGTGGCAGGCGGCAAAAACCGTGCCGAATCCGTTTCCAAAGGGTTGGCAGAGGTTCCCGAAACTGCCGATATTGTGTTGATTCACGACGGCGTTCGCCCCTGTGTGTCGGAAGTTCTGGTTGAAGAATGTATCCGAAATGCTATGGAACACGGTGCTTCCGCTTTGGGCGTGAAACCCAAAAACACCATCAAACGGGTTAATAAAAACGGCTTCATCGAAGAAACCGTGAATCGGGAAGAACTGGTGGAAATGCAAACACCTCAGTGCTTCCGCACAGAAATTATCCGCAAGGCGTATGAGGATTTTGATGCCTCCGCCACCGACGACTGTGCCCTGGTGGAAAGTCTCGGTGTGAAAATTCATATCACCGAAGGGAGCTACGCCAATCTGAAACTGACCACCAGAGAAGATTTGTTGATGCTTTCTGCCTTGATTGATGCAGAATATGACGAAGAATAAACCAAAATAAAAAGGAGGCCGAAGAGGATGAGAATCGGCTTTGGCTATGATGTACATAAATTAGTGCCTGAAAGAAAACTCATTTTGGGAGGCGTGGAAATTCCCCATGAGCTTGGTCTTTTAGGACATTCTGATGCAGATGTTTTAGTTCATGCACTGATGGATGCCATCTTAGGTGCATTGGCGCTGGGGGATATCGGAAAACATTTTCCCGATACCGACAACAGCTATCAGAATATCAACAGTATGCTTCTTTTAGAAAAAGTGACCGCCATTATGAAGCAGGAAGGTTATGTGATCGGCAATGTGGACTGCACCGTTTGTGCTCAGCGCCCCAAACTTGCTCCTCATATTGAAGCAATGCGGGAACAGATTGCCCTTGTGTTACAAACCGACCTTGGCAATATCAGCATCAAGGCAACCACCACGGAAAAACTGGGATTTGAAGGCAGAGAAGAAGGAATTTCCGCTTATGCGGTTTGTCTTTTGAAAAACAAGGATGCATAAGGAGAAGGCAACGATGAAATTGCTTGTGGCAACCAATAATCAGGGAAAATTAAAAGAATTCAATAAAATTTTAGGAGAGCTTGGCATCGAATGTGTGTCCCTTCGTGATATGGGGATTAGCACCGATGTGGAAGAAACAGGAACCACCTTTTTACAAAACGCTCTCTTAAAAGCAAAAGAAATTTATCAGATTGCAAAAATCCCCACCATTTCCGATGATTCAGGTTTGATGGTGGATGCCTTAAACGGAGAACCCGGTGTGTATTCCGCACGGTATGCGGGAGAGCCTTCTGATGATGAACGTAATATGGATAAGCTCCTTGCCAATCTAAAAGAAGAAAAAAATCGCACCGCACGGTTTAAAAGTGTGATTGCAGCAGTGTTTTCCGAAGATGATATTTTAGTATCCGAAGGAGAATGCGAAGGCGTGATCATCGACGAAAAACGTGGCGATAACGGCTTCGGCTATGACCCGATTTTCTATGTGGAAGCTTTGGGCAAAACCTTTGCCGAAATGACGGATGCCGAAAAGAACAGCTTAAGCCACAGAGGAAATGCAATCCGCAATTTAAAAGAACAATTAAAAAACAAAGGCTTGTAAAAGAACATAGAACGCAAAAGGTATGGGATTTTTCCTATGCCTTTTTTGTTTAAGGTGAAAATTTGCAGATTCTATATCCTTTTCCTGCACCTACTCCACATAAAAAAGACTGTCAGATTGACAGTCTTTTTTTAGTGAATAGCGAATAATGATAGTGGGTTGGCATAGCCAACCATTAAAATATCTGATGCACCGGCAGGGTGCCTCCGCAATTATCCATTTTTCATTACTTCCTACCTAAAAACGAGGAAAAACGGATGCAGAATTCGGAATTCGAATCAAAGCTTTGCTTTGACAAGCCCGAAGCTGTACAAAGGTACTGCGAGGGTGAGAATCACGGATTCTGCCCCGTTTTCACCGTTTTTCGTTAATCTCTGTGTTCCATGGGGACTTTATCCTTAAATAAGATAGTAATTGCCCACAGACCAGCAATTCCAACCAGAGAAAAGATGATTCTGGAAAGAACGGAGCCTGCACCGAAGATGGAAGAAACCAGGTCCACACCGAAAAGTCCGATAGAACCCCAGTTTAATGCACCCACAATGACCAACACCAAAGAGATGGTATCCACTAACATCCATATGCCTCCTTCCCTGCCGATATTCTGATGGTTTATCGGCTTGCTTTTGTGTTTTTTTCAACCTTATTATATGGCAGTTTGCCTCATTTTATACAAACTTTTTTCTAAGAAGGATTTTCAGGGAGATTCCCCGACTGATACTGGGAAATCAAACGGCGCAGTTCACGAATTCGTTTTCGGATAAAAAGACCTGTGTCGGTGTCGGCAACACGGATTCTCTGTTCCCGTTTTTCCCTGATGACACGGTGAGAGCAAAGTTTTCCCGAAGGGATTTTTTGTCCCAGGGGTTCGTGTGTCGTGAGAAAGAATCCATGGGAATTATATAAAAGCGTATATCCGCCGATTCCTGTGGTTTTTCGGTAGGAAGGACTTAGTCCGCCGTCTATCATAAACAAAATGCCGTCTGCCTTTTGGGGACTTTCTCCGCTACGCTGACGCACAGGAACGTGTCCGTTGATGATGCGGGATGTTTTTTCGTAGAGGGAAAACTCTGAAAGGATGGATTGAGCAATTTGTTTGCCCTGTTCGCTTTCAATCAGAGCGTAGTAGGGATTTTTGGTTTCCCGATGGGCAGACTGATCCGAAACCAGATACCGTGGCAGGGTTTTCATTTGATTTTTTCCGAATAAGGGGGAGTGTTTTCCTGCCCAGAGGTACCAGAAAAAATCCACAGCATTTTGTTTTTCAGGATGATTTTTCTCCAGAAAATACGCTTTTCGGACCGTCTGTTCACAAAAATCCATCAAGGCTCTGCCCCGATATCCCAAAAAAGAAGCAAAGGAACCTTCCTCCGTCATCGGAATGCATCCGTGATAGAGTAAATTACCGTTCACCACCTGATACATTCCCCCTTTTACCATCAGAAAACGAACGTGCCGACAGAGCTTTTCGGATTGGGAAAAGCTTTGACACAAATCATTTAAAACCTCCGCTTCCTCCTCTGTGAGTTCCCAGGGTTTTTGGGGGTTCACGGTGGGAAAATTTGTGTCACGAAGAGGGTAAGAAATTCCGTCGCAAATCACGGTTTTGCTGTTCCAATCAATCTGATCCAGGGTGCAGGAATGTTCCAGCTCGTAAAGGGGGTGAGTCTTTCCGAAGGAACTCTCCAGCTTCCATAAAATCACCGAAATCGCCTTGTGAGCTCTTGCCACGAAAAGATGATCCGCAGAGGATTCTCCCTGTGGCAGAAAACAGGTGCACTCATCGGTTCCATAGAGCTTGTTCCCCAATAAAAACAGTTTTCGCAAGGGAATCCCGTAGCCTTGTTCCAAAAGCGAAGGATGATTGTAACGAAGAGTAATCCGCACTGCCGAGGCAACCGAAAGGGGATTCCCCAGATTGGCTCCCATCCAGAGAATATCGTGATTTCCCCAGCAGATGTCCACGCTGTGATAGGTTTCCAACCTGTCTAAAATACGGTGGGGAGCATCTCCACGGTCGAAAATATCTCCCAGAATATGCAGTCGGTCCACCGCCAGTCGGCTGATGAGTTCACATAAAGCGCAAAGAAATCTGTCTGCCTCTCCCACGCTGATGATGGCATCCAGAATGCTTTTGTGGTAGTCTTTGCGATTGGGAGAATCAGCACGTCGGTGCAGGAGCTCTTCCAGAATGTAGGCATATTCCTCAGGGAGTGCTTTTCGCACCTTGGAACGAGTGTATTTGTCTGCCACTGCCCGACAAAGGAAAATCAGCAAAGAAAGTTTTTCGTGATACCAGACAGCGGTTTTGGAAGCTTCTGACAGTTTCATTTCAGGATCATAAATCAGACATGCCAGTTCATTTTGCTCTGCCTGAGAAAGTTTTTCGGCAAAAATTTCTCCGATTTTCAAGCGGATTTCTCCCGATGCATTTTTTAAAAGACGACAAAAGGCGTCTCCTTCTCCGTGCAGATCACTTAAAAAATGCTCCGTACCTTTGGGAAGTCCCAGAATGGCGGTCAGATTGATAATTTCGGCAGCGGCAGCGGTTTTGGTGGGAAATTGCCTGGACAGCAATTCCGAAACGCGGTCTTCCCGACGGTTCATAAAATCCTTCCTTTGTTGTTTTTTTGATTCTTTTAGATTTTTTTAGTATTTGCATTTTTTTGATTTTTATTTAGTTTGTTTTTTATCATCAAATAATGGGAGGGGATAAAACCCCTCCCCTACATCTTACCTCTTCTCCCTTTCCGTCTACAGAAAATAAAAAAGGCACAGGATTTAACCCATGCCTTTTACTATTTTATCAAATTTAAAACGAAGAAAATTGCCTCAGAAAGGGAGAAAGCGAATCAAAGCAACACTTTGAGCTACCCGAAGGCGTACAAAGGTACGCCGAGTGGCTGAATTTATTAATAGCAAAAGGCATTTGAATCCAAATTTGTGCCAGCAAATTTTCACCTTCTAAAACAAAAAGACATGGAAAAATCCATGCCTTTCGCCATTTTATCAAATTTAAAACGAAGAAAATTGCCTCAGAAAGGGAGAAAGCGAATCAAAGCAACGCTTTGAGCTACCCGAAGGCGTACAAAGGTACGCCGAGTGGTGAGCTTCATTCCTTTATGCGGTAATTTTCAAGTTTTTACTCTTCCCAGGAGTGGTAGATGTTTTGCACATCGTCGTTGTCTTCCAACATATCGATGAGTTTGTTCATGTTTTTGATGTGGTCTTCATCGGTGAGTTTGGTGTAGTTATCGGGAATTTTGGAAACTTCGGCTTCTAAGATGGTGTAGCCTTTCTGCTCGTAAGCTTCACGGATGGCAGAAAAGTTTTCGGGAGAGGTGGTGATTTCGTAACCGTCGTCCATCACTTCGATGTCTTCTGCATCCAATTCCAGTGCTTCCATGGTCATTTCGTCGTCATCCATGGAGTCTTCTTTTTCGATTACGATGATACCTTTTTCCTGGAAAGACCAGCTTACACAACCGGTTGCACCCATATTACCGCCACATTTATCAAATGCGTGACGAACGTCTGCTGCGGTACGGTTACGGTTGTCGGTTAAGGTTTCCACGATTACTGCCACGCCTGCGGGGCCGTAACCTTCGTAGGTGATGCCTTCGTAGTTGGAGGTGTCTTCACCGCCTGCTGCTTTTTTAATGCATCTCTGCACGTTTTCAGAGGGCATATTGTTGGCTCTTGCTTTAGCAATCAAATCACGGAGTTTGTTATTTACCGTGGGGTCAGGACCTCCTGCTTTTACAACCACTGCAATTTCTCTTCCGATTTTGGTATATACTTTTGCTTTCTGGGCATCGGTTTTCCCTTTTTTGTGTTTGATGTTTGACCATTTAGAATGTCCTGACATGGTTTTTTATCTCCTTTAAAAATGAGTATGGTATCCGAAGATGGTTAGGGGTAAGCGGAATCTGAGGCTTCATTGCCCCATGAAAATCACTTCCGCCACTTTTTAAAAGGCCCAATTCTTCCACCAGTTCGGTATATAGCTTGGTTTGTTCGGGAGTGTATTCGGTGTAAATCACTTCTGCTCCCATAAGTCCGCTTTGTTTGAAACGGATGAGAAGATTTCTTAGCTCTTCATCTGATAATTTTAAATAATGCATATGTGCCAAAATGGGAACGCCGCCTGCTTGGCGAATTAAGGAAATGGCTTCCTCAGGTTCAATACGGTCTTCGTTGACGTGGGCAACTCTGCCGTGGCCTAAATATTTCTGAAATCCTTCTTTCACACTTGCCACATAGCCTTTGTCACAAAGAAGTTTGGCAAAATGGGCTCTGCCCCAGATGTTTCCCGTGGCGATTTGTTTCACTTCCTCCACGGTGATGGGCATTCCTAAACTATTTAAAATTTCTAAGGTTTTTAAGTTTCTCTTTTCCCGATTTTTTGCAAGTTCTTTCAGTTTTTCTGCCAAAGGAGGATACTTGGGATTGATATATAAACCAATCATATGAAGCTCTCTCTCCCAATTGCAGGAAAGCTCAATTCCGGGTATCACTTCCATCCCGAATTCTTCTCCTGCCAGTGTGGCTTCTCTGATACCGTCCACCGTGTCGTGGTCGGTCACGGCGATTGCCGAAAACCCTTGCTCTTTTGCCAGTTTTACCAATTCACGGGGGGTGAGAGAACCATCTGAATTGGTGGTGTGAGTGTGCAGATCTATCATGTTAAGAATCCTGCAATCCTATGGTTACGCGGGAACGCAATCGTTTTTTCTTGGGCAAGGTTTTCTTCAGATTTTCTTGCAAAATCATATAGGTTCCGAATAACAGCACGGTGGTGACAACCATCAGCCCCCACATCAGCATAGGTTCCCCGGCTAAAGTGAAATAGAATGCCAGCATCGCAACAATTGCTGCAGCATAGGCAACAATTCGGAGCAGATTCAGCTGACGACCATGAGCAAACTGTCTGCCGTTTACCGTGATATAAATCATAATGTATAATGCATTGATTACCTGCACAAGCACAGTGTCGATATAATAAAGCCAGCCTTCTTCATCCGCAGTGGTGATTCCGGTATAAATCACATTTACGGCAAGAATGGTTACCAACAGAATCCAGGAAAAGAGGGACTGTCCGGAAACTCGTTTGTTCATCCGGTAATTTAAAAGGTAATACAACACACTTAAAACCAGATAAAAATAGGTGGGAACCACACTATAGAAGGGAGAAAATGGAATCTTAAGCTCGTTGGTAATAAAAATCAACACGTTGATTGCCATTAACATAATCTGTGCAAATGCCGCATACAGCAAATGATGCTTCACGCGGAATATATATCGATTCCATATCGTTTGTATATTAGAAAAGAAATTGGTCACCGATTGGCACCTCCCAAAATGTTTAATCGTTACAAAACAGTTCATTTCTCACCGTTTCCACTGCATCACGGTCGGGACGGCATTTTAAAAGATAACAAGGAGTGTCGCTGAGTAACAAATGGATTAAGGTGAACAGTTTATCCATCAGCCCCTTTTCCACGGGACGGTTCACACTTCCCAACAACCACTGCAACGCCTGCAAAGTCTGCAAACGACAGATTTCATTGGTTTCTCCCTGACGGAGGAACACAATGGCTTTTAAGGGGACAATCACATTGCGACCTTCTCCGCTGGCACCTGCCCAGGGAGAACCGCAGGCATAAGCCTTCCCATCTTCCATAAAACGGATAATGGGAGAATCATCGTTTAAAATAATGGCAGAATCGTAGGTTTCTTCCCACAGTTTGGTATGGGTGGTTTTACCGGTTCCGCTGGGAGCAGAAAATAAAATTCCATGCCCGTCATAGTTGATTGCGGATGCGTGCACCATAAATCCGTTATGGTGCAACAATGCATAACGCATTGCCTGGTCGGTAGAATTAATTAAAGGAAATTCCGGCTTAAACGTTGCTTTGTCCGCATTTTTATATTCCTTGGGATTGGGCATCGTCTTTTTATATTCCCGCAATGCTTCGTTGATTACGCGGATTTCTTCTGCATCCTGAAAATGATAAAACTGAATACTGATTTTATCTTTTTTGATTTTTGTAAACAGGGTATGCTTCCCGATTTGTTCATTAAAATCCCAATAGCAAAATGCACCGTCCGGCAAGGTTGCCCAGGTACGATCATTGGTAACGGCAATCGTCTGATACTCATCGGGTAACTCTATCTGGTCTTTCAGGCGAAATTTGATTGTGATATCCGCTTTGAAAAAAGATGCTTCATAGGGAGTTGCACGCTCTATGAACAGAGGATTTAAATCTCCTGTAACTTCGATATGAAGATCGGCAATTTTCAGTTTCATACCGTCATCTCCTTTTGCTGATTTTTCTTTGAGTGCTTCTTATTCGTAAATAGCATCAATGGTCAACATTCCACCATTTGAATTGGAAGAAGGAATGGTAACATTGGTGTTCAGATCACAGAAGAAAACATCTCCCGTTTTAATAGGACGGGTCAGATTGGTATTACAAACATCGTTGATTTTCAGACCGGACTCAGCAGATACGATTTCAAGTTTCACGCGCATTACATACACATGGTCTTTGCCCTGCACTAAAGAAGGATAGTAATGAATCTTAATTTTTGCACCATTATATTCTGCAATCTGGCAGAATTCATTTAAGGGATTTAAAAGCAGTGCTTTCATTTCTCTGGCAAAATCGTATGTTCCGGTTAAAGCAGAGTCGGAAATAGAATATTCTGCTTCATACACTGTATTGGGAACTTCTTCTAAAATAACCTGATACAGGTTACTGCTGGAAGGATAACCGGACAAGTCCTTACGAATCTCAGTGGTGAGCTGAGGTGCAGTTTTACCGCCGTCTACCACAACTTTAACCAGCACAGGAATCTGCATATCCATTTCGGTTACCAACTGGGCAAAACGGAAATAGGTAAGTGCGCTGTTTCTGTCTACGCCTTGCAAAAGAACAGATTTATCCACGGTTCTTTTATCATAATCATGAAGCTGTGCATAGTATGCATACACGTCAATTGCTTCCCCAACACTGATGGGAGTATCGATAATTTTTTGGGTTACAATATCGGCACCTAACACGTCTCTGCCGATAATCCAGAAGGAAAGAGCATCATCGTGTTCAAAAGGACGTTTTCCAACCAGATCTCCCAAATTGTAGTAATACAAGTTGTATTCGTTATTATACATACGCAAAACCGCAGAAGAAAGTTCTCCATAAGAAATGGCTTCGTTTGCATCATAATATCTGTCGGTCAGCTTTGCCATCTTCAGCACTGCAAAATACTGCTCCTGGTTGTTTTCTGCTTTGATAGCTCTGGATAACACGGTTGCCACTTCGGCACGGGTGATATTATTTTTGGGAGCAAAGCTTCCATCAGGATAACCGGTAATAATACCATTTTCTGCTACAGATGCAACAGCTTCCTGATATACTGCTGCAATATTTGCTGCATCGGTGAAGGTTACTGCAGCGGTGGGTGCATTTAAGTTCTTCGCCACATAAATTGCATAAGCCACTTCTTCTCTGGTTGCGGGAGTGTTGGGATTGAAAACACCTTCGGCAAGGAAGTAGCTACCGCTTACGGTTACATAATCATAATACCAATCGGTTTCTAACACATCGGAAAATTCTTTTTCCACACTTGCACCAAACTGAACGGAAATCAGTTTTGCAAGTTCTGCACGGGTTACATTCGCTTCGGGGCGGTAGGTACCATCTTCATAGCCGTTGACTACACCGTTGGCAACCAATTCGTTTACATAGGGAAATGCCCAGTGATTTTCATCAAAGTCGGAGAATGTTGCGGCAAATGCAACACTTACAGACAACATCATTACCAAAAGTAATGCTAAAATTTTTTTCATCATGGTCGGGTCCTCCTGATATGTAAGTAATTTTTTAACAGTAATATTTCGGGGAACTGATAAGATTTTCCCATTTTCTGTATATCAATCCTATTATAGCATATCCTTTCAAAAAAATCAACAAAAACCACTGTTTTTTTCTTACCATTTTTTGCGAAACTTTCCTATGTTACTGTTTTCAAATAAAAACAGCTGCTTCCTCTGGAAAACAGCTGTTTTTTTTGCAATTTATTTATTTTTCCGGTTGTCTTTGTGTGGTAATTGTAAGAGCGTTTCCGTCTGTTACGGCAGTGATGTTACCGTGATAATCACTGCGGTACACCGAGATGTTTTTGCCGTTCAATAAATCCAACACTTTTTTTGTGGGATGACCGTAATCATTTTCGCCGGTGGTGATAACTGCATAGGCGGGAGTTACCGCATTCAAAAAGTTCTTCGATGTGGAACCTTTAGAGCCGTGATGGCCAATTTTCAACACATCAGCATGGGGCACAATGTTTTTGGAGAGCATATCGTTTTCCACATCGGTGGTAGCATCCCCCATAAAGAGGAAACTCTGCTCGCCGTAGGTCATATAAAGCACACCGCTGTAATTATTTTTGTCGCCGTAGGTTTCATACATAGGGGATAAAAATTCAGCCTTTACATCCCCGTCACACACCACCACTCCCTTTTTGATTTCTACCAGCGGAATGTCCAGTTCTTCAATCAACGCCATGGATTCTTTGGTCTGAGGATTGGAAATGGGAGAATCCGGCATATAAACGGTTTTCACCGTGTAATTCTCTAAAATTTCGGGGAAAGAACCAATGTGGTCATCATGCTGATGGGTGATAATGGCGTAGTCAATGGTATCTTCTGAAAATCCGTCCAACACGTCGGAAATGGCGTCAAAATCGTCGGGTTTACCTGCATCAATAAGCATAGTTCTCTCATCAGGAAAATGAACCACAATGGAATCGGAATTCCCGGTGTCCACATACACCACAGCTAATCTGCCCTGCCAGTCTGTATCTGCCAAGGGAGCCGGCTTGGTCCATTTGGGGATTTGAGTTGTAAAAAATGCCAGTGCAAATGCAATTGCAACCCAGATGAGTCCTTTGGGATCCGCTTTTCTTCTCGCCATATTGTCACCTTCTTTGCTTGATTTTTCTTTTGTTAGGATAGCATATTTCCAAAAATTTGTCAACTAAAAACGGGAGAAACAAAATCTAATATATACACAGTCACCTTGCGCAGAAAAAAAGCCGTCAGATGTGCAAACGGCACCCGCAGGGAAGTTCCCGAAGCCGTAGTATTAGCATACAGCATAACGGTACGCCGAGTGGTGCAGTTTATCTTAGTTCTGAGGTATTTTACATTAGAAAATATTTGCGAAAAAAATGGATGCAGAATTCGGAAATCGAAAGAAATCCAACGGATTTCTCCTCCCGAAGCTGTACCGGGTGTACGCCGAAGAATGAAGTTCTATAAAAGTCGAAGAGAAACACATTTGCGCCGGGAAAAAGTCGTCAGATGTGCAAACGGCACCCGCAGGGAAGTTCCCGAAGCCGTACATTGGGTACGGCGAGTGGTGACGTTTGCGCATATCACGGCTTTTTAACAAGCAATAAAAAAGAAAAGAGTTACCTTTAGGGTAACTCTTTTCATAAAACCGGCAACTATCTATCTTCCCGGGCAGTCTCCCGCCAAGTATTTTCGATGCATGAGAGCTTAACTTCCGTGTTCGGGATGGGAACGGGTGGGGCCTCTCCGCTGGTCACCGGTATGGTTAAAGGTATCTTGTACCTTCAAAACCGAATAATGCTACTCACTTTCGTGATGAGATTCTGTAACTTTGTTTCCTTGTATCACTTATGCATATCATTTATATGCTCTGGTCAAGTCCTCGAACTATTAGTATCGGTTAGCTCAATACATTACTGCACTTACACCTCCGACCTATCAAACACATAGTCTACGTGCGTTCTTACCAGATTATCTCTGTGGGAAATCTTATCTCGAGGGGGGCTTCACGCTTAGATGCTTTCAGCGTTTATCCCTTCCATACTTAGCTACCCAGCCGTGCCCTTGGCAGAACAACTGGTGCACCAGAGGTATGTCCATCCCGGTCCTCTCGTACTAAGGACAGCTCCTCTCAAATTTCCTGCGCCCACGACAGATAGGGACCGAACTGTCTCACGACGTTCTGAACCCAGCTCGCGTACCGCTTTAATGGGCGAACAGCCCAACCCTTGGAACCTAATTCAGCTCCAGGATGCGATGAGCCGACATCGAGGTGCCAAACCTCCCCGT
>JAZOQZ010000015.1:0-6451 GCA_045656345.1 Clostridia bacterium
ATCGCAAAAGAAATGGGGGTGGAGTTGTGATTGAAGATGTAATTGATTATATCATTGGCTTGTGGTTTAGCATTATCTTATTCATTACTTGCCCGTTGTGGGGTATTCCTTACATTCTGTACCAAAGAATAAAAAATAGATAAGGGAGTGAACAAAAATGACAATGAGCGTAAGCGAAATGGAAACTATGCAGAGAATGATCGGAATGATTGAAGGTGCGGTTTATGGTATGGGAAAGCGTGAAAGCATTGTTTATGATGCTTTGGAAAACATCAACGCTGTTCTTGATAAAGCCGAAGTTGTGTTTGGGGGTGAACAAAAATGAAAAAATGCAAGTATGAGCAGAAATACCGACACGGATTAACAAGGTGTCTGCGAGATGGCAGTTTGCGATATTGTTCCCTTATGTGGTGTCCCCATTTCAAACCGACTTTGTTTTATAAATTGTTTTGGAGGTGGTGAAAATGACCTGCAAAGATTGTGTGCATTATGAGGTGTGTTTGGAAAGTGCAGAAGTTAAAAAAGAAAGTTTTATTTGCTTTGAAGAAGAAGGGATGGATTTGATCTGCGAATTTTTCAAACCAAAATCCCGCTTTGTGGAGTTGCCTTGCGAGGTGGGGCAGACAATATACCGAGTGGGTAAAGGCAAAGTATGGGAATGGGAAATTGCAGTTGTTGAAGTTTATCCCGATGAGATTGCTTTGGTTGATGATAGCGACAATTATATCAAGCCCGAAGAAATCGGCAAAACCGTCTTACTATCCCGTGAGCAAGCCGAAAATGCTTTGAAAGAGAGGGAGAAGGAATGACGGATGGTGCTATTGCTTTTTTACTTGGTGTCGGTGTCGGTGTTGTTACCGGGATTCTTTTGGCGATTCTTTTTTTGGTGTCAATGGATAGTGATGGGAAAGGGAAAGACAAGTGAAACGAAAATATATTTGCAAGTATTGCGAAGCGGCAACGGATAACAGCAGTTGCGTATGTTCTTTGTGCAAAGAAAAATTGAGATTGATACGGCAAATTAAAGCGATACTGCTGCCGTATTACAAAAGCAAAAAGGCAAGAGAAAGGCAGAATAAATAATTCTTGAAAGGGGTAGCGTGATGGATGAAAAAGCGGTGATTGAATGGCTTGAGCAGATTGCAAAACTGAATGAATTGATTCAAGCGAAAGAGTTTGAAGTCGCAGATATTATGGCGCAGGCAACAAAAATGACCGCAAGTCTTGACGGAATGCCCCACGGTGGCGGTGTGTCTGATAAGGTGGGGGATAATGCCGTAAAACTTGCGGATCGCCATACGGACGAATTAAACGCTTTGAAACAACGGAAACAGTATATCATAGATACCATTAAGATGCTTCCGGCAAAAGAACTTGGGGTGTTGTACCGGGAATATGTGCGTGGTATGTCGCAAGAGCAGATTGCGGAAGATATGAATTACTGTACTGTTCAAGTGTGGCGAATCAAAAAAGCAGCGTTGCGAATGCTCTGTGAAATTCTCGAAAAAAAGGGGGATAGGTTTTAACCTATCCCTTTTGCATATCCTCTCTGATAAGCCGCTTCAAGTATGTTGCTGTTGCTTCTCCGGCGGCCTTCTTCGCTTCGATGTGGTCTATAATATCGCTGTCGGTTGGGAAGCAATCAAAGCGAATTGTTGTTATGCGCTCCTTGTACTTGGCGTTGTATTTTTTGTTTGCTCGTTTCTTGGATTCTAACATTTTATTCTCCTTTCTGTATCTGTTTTGTTGTTTTGTAGTACGTGCAATTTAACCAATAGCTCCAATGGGGAACATATCGAACCCCGTCAAGCTCAAGAGTAAAATCGCCCGGTGCGTACCAATATTCTTTTTCATTGCCGATAAAATTGATATGGTGCTTTTCTTTCATCCAACGCTTTAACGCCGAAGGATATTCAGCAAAATTCGCTTTAACCGTTTCGGGAACTTCTGTAAAGGTGAATGTGCCGTCTGTGTTCATTGTTGCCTTTACAACGGTTTCAGCTCGTTTGCAAAAAGCTTCTGCCTCTTGCTTGTATTGGTTCAAAGCTTCCGGGAGTTCTTCGCATTCCTCGTCCGTAAGGTGTTCGACCCATTTTTGACCGAGTATCAAAGGCTGGTGCAACGGGGAAAGCGGTTCAACATAAATCTCTATCCACGGTGTTCCGTCCATTGAGGACGGAAACACTTTGATTTCAAGCGGTATTCCGTTTATTTCGGTTTTACCCTTGTTTGCAAGGGATAACAATTCACATTTTGTCATTGCTTTATGTCCTCTCTGTTTCTGAATCTTGAATTTTTAACAAATTCCGCTTGATAACAGCATAATTTGTTCCGGTTCAACGATAAAAGCGGATTTGTTTCTTAAAATCTCTTTGTATCGCTCTTTTCCTTGAAATTCGTTGATTGTTTGTTGTTCTTCCTCGGTCATATCCTCGTATGCTTTCTTGCCGTAGGAAGGCGGCAACCATCCTTTTCTCTGCGATGCAAACATATTGAATTTATCTAAAAGGTCTTGATTTTTGAATTTCAGGTGGCAAGTGCCTTTTTTATAGAATGTCAAAACAAAATGTTCTGTTTCAATATTCTTTGCGTTTTCTCTTTTGAAATTGCTTTGCAGAAGAAAGAGAAGTCTTTCATCGTCCTGCAATTCGCAGATTCCATTTGCAAGAAAATTGAGAGTTTTCGACATATCAGAAAGGGTTCTGTATGCTTCTCTTTCGTCAAGGTGGTATTCGTAACCGTTTTTTGTGCAATATAAGCCATAACCAGTTCCGTGTACCTTGTATCTTGCCTCTTGTTTCCAAACGCCATAGAAAGGAATTATGATTTTTTGATTTAGTTTGTGTGCGCTGTTCGTTTTCCAGCCGTTGTAATAGTGAACATTATCGCAACCGTCATATTGAGCGTGTCTTGTGAGTTTGTCAAACAGGGACAAAATCTCTTCTTCAATTCCTCGGACCGTGGCTTTCATATTTTCTTCCATAAGGAGCAGTATGTTTTTTTCTGTGAAATCAAATTTTCTGAAATCGTTAAGGCGAGAATGAAGATCTTCTCTCAAGCGGTTTGTAAGTTTGCCGGAAAAATTCGGGTTGTCAAAAAGGGTTTTCCAATAAATCCTTCTCGTTACCTCAAGATAATGATTTAAGTCGGCATTTTCTTCGCCCCAAATTTTCAAAGAAAATGCTTGGTTGTATCTGCTCTGGTTTTCAAATTCTGCGTATCTCTCGTTATACTTTGAAGAAAAAGCAATATATTCCTTGAAAAATGAAATTGCGGCGTTTACTTGCTCGTTATACTGCATTACTGCTGCCTTGATCCAATCAAGTCCCATTCTCACAAGTTGTTTTTGTTCTTCTGTTTCCTCGGTATCAATTTTGATTTCTTTTGCCTTGTCGAGTTCTTCAAAAACCTTTGAATTAAAAATGCTTTCCGGGGCCGGAACATCAACCCAAACAACGGCGACTTCAACGGCGGTTTTTCTTTCGCAATCGTCCGCCAAAAAAGCATCGGAATAGTATTTTACAGTAGCGTTTAGATCGGAAAGTTTCTTGGAGAGTTCCAGCCGTGTATTCGTGTGAAGGTTTCGGAGAGTTTCAGCGTTGAGAATACAGAGAACACGGCCACCGAATTTTTCTTGAATTGCGATTGCTTTCAAAAGGTGCTTATCTGCATTAGCAAAGGGGGGATTCATAAAGATTAAATCGTATTTTGTGTAAGTGTTGAAAGATAAAAAATCATCGTGAATAACGGGAAAGTCCTCGCCTTTTAACATTGCCCGGAAGTTAGGATCAATTTCGATGCACTCAACATCACAACGGGGAAATGCACGAAAGTCATAATCTCCATATTTTTTCAGATATTTTGCAATATCTCCCTTTCCTGCGCTCGGTTCAAGAACTTTAATATCGTATTTATATTCGTTTTTGAAACATCTGATTTCTTGGTGGAAGTCCTCAGAAATTCTATCTAAAAAGGATTTTGGCGTGGGGTAAAATTGGTTCTCGTTTTCTGAAATTTCAAAGATTCTTAATTGTTTCATTTTCTTTTCCTTTCTGCCGGGATTAGCCGCCGGGGGTCGGCGTTTTATTATTGTTAGATTGCTTCTGCGAGTTTGTCTTGCTGGATTCCGTTTACTGTTTCGCTTCCGAACATATCCCGAATATCATCAAGGGAAAAGTGTTTGCGGCTGTGCTTGCGGTAGCCGGGTTCGTGGTAGTACCAAGCGTTTTTATTTTTGCTGTACTGGAAACGCATTTTCTTGAGTTCTTCTTTGTTGGGGAAGGTGTTTCCAGTTACCCAAATCCAAGAGCCGCAGATTTCAATATTGATTCCGTCAAGGTGAATCAGTTTTTCAATGATTGTGATAAACTGTTCGGGGGTTTCGGTGGTTTCGGTTTTTGCGGTGTAGGTTTCGCCGGTTGCGCTTCTGTGGGTGTCTTTCAGTTTTGCAAAGAGTTTTTCGTATTCGTTGTTGATCTCTTGCATATCAGAAGTTTTGCCGCCTTTGTCGGGGTGGTGCTTGAATACCAGTTTCTTGTATTCCTTCTTGAGTTCTTCAAGGGTGGTGGGATTGTTAAACCATTTCATTTTTCGTGTTCTCCTTTTCGGTTTGTTTTTGTGGGGCTGCTGCCCTCTCGGTGATTCCAATATACACCACCGCAGGAGTGTAAAAAAGGTATTTTGTGTAAACGATTTGTGAACGAATTGTAAACGATGGGCGGCGAAAAAGATATGGCGGCTTGTAATGAAATGTAATGGAATGTAATGTTATAAGGTGATATAATGCTATTGTGAAATAATATAAAAGCGACTTCCAATGTGGGGGTCGCTTTTTTGCGTGCGTATATTATGAATGTTTCGACAGGATGCACAGCACCACCGGGGAACTTCCTTTTTGGCATTTTGGGAAAAGCCCGGCAAATACCTTCCTCCTTTGGGGCGTTTCAATCGGGATCGCCTATGGTGCTTGCAACCTGATTTTTATGAAAGGGGTGTTATCTATGTCAGTATTATCAAATCCGCATTGGGAAGATTATGCTCAAGCAAGGGCAAAAGGACTGTCCCAGCGAAAAGCATATAGAGAAGCATTCCCCAAAAGCGAACGCTGGAAAGATGCAACAGTAGACAACAAAGCATATGCTCTTGAAAAGCAAAAAGGCGAGATTTTGGTGAGGATTGCAGAAATCAAGGAAATAGCCGCAAACGCTGCCGGCGGTGCTGTTATGACCCGGAACGAAAAGCGGAAAATGCTTGCAGATATGGCAAGGAATCCCGAATTGACGGCGAAGGAACGGCAAGCGGCTATTGATATTGACAACAAGATGGAAGATGAGTATAAGACCATTCTTGATGCAAAAGTAGGCGTTACAAGGTTAGAGGATATACTGTGATATATACAGCGGATTATCTTATTCAAAAGCGAAAAGACAAGTGGCAAGAATTAAAAAGCATTGAGTATGATAAGACCTTCCGAAACGCCGTTGCAAATGAGATTCTATCAAATGCCGATTTGCTGGCAGAGATCAAAGCCAAGCCCGAAAAACTTATAGAGTTATGCTTTATCGTAGTAGACAAGAATCAGCGTACAATGCCGTTTTTCTTAAACGATGTGCAGCACGATTTTATGAATACTCTAAATAAAGCCATACAGGACTTTAACGAGGGCAATATAACAGATATATCCCTGCTTGTGCTTAAAGGCAGACAGCAGGGCTTTACTACGCTTGTAACGGCTTATCAGTTGGCTTGTAGCATACTGAATAAGAACTTCCAAGGATATACGCTTGCAGACAAGAGCGACAACAGCGAAGCAATCTTTCAGAACAAAGCCAAATTCCCTTACGGACAGTTGCCGGAAGCGTTGAAACCTACGGAAAAATTCAACAACAGAAAGCAGTTGCTATTTGAAAAAATCAATAGCAGTTGGGCGGTAGATACAGCGACAAAAGATGTCGGACGATCCCGAACAGTAAACTTCTTTCACGGTTCAGAATGTGCCTTCTGGAAAGACGGCATAAGCCCGATTCAAGGCGCATTGGGTGAAGCGTTCACAAAGAACTGTATCAAGATATACGAGAGTACAGCAAACGGTTATAACGATTATCAGCGAATGTGGAATAGCGGCGTTCATATAAACTGCTTCTATGAGTGGTGGAGAACGAAAGAATATAATATATCTTTCCGCAACGAGGAATCGAAAGCGGACTTCCTGCACGAAGTAGAAAGCAAAAAGGGCTGGATATGGGAGCGGCTTCGGTGGTTACGCACCGACAAGGGGCTGTCTGCCGATCAGCTCTATTGGTATTACAACAAATACGACAAATACCTTGATAAAGACCTTATAAAACAAGAATATCCGTGTACTCCCGGAGAGGCTTTCCTCTTGTCGGGCAAGAACGTATTCGACACGGCGGTAATACTTGAACGGCTCGACAGGCTCGATAAGCCTATA
>JAZOQZ010000016.1:0-1430 GCA_045656345.1 Clostridia bacterium
ACCATTACCAATACTTTTTACTGCAGAAGCTTCGTTTAGCTTGCGGACAGGAGCAGTATCCTTACCATTGGCGAAAAGGGAAAGCACCTCGCCCCATTTGCCTAACATATCAACCAATAACTCAACAGGGTAATTAGCTAAATCACCAATGGTCATAATTCCCCTGCTGGTAAGTTTACGCTGAGTAGCTTTGCCAACATAAAGCAGTTCGGAAACAGGCAAGCACCAAATAATATCCTTAAATTTATCGTGGGGGATAACTGTTACTGCATCAGGCTTTTTCATATCTGAACCAAGCTTGGCAAAAATCTTGTTAAAGTTAACGCCAATGCTTACAGTAATCCCAAGTTCTTCTTTAATCCGTTGGCGAATGGAATCTGCAATTTCAGAACCATCACCGCATAAAAGCTTGGAGCCGGTTACATCAATCCAGTTTTCGTCAATACCGAAGGGTTCAATTTGGTCCGTATAATCGTAAAGGATTTGACGAGCAAGGCGTGAGAATTTTAAATACTTGCGAAAATCCGGCGGAACAGTTACCAGATTGGGAGCTTTAAGCTTAGCCTGCCAAATAGCTTCGCCAGTTTTAACACCTAACTTTTTGGCAAGCATGTTCTTTGCCAAAATAATACCATGACGATTGAGGGGATCACCTGCAACTGCAACGGGAAAATCCCTAATTTCCGGACGGTAAAGACATTCCACGGAAGCGTAAAAATTATTCATATCTATGTGGAGAATGGTACGCACAAAATCACACTTTCACAAACAAGAAAATAAATACAAAAATATGTTCGATAAAAGTATAACTCTATACGAAGAATTTATCAAGCGAACAAGAAGAAAAACGTATAGCAGATTGCCATACGTTTTTTGTGTGTTTATATATCGTTTTCTAAATTTTGAGGATAATACTTTTGAATGAGGTGCTCAGCAATTCTCACGGAAATATACGCAAATATAATTCCACCGATAACATCGCTTAAATAATGAACTCCTAAGTGAATGCGGGACAGGCCAACCAAACTTGCAATAACGATTGCCGGCACGCCATATTTTTTAGGCAAATACCTGTAAAAAACAAATGCCAAAGCAAATGCAAGGGCAGTGTGCCCGGATGGGAAGGAGTAATCTGATAAAACTTCGATAGCAGGCAGAAGTTCAGCACTGACATCATAAGGACGCGGTCGAGCGATAAAGTTCTTCAAGAAGCCGTTAACGATTGCTACTTCAATTAAGACGGAGACAACCGTGATAACACCAAACAATCTTTCCTTGCGGGTGCCTTTGATAATTAACCAGATTGCAATTATCGCAAGCAGGACGCTTCCCAAATTTGTGATGTGACGCATCCAAAAGGTAAGAGTTTCGGTTCGGAAGTTTTCTTGCACGTATAATAAAATATTCAAATCAAATTTAGAAAGTAAATC
>JAZOQZ010000017.1:0-16504 GCA_045656345.1 Clostridia bacterium
GCTTCTACCATACGGATGACAACTCTATCACCCAAGGGTTTTAAATTCATGTGTAATTCCTCCGATATACTTTATTTCCATAGGATTTTCGACATTTTTAGCACTCTTTCGTTAAGAGTGCTAATTCATTATAGTAAAACAGGGGTGAAATAGCAATCATAGATAATCCTGTTTATGGTAAAATAAATTCACATTTTACTTGTTTTCTTTTATTTTCTCTTGTTTTTAGAGGTTTTCCGTTTTTTTGGAAAAACAAGCCATTTTCCCGCATTTTGAAAGGAATCTGATATTTTTGATGTTTTCGATAATCTTGGTATTTTCAATATTCCCAATATACCCGCTACCATAAAAAATGCCGCACCCGATCGGATGCGGCATCATTTTGTTTGGTAAGATTATTTCTGTAATCTTGCTTTTAAGTTTTCCAGTTCAGCTGCTAATTCTTTGGGCAGTCTGTCACCGAATTTTGCGAAGAATTCGCCGATACCTTTGGTTTCTTCTAACCAAACTTCTTTATCAACGCTTAACAGTTCGTCTAATACTTCGTCAGAAATATCTAAACCGGTTAAGTCTAAATCTTCTTTCTTGGGCAGGTAACCGATTTCAGTTTCAACTGCATCAACTTCGCCTGCGCATCTTGCTAAGATCCAGTTTAACACACGAACGTTGTCACCAAATCCGGGCCAGATGAATTTGCCGTCTGCATTGGTTCTGAACCAGTTAACGTGGAAGATTAAGGGCAGTTTGTCAGTTTTGGTGCCCATATCTAACCAGTGCTGGAAGTAGTCACCCATATTGTATCCGCAGAAGGGAATCATAGCCATGGGGTCACGACGAACTACGCCAACTGCACCTGCAGCTGCAGCAGTAGTTTCAGAAGCCATGGTAGCACCCATGAATACACCGTGGTTCCAGTTGAAGGACTGGTATACCAGGGGAGCAGTTTTTGCACGTCTGCCGCCGAATACGATTGCGGACAGGGGTACACCTGCGGTGGATTCAAATTCGGAAGAGATGCAAGGACACTGAGCAGCGGGTGCGGTGAATCTGGAGTTGGGATGTGCACCTTTTACGCCGGATTCAGGAGTCCAGGGGTTACCTAACCAGTCGGTACCGGTTGCAGGAGCATCGCCGTCCATACCTTCCCACCATACAGTGTTGTCATCTTTCAAGAACACGTTGGTGAAGATGGTGTTTTTCATAGTGGTAGCCAATGCGTTGGGGTTGGTTTTGTTGGAGGTACCGGGAGCAACGCCGAAGAAACCAGCTTCGGGATTCATAGCCCACAGTCTGCCGTCTTCACCAACACGGATCCAAGCGATATCATCACCTACGGTATATACTTTGTAACCTTTTAAGATAGAGGGAGGAATTAACATTGCCAGGTTGGTTTTACCACAAGCAGAGGGGAACGCTGCAGCAATGTATTTCACTTCGCCTTTGGGATTTTCTAAGCCTAAGATGAGCATGTGTTCAGCCATCCAGCCTTCTTTTTTGCCCAGGTAGCTTGCAATACGCAGAGCCAGACATTTTTTACCTAAGAGTACGTTTCCGCCGTATGCGGAGTTGATGCTCCAGATGGTGTTGTCCTGGGGGAAATGCATAATATATCTTTCATCGGGGTTTACATCTTTACAAGCGTGTAAACATTTGGTGAAATCTGCGCTGTCACCCAGCTGTTTTTCAGCCTGGATACCAACACGGGTCATAATAGCCATGTTTAATACAACATAAATGCTGTCGGTGATTTCGATACCAACTTTAGAGAAGGGAGAGCCTAAAACGCCCATGATGAAAGGAATTACATACATGGTTTTGCCAGCCATGGAACCATCGAACAGTTTGCCTAATTTTTCATAAGCAGCTTTGGGGTCCATCCAGTTGTTGGTGGGACCTGCTTCTTCTTCGCTAGTTGCACAGATGAAGGTTCTGTCTTCTACACGAGCAACGTCATTCTGAGCAGTTCTGTGATAGAAACATCCGGGTAATTTTTCCTGGTCTAAGCGAATGATTTCGCCGGATTTGCAGGACTGTTCTCTTAAGCTTTCCAGCTGTTCTTCGCTTCCGTCAATCCATACTACGTTTGCGGGTTTTACCAGGTTTTTCATTTCTTCAACCCAGCTTAACACAAATTTGTTGTCAGTCATACTAATAACTCCTTTTTTCTGTATATTAACTGTATTTTTAATCATTTTCAAAGGGTGCGATTCGTCATAAAATCCTATTCCCACCCATTATACCACCATAATAACACACTTTCTTTTTTTTGGCAAGTGTTTTTTCTGATTTTTTTGATTTTTTTTGTTTATTTGGAATTGTTTTGTTTTTTATTTTCCCTGCTCACACATCAGGTCACTTAACTTGCAAAAATCCGAAAGGGATAGCTTTTCTCCGCGAATGGTTTCAGATAATCCGCAGGCGGTAATCAGCCCAACTGCTTCTTCGCGGGAAATCGAAAAACTTTGCATCAGACAGTTGGACAAGGTTTTTCGTCTGTTGGAGAATGCCGCTTTTACCACAGAGAAGAAATGTTTTTCATTTTTGGGGGCAACTGCTTTTTCATTGCGGAAAGACAGTTTCATCACCGCAGAGGTTACTTTCGGGATGGGGTCAAAAGCTTCGGGCGGCACGGTAAACAGCAGTTCGGTATCACAATGATAATTACAGAACACCGAAATGGCACCGTAATCTTTTTCGGTATGGTCAGCACAGATTCTTTTTGCCACTTCCAGCTGCACCATCACGGTTAAAGACTTCAACCCGCAAGGATTTTCCACCAGTTTGGTGATGATGGGAGTGGTAATATAGTAGGGCAGATTTGCCACCACAATCATATTGTCGGTGACGATTTTGGAAAGGTCGGTTTCCAAAATGTCTGCATTGATAATTTTGAAATTTTCACGGTGACCGTGTTTTTTCACCAGATTGTGATACAAGCGGTCGTCAATTTCCACCGCCACCACATTTCTGGCGCGTTCCACCAATAAATCGGTAACCGCACCAAGACCGGGACCGATTTCCAGCACATCGGTGTCCCGATTTACACCGGATTGGGTTACAATATTATCAATCACCGAGTCATCCTGCAAAAAGTTTTGCCCCAGTGATTTTTTTGCCACAATTTTTGCCATACCGTTTATTTCCTTCCTTTGATGTTCGGAATTGTTCGACCAGATTTTCTCGTATACATCATACCATAAAAATATCGTGGTGTCAAATATTCGGCACATCTTTTTCGTATTTTTTTGACAAAAATGTTTATACTGTAAAGAGTATTGCAAAAAGGAGTGAATCTATGAAAACAGCGTTGGTGTTGGGCGGTGGCGGCTCGCGGGGTTCTTATCAGTTGGGCGTGTGGAAGGCTCTTCGGGAGCTGAACATCCGTCCCGATATTATCACAGGCACTTCGGTGGGCGCCTTAAACGGTGCTCTGATGGTACAGGGCACGTTTGAGAAAGCAGTAAAGCTCTGGGAAACTCTGGACACCACTTCCATCTTCGATTTTCCCAAAGAACCCGACTTTTTCGCCTATACAAAAGCATTTTTAAAACAGGGCGGAATCTGTCGGAACGGGTTGGAAACGCTGATGAAAAATCATCTTTTGGAAGATGTGATCCGCACTTCTCCCATAACGTTTGGAATGATGCTGACCCGCAAGGAAGATCTGGAGCCATGCCCTGTGTTTACGGAAGATATTCCCAAAGGAGCACTCAACGACTACCTGATGGCAACCACCGCTTGCTTCCCTGCGGCAAAATGCCACACCGTTTCGGGGGTGGAATACATGGACGGCGGCTACTGCGACAATCTGCCCGTTGAATTGGCAAAAGCCAAAGGTGCCCACAAAATTATTGCCGTTAGTCTGGACACTCCCATAGCAAAAGAACAAGTGCTCGCCGAAGAAAATCTCACCCTCATTTACCCTCGATGGAACCTGGGAAACTGGCTGGTTTTCCATAAGGAAAACACGAAACGCAACATCCGTTTGGGGTATCTGGACGCCTTAAAATCCTTTGGTGTTTACGGCGGAGATGCTTTCACCTTCCGAAAAAACACATTTTGGGAGTTATCCCGACAAAAACAGCTCTCTTATTTCCGCTGGAAACGGTTATTGCAATCCGAAAGACTGTTCCCCGAGGGTTACAGTGCAGAAGAACTTCTGAAAAAATCGGCAGAAACCGTGGGAAAACTGCTTAGAATCAGCCCTTACCGTGTGTACACAGCCGAATCCTTACTAAAAGCAATCCGTCGGAAATTGAGTTGTCCAAAAATAATGATAAATCAATCTCCCGAAAATCAGGAAGAACAGCTTGCAGCAGCCTTCTTATCTGTTTTCATATAAAAAAAGAGCCTCCCCGATGGGACGCTCTTTTTTCTTATTATTTATTTTCCAGATATTCCATAATGGATTTTGCAGCAGTTTTTCCTGCACCCATCGCCAGAATAACGGTTGCGGCACCGGTTACTGCATCGCCGCCGGCATACACACCTGTACGGGAGGTTTTGCCATTCTCATCAGTCACAATACAACCGTGAGAATTGGTTTCCAGCCCCTCAGTGGTGCTCTTGATTAAGGGATTGGGAGAGGTTCCGATGGACATAATCGCCGCATCCACATCCAGCACAAATTCGCTGTTTTCCTTTACAACAGGACGTCTTCTGCCGGATTCATCAGGTTCACCCAGTTCCATTTCCACGCAACGGATGCCCGAAACAAATTTGTTTTCATCCCCCAGAATTTCCACAGGATTGCAAAGCACTTTGAAATGGATGCCTTCTTCCATAGCGTGTTCCACTTCTTCTTTTCTGGCAGGCATTTCCTCTAAAGAACGACGGTACACCACATACACATTTTCTGCACCCAGACGTTTTGCACAGCGGGCAGCATCCATAGCAACATTACCGCCGCCTACAACTGCCACATTTTTCGCATGCAATACGGGAGTTTTGGAATCTTCCCGATATGCTTTCATTAAGTTCACACGGGTTAAAAACTCATTGGCAGAATATACGCCGTTTAAATTTTCGCCGGGAATTTTCATAAATCTGGGAAGACCTGCGCCGGAACCGATAAACACCGCATCAAAACCTTCCTCAAACAGTTCGTCAACCGCTAAGGTTTTACCCACAACCACGTTGGTTTCCACGGTAACGCCAATTTCTTTTAATTTTTCAATTTCAGCCTGCACAATGGCTTTGGGCAAACGGAATTCGGGAATACCGTACACCAACACACCGCCTGCAACGTGCAACGCTTCAAACACGGTAACGCTGTATCCTTCTTTTGCCAGGTCCCCGGCACAGGTCAAACCTGCAGGGCCGGAACCGATCACTGCCACTTTTTTTCCGTTGGGTTTGATTTCAGGCTGTTCTTTTTTGCCGTGTTCACGGTGCCAGTCTGCCACAAAACGTTCCAGTCTGCCGATGGCAACAGGTTCCCCTTTGATGCCACGCACACATTTGGCTTCACACTGGGATTCCTGAGGACAAACACGTCCGCAAACTGCAGGTAAAGATGTGGATTTGTTTAAAATCTGATACGCGCCTTCTAAATCTTCTTCTTTGATTTTCTGGATGAAGGCAGGAATATCAATAGCAACGGGACATCCGCCCACACAGGGTTTGTGCTTACAACCGAGGCAACGCTCCGCTTCATCTTTTGCCTGCTCTAAGGTGTACCCCAAAGCAACCTCGGAGAAATTTTTATTACGGATATCCGCCTCCTGATGAGGCATGGGATTTTTTTGTAAAGACATATTCGGCATCTTATTTTACCCCCCTAAAGAGATTACAGGTTTCTTCGTGACGGTGACGTTCAAATCCAAAATATGTGCGGGAACGCTGAATTGCTTCGTCAAAATCTACCAAGTGACCGTCAAAATCAGGACCGTCTACACAGGCAAATTTAGTTTCTCCGCCAACGGTTAAACGGCAACCGCCGCACATACCTGTGCCGTCAATCATCACAGGATTCATACTAACTGTGGTTTTTACGCCGTATTCTTTGGTTAATTTACATACAAACTTCATCATAATAAGCGGACCGATTACGATAACTTCGTCATACTGTTCGCCGCTTTCGATAAGAGCCTTCAGAGCATCGGTAACCAATCCTTTTTCCCCGTAGGAACCGTCATCAGTCATCATGCAAAGACGGTTACTTACCGCTTTGAATTCGTCTTCCAAAATCACTAAATCTTTGTTTCTGAAACCTACCACAGAATGCACTTCGGTGCCCTGTTTATGCAATGCTTTGGCAATGGGATACGCAATGGCACAACCTACGCCACCGCCCACAACTGCCACTTTCTTTAATCCTTCAATCTTGGTAGGAACCCCCAAAGGACCCACAAAATCGTGAATACATTCGCCTTCGGGAATGTGATTGAGCTGTTCGGTGGATGCACCAACCACCTGAAAAATCACGGTCACGGTACCTGCCACAGGATCGGTATCCGCAACAGTTAAGGGAATACGTTCACCGTTTTCGTCCACTCTTAAAATGATGAACTGACCGGGCAACGCTTTTTTCGCAACGCGGGGAGCTTTCACCGCAATTCTGGTAACGGTGGGATTCAACTCTTCCCGTTTGGTAATCTGAAACATATAAAAACCTCACTTTCGTATTCATAGGAATACCAAACTGTTTCACTTGTAAAAGAAAATGATGTGTTTTGTCCTCTTTAAGAACATAAAGCATCTTTTACATTTCAGTATAGCACAGAATAGTGTCATTTGTAAAGTTTTTTTTGAAAAAAGGAAACTTTTTTCTTCCTTTTGATTATTTCCAAAAAGGGATAGAAATAATACATTATATAATTGACAGAATAAAATAATTATGTTATACTATAATGAATATTATATGTTCGGACATTTTCGGCAAACGGAACCGACTGCGGTGTCGGTATCCTGATGCCTGACAATTACAGGAGGATTATTTGTGGCAAAAAAGAAAATACTGAAGGTGATTCCCTTAGGCGGTCTTCACGAGATCGGAAAAAACCTGACCGCCATTGAATATGGAGATATCGGCATTTTAATTGATTGCGGAGTTGCCTTTCCCGACGAGAATATGCTGGGCGTGGACCTGGTAATTCCCGACTTTTCATACATCGTGAAAAATCAGCATAAATTCAAAGCTCTGGTGTTGACTCATGGGCATGAGGACCATATCGGCGGGATTCCGTATCTTATGAAGGATTGCTCCATCCCTGTGTTTGGCACGATGCTGACCATCGGATTGGTAAAATTCAAATTAAAAGAACATAATCTGCTCTCTAAGGTTGCCTTAAATCAGGTTTCTGCAGGAGATAAATTGAAATTCGGTGACATCACCGTGGAATTTATTCACACCAACCATTCCATTGCAGATTCGGTTGCCATTGCTGTGCACACCCCCGAAGGCGTGATTCTGCACACCGGGGACTTTAAAATTGACACCACTCCCGTTACAGGCAATATGATTGACTTAGCACGGTTCGGAGAGCTGGGCAAACAAGGCGTTACCCTCCTGATGAGTGAATCCACCAATGCGGAACGTCACGGCTACACCCAGAGTGAACGCTCGGTGGGAAAAGCCTTAAACGATATTTTTATCACCAACCCCAAAAAGAGAATCATTATCGCCACCTTTGCATCCAATGTGCACCGTGTGCAACAGATTATTGATGCCTCTGTCCGCTACAACCGTAAGGTTGCGGTGTCGGGCAGAAGTATGGAAAATGTGGTGCAGGTTGCTCAGGAACTGGGCTATATGAAGATTCCCAAGGGCACCTTAATCGATATCGACAATATTAAAAATTATAACAACGAGCATTTAACCATTATCACCACAGGAAGTCAGGGCGAACCGATGAGTGGGCTTCACCGTATGGCGTTTTCTGCACATCGGAAAGTGGAAATCACTTCCAACGACCTGGTGGTGCTCAGCGCAAACCCCATCCCGGGCAACGAAAAATTAGTTTCCACCGTGGTGAATGAACTGTTCAAACGTGGCTGTTCCGTGGTGTATGATAACTTAGCGGACGTGCACGTTTCTGGTCACGCCTGTCAGGAAGAATTAAAACTGATTTTAGCGTTGACCAAACCCAAATATTTTATGCCCATCCATGGGGAATACAAGCACTTAATTCACCATAAAAATCTGGCAATGGAAGTGGGAATTCCCGAAGATAGGATTTTTGTGCAACAGTTAGGAAGCGTGTTGCAGGTTTCCAAAACCCAGACCAAACCCGCAGGAAGCGTGTCTTCCGGAAAAGTGTTTGTGGCAGGATTATCTGTTGGCGATGTGGGTAACATCGTGCTTCGGGACAGAAAGCATCTGTCCCAGGACGGACTCATTGTTATCGTGGTGTCGTTATCTGCCGAAACCGGTCAGATTCTCTCAGGGCCCGACATCATCTCCCGTGGCTTTGTGTATATGAGAGACAGCGAAGATTTAATGGAAGAAACCCGTCAGGTTGCCAAAGAAGCATTGGAAGCAATGCTCCAGAGAAGAGTGACCGACTGGGCATCCTTAAAAAACGAAATGCGTTCTCAGGTGAGCAACTATTTAACCAAGAAAACCAAACGTTCTCCCATGATTCTTCCTATTATCATGGAAGTGTAACTTTTGTTTTTTTATCAAAATAAAACAACGAGGATTATCTTATGAAACAACTGCGACTGGCTCTTGCCGTGATGGTTTGCAAAGTTCTGATTGTAATCGGAAAACTGATGGGCACCAGAAGTTCATCTGCACCGGGCAGATTTGCTTTGAAAATTTGTCCTGATGCTCTTTCTCTTCTTGCGCCGAAGGTGAAAGAAAAAATCATCTGTGTGTTGGGCACCAACGGCAAAACTACCACCAACAATATGATTAACACCCTGATTACCCAAACCGGTTGCACCACTGTGTGTAACTCGGTGGGCGCCAATATGTTTGACGGGGTGGCAACTGCGTTTATCAGTGCAGCAGGTTTGTTCGGTTCTCTGAAAGCAGACTATGCAGTGTTGGAAATTGATGAAGCCAGTGCAAAAATTGTGTTTGACCATCTGACTCCCCACGTGATTGTGGTAACCAACTTATTCCGTGACCAGATGGACCGCTACGGAGAAATCACCGAAACACTGGAGCAATTAAAAATTGCAATCAAAAAAGCTCCCGAAGCCACCTTGGTGCTGAACGGAGACGACCCTATGTGCGCCTCCTTCACCAAAAGCGTAACCAATCCTCATGTGGTGTTCGGCGTTTCAGAAAAAACCAATCAACCCGAAACCGAATCCAAAGAAGGCAGAACCTGTATCTTCTGCGGAAACGAACTTTCCTACAACTTTTATCATTACAGTCAGCTGGGTGATTTCTACTGTGAAGGCTGTGATTACAAACGTCCCATCCCCCATTTCGGAGCCTCCCGTGTGGAACTGTCTCCCACGGTTTCCTTCCTGCTAAACGAAAAGCAGGAAGTGAAAACAAACCTGTTGGGATTTTACAATTTATACAATGTGCTGGCTGCCATTGCAGTGGCAGAAACTGTGAAATTATACATTGCAAATTACACGCAGGCATTTGCCGATTATGAAACCCAAACCGCCAGAATGGAAGAATTTCATCTGGAAAAGCCCGTGATTTTAAACCTGGCAAAAAATCCTGCAGGTTTCAATCAGGCTATTGCCACTCTGAAAAACGACCCCCGCAAAAAAGCGGTGGTGGTTGGTATCAACGATATGCCTTCCGACGGCATTGATATTTCCTGGCTGTACGACGTGGATTTCGAATGGCTGTCCGATTGTGTGGCACACGGTGCTTCGGGCAAACGGTGTCAGGATATGGCGCTTCGCTGGTACTACGCCGATGTGGAATCGGTAACCGTGAACGAAAATCCCGTGTCGGTTGCGCTGGATTTTTTAAAAACCGATTGCGAAGTGGTTTATCTTTTAGTGAACTACACTCTGATTTTTGATGCAAAAAAAGAGCTGAAAAAAGCAGAAAAAACATTGAAGAAAGGGGATAACGCATGAAACTGACCTTACTGAACCTGTTCCCCGAACTTCTGAATTTATATGGTGACCGCGGAAACATCAAAGTGTTTGAAAAACGCTGTCGTCTCCGAAACATTGAATTAACCGTGATTCCCCTGTCCTTCCCGGAAGAAATAAATTTCACCGATGTGGATCTGATTTATCTGGGTGGCGGCAGTGAAAAAGATTTGCCGAAAATTGCCGAAAAATTAAGAACTTATCAGGAAGAATTCCTGCGTTACCGTGATAGTGGCGGCAGTCTCTTAGCGGTAACCACAGCCTATCCTTTATTAGGAAACTCCTTTGTGGCAGAAGGCGTCTGCTATGAAGGGCTTGGTCTTCTTCCCATCACCACGGAAGCAGGAGAAGAAAAACTCATCGGCAACATTGCCATCAATTCTCCCTTGGGGGTACTGGTAGGATTTGAAAACCACACAGGTCGCACCCGATTGTCAGAAGGTGCCACTCCTTTAGGAACTGTGCTCAGCGGTCACGGCAACAACGGCACCGACAAAACGGAAGGTGCTATGCATAAAAACATCATCGGCACGTATCTTTCAGGCCCCTTACTTCCCAAAAGTCCTGAAATATGCGATTTGCTGATTGCCAAAGCAATTGAGAAAAAATACGGTTCCTTCCCGGACCTTGCTCCCATAGAATGCGAATATGAAAAACTTGCGAAAGGATATGTCTTACATTATGGTAACCGAACTCACAAAAGATAGATACGAAGAATACGAAGAATTTAATAAAAATCATCCCAAAGGACACTTTATGCAGTCTGTTCTGTGGAGCGAAATGAAACCCGACTGGAAAAACGTGATTTTAATCTGCACCGATAGCAACAACAAAATCAAAGGTTCCATGAGTGTGTTAATCCGTCCCGTTCCCGTGATTAAACGGACCATTATGTACTCTCCCAGAGGTCCTGTTTGCGATTTGGACGATAAAGAAACTTTAAAAGAACTCTACGACGGCATCAAAAAACTTGCGAAAAAGCATAAGGCTTATGTGTTCAAAGCAGATCCTGATGTGAAGAGTGACAATGAAGAATTCAAACAGAATTTAAAAGATGCCGGCTTTAAAATCATTCCCGGAAACAAAAACTTTGAAGGGATTCAACCCTGCTTTGTGTTCCGTCTGGATGTGGCAGGCAAAACCGAAGAAGAAGTGTTTGAAATTTTCCATTCCAAAACCCGTTACAACATCCGTTTATCTGTGAAAAAAGGCGTTACCGTTCGTTTGGGCGGAAAAGAGGATGTGAAAGACTTCCAGCGCCTGATGGAAGAAACCGGTCTTCGTGACGAGTTTGTGGTGCGTCCTGCATCCTATTTTGAAAAAATGCTGGATGTTTACGGCGAAAATGCCCGTCTGTATATGGCAGATTATGAAGGAAAACCCATTGCAGGCACCTTAGCCATCTACTACGGCAACAAAGTGTGGTACTTATATGGCGCATCCGGCAACGCTTACCGCAACGTGATGCCCAACTATCAGCTCCAGTGGGAAATGATTCGCTGGTCTGTGGAAAAAGGTTGCGACATCTACGATTTCCGTGGTGTGTCGGGGGATTTAAGCGAAGACAATCCCTTATACGGTCTGTACCGTTTCAAAAAAGGTTTCAACGGAGAATTCACCGAATTTTTGGGTGAAATCGAAGTAATCTTCTCTCCCTTTATCAACTGGGCAGTGCACAACGGAGAAAAAATCTTCCGTGAACTGCGCAGAAAACTCTATCTTTTGAAAAAGAAATAAACAAAGGATTTTATTATGAAAATCAGATTACAGTTTGAAAAAAATATGCCATACATCTCCCATCTGGATTTAATGAAGGCAGTGCAGAAAATTTTAAAACGCACAGGCCTGCCCTTAAAATATTCCGAAGGCTTTAACCCCCACATGGTGTTAAACATTGCCAATCCTCTGCCCTTAGGCATTGTGGGAAAACAGGAATTTTTGGATTTTGAATTAAAAACCGATTCCCTCTCCTTCGGCGAAGTGAAAGAAAAACTGCGCTTAGCAAGTCCCGAAGGGATTGTGCCCGTGGAAATTTACACCGAAAACTTAAAAAAATTCAACGATACCCATAATGCGGATTACCAAATCACCGTCCGCACCGAAGAGGGCAACAAAATCCGTGAATTTCTGGCACAAGAAACCATTCCTTTTGAAAAATTTTCCAAAGGAAAAACCAAAACCATCGATTTAAAAGAACTCATTTTCCGTTATGAAATCACCGACACCCAGGACGGGGTGAATCTTTCCTTAAACTGTGCCTGCGGAAACGAAAAAACCTTAAACCCCTTGCTGTTAAAGAAAGCAATGATTGACAGCGGTATCAATATCACCGCATTTTTAGCAACCCGACTGGGTTTCTATGACAAAGACGGCAACGGTTTTGCCGTGTAAGATTACAAAACAGAACGGTGGTGAATCCCCAAATGAAAATATTACTGGCATCCATGTCGATGGACATTGGCGGAGCCGAAACTCATATTATGGAGCTGGCAAAAGGACTGGTAGCGGCAGGTCATCAGGTACACGTGATTTCCGAAGGCGGTATCTTTGCAGATGAACTGGTCAGCATCGGTATCCCCCATACCTATGCTCCCCTTTCCTCCAAAACTCCAAAAAGCATTCTCGCTTCCTACAAAATCTTAAAACAGCTGATGCAGGAAGAACAGTTTGACATTGTGCATTCTCACGCCAGAATCCCCAATGTGATTATACATACCTTGAAGAAACGGTTCCGTTTCGGCTTTGTGTCTACCCTGCATTTTGCATTCACCAAAAACACCCTGGTGAAAAAATTCACCGTTTGGGGAGATAAATGTTTGGTTGTTTCGGAAGACTTAAAACGTCATCTGATCAAAAACAGCCGTATGAAAACCAAGGACATTACCGTTACCGTGAATGGTATCAACAAACAGGATTTTTGCGGAATCGAACCCGATCCTGCTCTGATGCAGGAACTTGGAATCCGTGAACATTCCAAAAAAATTGTTTGCGTGTGCCGCTTGGAAAAAGGAAATTGCGACAGCGCTTATCTATTGTTGCAGCGGGCAGAAGAATTAAACCGTAAATTAAAAGATGTGCAGATCGTGATTGTGGGTGACGGCGATGCTTATGAGGAACTTTCCCAGAAAGCAGAAGTTATCAACCGCACCTTAGGTGCCAACACGGTTGTCTTAACCGGAAAACGTAGCGACGTGAACAAAATTGTGGCAACAGCAGATGTGTTTGTGGGAATTTCCCGTGCAGCATTAGAAGCAATGGCAGCAGGAAAAATCGTGGTGTTAACCGGAAGCTACGGTCATCACGGTGTGCTCACCGAAGCAGATTTTGCCAAAATGAAATTAACCAACTTCACCTGTCGTGGGCAGAAAGAACCCACGGAAACAGATGTGGTGCGTTCCGTCTGCGATGCTTACCGTATGGAAAAAACAAAAAAAGCAGAAACCGTTTCCCGCTTAAGCGAATTGGTGTTAAACGAATATTCTGCCGAACGCATGACTGAAGATGCCGTCGGTGTATATAAAGATTTGCTCTATGAAATGAAGCAATCCGACATTGTGCTCTCCGGTTATTACGGATTTCGCAATTCCGGTGATGATGCTATCTTAAAAATGATTATCAAAGACATCCGGGAATTCGATCCGGATATTGGCATCACCATCTTATCCAACCGTCCTTCAGACACCAAACGAATTTACCGTGTCAACGCCATCAACCGATGGAATTTTATAGCAATCCGCAAAGCCCTGAAAGACTCCAAACTCTTTATTTCCGGGGGCGGAAGCATTATTCAGGATGTTACCTCCACCAAATCGTTGATGTATTACCTGTATCTGATTCGTCTGGCAAAAAAATTAAACAACAAGGTGATGCTGTATGCCAACGGTATCGGTCCCGTGAAAAAACCGGGCAACCGTAAGCATGCAAAAAACGCCCTGAATATGGTGGATGTGATCACCTTAAGAGAAGAAGACTCTCAGGATGTATTGAACGAAATGGGCGTTATCAATCCCAAAACCAAAGTCACCTGCGACCCTGTGGTGGCTCTGAGCGATGTGGATACCGACCAGGCAGAAACCCTGCTTTACCGTTATCAGTTGTATCAAAAATCCTATGTGATGGTATCGCTGCGTGAATGGAAAACCATTCCCATTTTTGAATCAGAACTGTTGGAAGCTCTCAAAGAATTAAAGAACCGTCATCAGTGCGAGCTGTTGTTTGTGCCTATGCAATATCCCCACGACGTGGCAATCAACCAGAAATATGCCAAACTGACCAATTCTGTTTGTGTGAGCAAGCGTCTCTCTGCAGATACCTGCATTGCGCTGGCACAGTCTTCCCTCTTTGCGGTGGGAATGAGACTTCATTTGTTAATTTATGCGTTTGCAGCCAACACACCTTCCATCGGATTGGCATACGACCCCAAGGTGGAAAGCGTGATGAAATATTTTGGTCAGGATACCTATATGGGGCTTTTAGAATTCACAAAAATGAGTTTCACTTCCAAAGCAGAAAGAATTTTAAACAATCGGGAAAACATTCGTGCCGATTTGTCGGTCCGTCTGCACGAACTAAGGGAGAAAAACAAAATCAATACCGATTTTGTCAAAAAACTTCTGGAAGAAAAATAAATACAAAAAGCACCTGCTGCGGCAGGTGCTTTTTTATAAGGAAGCCCGAAAAAATATCTATTTAACTTGACAACCCCTTAAAAATTTGGTAAACTATGAAAGATTCTAATAGGGAGTGGTATCGAAGTGGTCATAACGGGACTGACTCGAAATCAGTTGACGGGCAACCGTCCGTGGGTTCGAATCCCACCCACTCCGCCATTTTACGAGGTTTTTGCCAAGTGCAAGAACCTCGTTTTTCTTTGGGAACTCACCAAAAGCCTTTGGGAACTCATAAATTTACAACTCCTGCAAGAGTGTTAAGTGACGAGAATTTTGAATTTGCATCTAAATGGGAATATGTATTTGCCGTTGTAGAAAAATCGCTATGTCCGAGCCATACCTGAATATCTTTTAATGTTACACCGTTAGTTTTACCTTTGTTGAGCAATAACGATGCACAAGTATGTCGGAGATCGTGATAGCGTATCACACGCAGCTCATTCTTCTTTAACAAATGCTTGAAAGCTGATGTAATATAATTTGGAAGAATAAGTCCTCCAAGTTCATCTACCATTACATAGCCTGCCCACTCTTTACTGTATGAACGCTTGAACTTTTTTTGATATGCTTCTTGTTGTGCTTTGATTTCTAACAAGCGTTTCTTTATACCCGCATCAAGTGGTAAGGCTCTTAAACTTGACTTTGTTTTAGCTCTGTCTTTTGCGACAATTTTTAATTTGCCATCAATCCTCGGTGTTGTAACCGTGTGATTGATATAAAAAACATCATTTTCAAAATCAATAGCGCTCCATCTCAATCCTACAACCTCACTTCGGCGTAGTCCGTAGAAGCCACCCATAAGAACCGGAACTTCAAGATGTGTTCCTTTTGTCAGCTCTATTACTTTACTCAATTCATCAGCAGTATAGAATTTTCCAATAAATTGGTTCTTTTCAGGCTTATCCACTTCTTCAATGGGATTTTCTTTAATAAACCCATTTTTTCTTGCATAGCAAAGCGACAAGCGTACAATAAAATTGACCGTTATCTTCTTATATAGCTGAATTGTACCATTTTTCGATAGAGAAGTCTGTCGAAGATTGGAATGTGAATTAAAGTTTTTATCGTCTGATTTTGAGCAATTATCTTATAAAAATAAAGAATAATACAAATAGATACAAAAAAATACAGAATACGATAAGGTATTCTGTATGGTTACAAGTTATCTTGTCGAACGATTTTTGGAATAAAATAAGCCTCCGTGGAATATCCACGGAGGCTCATTTGCTTGTATCAACTAATATTATCAATACTCATTTTCATAAAACTCAAACATTTCACCTTTGGTTCCGTAAAGGATTTCATCGCCATCTATGTGTGTGAGTTCAAGTACGCCGCTATTAACTACCCATGTGAATGATGGATAGCAATCATATTCACTTTCCGAGCTTTCAAGAGGTCCGCCAAACATATAAAATTTCAGAACATCGCCATCCAACTCCCATGTTCCTTCAAACTGTTCCAAAATTTCACTATTGCCACTTCCGTAAGCATAGCTGACTGTTCCGTCCGGATTGAGTTCAAGTACGAGTGCTCTTTCCTCGCCGTTACCATCATTTTCAAATGCAATCCAGCTACCGCAGAACACCGCATCGGGAAGTCTGTCAACCGTAGCAAATTCACTCATTTTATCATAGGGTGTGAAGTCAAAAACTTTGTTTTTGTTGTTTTCTAACCTTCCGTCCATACCTGACTGCACCGGAGTATATTCCACCTTTTCAGAGCCTTTTTTGGCTATTACATAAAGGTTTGGAATTGTATCGCTCATATTACCTCTTACAAGAATCGGTCCGTTTGCTTCAATAAGCTCTTCGCCA
>JAZOQZ010000018.1:0-2289 GCA_045656345.1 Clostridia bacterium
AAAACTTTCTCTATTTTTCTCTCTTTTTTAATTCTTCGAAAATTTCCTGCCAGGTAACGCCTCTGTCAAACAGCATTACAGAGAGATGATACATTAAATCGGCAGTTTCGTAAATGACCTCGTCAGGAGCATTGTTTTTGGATGCGATAATCACTTCGGCGGATTCTTCTCCCACCTTTTTTAAGATTTTATCAATTCCTTTTTCCAAAAGATAGTTGGTGTATGCACCTTCCACGGGGTTCTTGCTTCTGTCCACCACAGTGTCATATACACGCTGCAGAATCATTTTTTCATTGGATTTATGCAGGTATTCACCGTTTTCAATGCGGTTGAAGAAACAAGAATATTCGCCGGTATGACAGCTAACTTTGTCACCTTCTAAGGTAACCTTGATAAGCAGCGTGTCATAATCACAGTCTGCAGAAATTTCCACGATATTCTGGAAGTTTCCGCTTTCTTCACCCTTTAACCATTCTTTCTGACGGCTACGGGAGAAGAACACGGTTTTTCCGGTTGCAATGGATTTTTCCAGCGTTTCTTTGGTCATATAAGCAACCATTAAAACAGCACCGGTGTCATAATCCTGCACAACAGCGGGAATCAAACCGTCTTCACTAAATTTTAACTTTTCTAAGTACGACATTTTTACGAACCTTCTTTTCCTATAATGAGAATATTTCCGCAGAGGGTTCTGCGGAAATATCTTCATTACTGTAATTGGCTTTTTAATTATTCAGCATCTTCTGCTACTTCTTCGGTAGCTTCTTCTGCTTTTTCAGCATCTTTATGTTCGGAGGGAGCTAAGAGTTCTCTGATGCTTAAGCTTACTTTTTTCTTTTCTGCATCGATTTCGATTACTTTTGCTTCCACTTCCATACCTAAGGACAGTTCGTCTTCGGGTTTTGCAATGTGTTTGTTTGCAATCTGAGAAATATGGATTAAACCGTCAACGCCGGGCAGAATTTCTGCAAATGCGCCAAAGGGAACAATGCGAACAATTTTAACGGTGATTACATCGTTTAAGTTCACGGTGCTCATAAATTTGGTCCAGGGATTGTCAACTTCTTTTTTGAAGCCTAAAGAAATCTTTTTCTTTTCGGTATCTAAAGATTTGATGTAAACTTCGATTTCCTGACCAACTTTTACCACTTCAGAAGGATGTTTGATTCTGGACCAGGACAGTTCGGTGATATGAACTAAACCGTCAACACCGCCGATATCCACAAACGCACCAAAGGTGGTTAAGGATTTAACGGTACCCTGATAGGTTTTGCCTTCTTCAGCATCTGCCCAGAATTTAGCTTCTTTTTCTTTCTGTTCTGCAGCCAGAACCACTTTGATGGAACCGGTAGCTCTGTTTCTTCTGTCATCGAAATCAATGATTTTTAAAGAAACGTTTTCACCCTGCATGGTGGATAAATCAGAAACGAATCTTAAGGAAGCCTGAGAAGCAGGAACGAATACTCTTACACTGTTGACAGAAACTAATAAACCGCCTTTAATGACAGATACAACTTTCCCTTCTAAGATTGCGCCGCTTTCAAATGCTTCTTTGATAGCTGTCATGTTTAATTCGGAATCAACTTTTTTCTTGGATAACAGACAAGTACCTTCCACATCGTTGGGTTTAATAACGATTGCGTTGATTTCATCACCGATTTTAACCAGATCAGCGGGTTTCATGCTGGAATCGTCGGTTAATTCATCTGCCGGAATAAAGCCTAAGCCTTTGTAACCGGGGATGCTAACGCGAACTTCGGTTTCAGTGATCTGTTCAACTGTGCAAGTAACTCTTTTATTGATATGCACGGGGCTTACCAAGTAGTTCTCCAGTTGTTCTTCGAATTCACTTGTTACGATTTTTTCTTCTGCCATGACTGAAATTACCTCCTCGATGCTACAGCTCGGGGTAGATGCGCCTGCTGTAACACCTACAACTTTGAAATTTGTATATAATATATTTTTTAAACTGGGATTATCATGAATCAGCGTTTTTAAATCCTCCGCCGATTCGATGAGATAGGTATGGGGGCAAACGGCTTTGGACTTCTGATAGAGCTCCATGGTGTTGGAACTTTTCTTTCCTCCGATGACCAGCATCAGATCAGATTCTTTTGCAAGTTCTTCTGCTTCTGCTTGTCTTTGCCGAGTTGCACTACATATTGTATCAAATATTGATACAAAATTACAACCTTTTTTTAAAAATTTAATGAAATTGTAAAATTTCTCTTTTTCCATGGTAGTCTGAGGCACCACGCTGATATGATCATCCGGATGAATTGCATCCTT
>JAZOQZ010000019.1:0-23521 GCA_045656345.1 Clostridia bacterium
TTAATCATCATTGTAGCATCCGCCATTTTAGACATCTGACCCAATTCAGGCTCAATTTCAAACTGTCCCCCTGCTCCAACTTCGGGATGGTGATAGTTTAATTTGATGCCTGCTTCTTCCATCAGAAGACACATTTCACTACGTGCTTCGTAGGTGGTATCAAATGGTTTTGCAATATGATAGTTTTTCTGTTTGGGCACAATATTCCCAAGTCCTTCAGAATAACTGTTCCAATGCGCCTGTTGTGCATCAATGGAGAATCCCACGGAATTGGCAGAAACTTCCCAACCTGCCTGATTGAACAGGTAAAATTCAAATTCGGGAAGAATGAGCATGGTATCAGCAATACCGCTGTCTTTTAAATACTGCTCAGCAGCAGCCACAATATTTCTGGGATACTGGGATAACGGTCTGTTTTCAGGATTATCAATAATCATCGCATTCCCTGTCATAGATAAGGTGGGAATATCGCAGAACGGATCTACCTGGGCGGTATCGGGATCGGGAATAAATACCATATCGCTTTTTTCCACCACGGCATAGCCATAGTTGGAAGCATCAAATCCGATGCCGTTTTTCATAGTTTTTTCAGAAAAATTCTTGGCAGGAATGGTAACGTGTCGGAACTGACCGTTAATGTCCACCATTTTAAAATCCACCATTTTAATGTCGTGCTCTTCGATCATTTTCAAAATATCATTAACTGTTCTCATCGGAATCTCCTCCTATATCAAACATTTGTTATCAGTATATCATATTCACTTTCATTTAGCAAGACTTATCAGAAAGATTCTTCTGAAATTTCGGGCAAGAAATCAGAACGCCTGCAATCATCAGAGAAACCCAGATGAAAATAAGATTCCCCCACCCAATTACCGTTACGGCATTAGAGAATACCACGCTGGCAACAGCTGCCGCAATGTAGCTGACAAAATCCAGAAATCCTGTTACGGTGGACACGCGTCCCGTATCCCTTAAGCTGGGACAATACCGGCTCCAGAGCATGGATGCGGCACCATTGGATGACATGATGGCAAGCACAAAACAAATGATGTTTAAGACAGGATTTTTGATAAAATACAACAGAAAAAAGAACACAGCTGCCGAAGTGAACATATAAAACATGGTTTTATCCAGATTTCTTTTTAACAACTCATAAATACCAACCGAAATAAACGCCATCAGAGAAATAATAAAGGTGGAAGCCGTAAAAATAAGTGCCGCCTGATTTGGAGCAAAACCAAGATGCTCGGAAATATATGTAGGCATCCAAAACACAACGGAAGTACGAACCACACCGGTAATAATGGAAATGAATGTGAAGCGGATAATTCGTCGACGAACCAGTTCTTTGATATTCAGTTTGCTTTTTTCTTTGGCGGCATACTGATTGTATTTCACTATTCCCTTTTTCTCGAATAACAAGAAGAAGAAAAATACCAAAATGGCCATAACACCAAGAGCAATACTACTGATGCCAAACACACTTTGCCACACAAACACGGAAGCAATCACTCCTGCCAAAGGAGAGCCGAAGAAGGAAGCAAAAGTAAATCCCAAGCTGCAACGGGTAGCATATACAGGTTCCGTGTTTTCTGCCACCACCTTCATCATAGGAGCGTAAATCATAGCCAGGAAAAACCCGGTCATTCCGTACACGTATCGGGCAACATCAGGCGTGATTGCCGCCATTTGGGAAAATACAAAATTGCTGACCCCCGCCATAATAAGACCAATGCTGATCATATATCTTGCCTTCACACGATCCCCGATGGCACCATTAACGAGCTGGCCGAAAGCATAAAAAATATTATAAATAGCTACAACCTCTCCGATATACGCTTTGGTATATCCACCTTCAATCATCTGAGGGGAACAGGTGCTTAAAATATTTCTTGCAAAATATACCGCCAGGTATGATATGGAACATAAAAATCCGATATAAACAGCGTGAACTGCTTTTTTATTTTCAAAGAATTTGGTTATTTTCATAATACATTCCTTTTTTGACATAATTTTTGGTTATTATACCATATCTGTAAACTGAATGCAAGTTTATTAATGAAGTTCAAATGAGTCTCTGGCAGAATAAGGTGACCACACCACAAACTACAAAAGAGAGAAACATATAAACCATATCGGTAAAAAGTAAAAAACCCGCACACAACCGTGTGCGGGTTTCTGGTCGGGATGACAAGATTCGAACTTGCGACCTCTTGAACCCCATTCAAGCACGCTACCAAGCTGCGCTACATCCCGTTACCTAGGATATTATACAGTCTTTATCCCGATTTGTCAAGAGTAAAATTGAATTTTTTTTAAATTTTTTTACTTTTTTTATTTTATGTCGATTTCTCGGTTTTTTTCACAAAAAGAATTGCTATTTGACTGTTTTTTTGATATACTAATTTTGAGGTGATACTATGTTTCGATATGAAACCCATCTTCACACAACCCCCGTGAGCAAATGCGCTCAGATCACTGTGCGACAGATGATGGAATTTTATAAAAAAATGGGATTTGACGGCATTTTTATAACCAATCATTTTATTGATGGCAATATCTGTCTCGACATCAGAAATGCATCCTACGAAGAACGGATTCGGTTTTATTTTTCTGATTACGAGGCAGCATTAAAATTGCAGGATGAAATCGGCATCAAAGTATTTTGCGGTGTGGAATCCACCTATATTGACGGAACCGATTTTTTAATTTACGGCCTGGACAAAGAATGGTTTTTAGCACATCCTGAAATTGAAACCATGAAAATGAGCAAACTGCTCCCCTACTATATGGAGCACGGTGCATTGGTGATTCACGCCCATCCCTTCCGGGAAGCAGGCTATATTGACCATATCCGTTTATTTCCCCGTTGTGTGCACGGCGTGGAAACCGTAAACGCATCCCGCACCGATTTCGAAAATGATTCGGCACAAAAATATGCCAAGCAGTATGACCTGCTGGAATTTGCAGGAACCGATAACCACGGATTTACTTATGAATACTTAAGCGGTATGGAAAGTGTGGCACCCATTGAAAGTGTTTCGGATTTTATCAGCCAGATCAAATCAGGACAAATGAAGGTGTTCACTCAATCTCTGAATCCCCCCTATCGGAATGCACATCTTCACGAATTGGAAGAATTTTTAAATTTAGAATAACAAAAAAGCTCTCGTGCGAGAGCTTTTTTTGTTATCTGATTTGATTAGTGTTGCATTGCAATGACTGCGAAATATGCCGCATAACTCAAAAGGAACAACCAACCTGCCCAACGGTGCAACTTTTTATCTTTTGCACAGCAAAGCCACAACAAAACAACAGCGCCGATTGCCACGATGGTGTCAAAAATAAAGTTTGCCTGGAACGGTACGGGAGTAATCAATGCAGAAAGGCCAACAACAAAAAGAATATTGAAGATGTTGCTACCCACAATGTTACCGATAGCAATATCTGCATTGCCTTTTCTTGCGGCTATCACAGAAGTAAATAACTCGGGCAAGGAAGTTCCCAGGGCCACAATGGTCAGCCCGATAAAGCGGGGACTCATTCCCCACATTGTTGCCAGAGCAGTTGCCGCATTTACGGTTACCTGACTTCCCCATACAATTAGACCAAGACCAACAACCGTGAAAACTAACGCCTTCCAAATGGGAAGTTCCTTGATTTCTTCCGGTTCCGCATCCTTTTGCTTTAAGGTAATCACAAAAAGATATACCATATAAGCGATAAATACACCAAAAAGCAAAATTCCTTCCCAAAGGTTTAAAACACCATCAAGACCCAAAAACAGTAACAAAGATGCCAAAAGCACCACAGGGATATCCACACGAACAGTAGATTTTGCAACTACTAAGGGAGTAATTGCCGCAGATAATCCTAAAATAACTAACACATTTAATATGTTACTGCCCACAATATTACCAATAGTAATATCAGCATTTCCGCCTAATGCAGCAGAAATACTGACTGCCGCTTCAGGAGCACTGGTTCCCATTGCCACAATGGTTAAACCGATAACCAACTGAGGGATTTTAAATTTTGTGGCAATGCCAGAGGCCCCGTCCACAAACCAATCCGCACCTTTTACCAGCATGGCAAATCCGATGGCAAGTAACACCAACTGCAATAAAATTTCCATTTTCTTAATCTCCTTTTCAATTTGGATATTTTGAGATTGCATCTTCAGAAAAGGCATAAAAAAAGGCAGACCTTTCCTGTAAACACTTACAGAAAAGTCTTGCCATTTCATTACAAACCGGATATTTTTAATAGAATAAAAACATCGTACTGACGGTATAGTAACCGTAATGCAAAGGCATTACGCCAGCTACTCCCTTTTCATATTCTCTCAATCAACAATTGATGAAAAACAATTATGCGATTATTATATCATATATTTCAAATTTTGCAAGTGTTTTTTTGGAAAAATTTCTTTTTCTGCCAAAAAAAGTCTGCTCATTTCTGAGCAGACTTTCTGATTGCAATTAAACTTCTCTGGTGATAGATAATTCAGTATCTTTATCAAACAGATGCAGTTTTTCCATATCAAATGCAACTTTGATGGAATCACCGGTTTTTGCGGTGGTTCTGGGATTAACTCTTGCAGTGAATTTGTTTTCATCTGCTAATAAGTACAGATAAGTTTCTGCGCCCATCAATTCGGAGAAGTCAACTTCAACATTTACAGTTGCACCCGGGAATGCAGAGATGAAGGCTTCCTCATCATGAATATCTTCGGGACGGATACCAAATACAACTTCCTGACCAGCGTGTTCTCTAACAGCATCGTTGATTTTAGAAGCAGGTAATTTAATTTTGTTGGAACCGAATTCCAAACATAAATCGCCGCCTTCTTCAACAAGCATTGCGGAAACCAGGTTCATCTGGGGACTTCCCATAAAGCCTGCTACGAACATATTCACGGGATTATCATACAGATTCTGAGGAGTGTCAACCTGCTGGATTACACCGTCTTTCATAACTACGATTCTGGTACCCATGGTCATAGCTTCAGTCTGGTCATGAGTAACGTAGATGAAGGTGGTCTGCAGTCTCTGATGGAGTTTACCGATTTCAGCTCTCATCTGAACTCTCAATTTAGCACCTAAGTTGGACAGAGGTTCGTCCATTAAGAATACTTTAGGTTCTCTAACGATTGCACGGCCTAAAGCAACACGCTGTCTCTGACCACCGGACAATGCTTTGGGTTTTCTGTCAAGCAGATGTTCGATGTCTAAGATTTTTGCAGCTTCGGTAACTCTTCTTTTGATTTCATCTTTCGGAACTTTCTTCAGTTTTAAACCGAAAGCCATATTTTCAAATACGGTCATGTGAGGATAAAGTGCATAGCTCTGGAATACCATTGCGATGTCTCTGTTTTTCGGAGAAACATCATTTACTAATTTGTCTCCGATATAAAGTTCACCGCTGGTGATTTCTTCCAGACCTGCAATCATTCTTAAGGTGGTGGACTTACCGCAACCGGAAGGACCTACCAGAATGATAAACTCTTTATCTTCAATGTCTAAGCAGAAATTATCAACAGATTTCTGCTGGCTATTTTCGTAAACTTTGGTAAGATTTTTTAAAATTAAACCTGCCATTTACATTGTACCCCCATGCTAAAATATTTTTACTATGCGACCATTATAGCATAGTTATTTCAAAAATAAAAGTGGTTAATTCACCAAAAATAATAATTTTATTTTATACAAATTGCATAGCACGTCAAAAATAGGGGTTGAAATCGGTTCGCTTTTGTGTTAAAATAACAAACAGATATGGGTTATCAATAGTTTTTCCACAGATTTTTCCCTAATCAGCCTATGAAAGGATAAAAAAGCGTCGCTTTCTATTATATATAATGAATAAATTACTGAAAAAAAACGATCTTATAACAATCACCGGTACCGACATTTCTCATAACGGCAGTGGCATCGGTAAAACCGAAGAAGGTTTTGTGGTGTTTGTGCCGGACCTTTTAATCGGTGAAGTGGCACAGGTGAAAATTTTAAAGGTATTAAAAAACACAGCATTCGGCAAAATCGAACAATTGATTTCAAAATCTCATAAACGCATCTGCTCCATTTGCTCTGTTGCAAAACAGTGCGGTGGTTGCGTGTTTCATCATACCACCTATGAAAACGAATGTGATATCAAACGTCAGCTGGTAAAAAATGCATTTCGCCCTATGGGACAAAACATTCCCGAAATTGCTCCCACAACGCCATCTCCCAAGCAGGAAGCATACAGAAATAAAATGCTTCTTCCCGTGGGGTATGATAAAAACGGAAATGTGGTGGCAGGGTTTTATCGGGCAAGATCACACGAAATCATTCCCTGCACTGCCTGTTCTATCACCTATCCCGAATTTTTAGCAATTACCGATACCGTGCTCTCTCATCTTAAAGAGTTTAATATCGCCCCCTATTCGGAGGAAAAACATTCCGGAATTGTACGCCACATTTTTATCCGTCGGGGAGAACACTCAAGCGAGATCATGGTCGGACTGGTTGTGAATCTGAAAAAGAATCCGGAATCCGCATTACATACAGATGAACTGACCAAAAAACTTCTTGCCATAAATCCCAATATCATTAGCATAGCAATCAATATCAACACCAAAAAGACCAATGTTATTTTAGGAGAGCAAACCGTAACGGTTTACGGCAAAAAATACCTGACCGATTCCATGAACGGTATTTCATTTGGCATTTCCCTGCCCTCTTTTTATCAGGTGAATACGCTTCAGGCAGAAAAACTATATGAAAAGGCACTTTCTCTGTTGGGTGAAGATTTCAATACTGTGTTCGATTTATATTGCGGCATCGGCACCATCACGTTGAATCTTTCCAAAAAAGCAAAGAAAGTCTACGGTATTGAAAGCTGTGCACCTGCCGTGGAAGATGCAAAAATAAACCGGGATATGAATGGCATTAAAAACGTGGAATTCATCTGCGGAACTGCAGAAGACGAAGCCCCCAAGCTTGTTGCACAGGGAATCATTCCCGATGCCATTGTACTGGATCCCCCCAGAAGCGGATGCGAGGAATCGCTGCTTCAGATGATTTGCGAAATCAAACCAAAAACCGTGGTATATATCAGTTGTAACCCCGCCACCCTTGCCCGTGACATGAAATATCTGACGGACAATGGTTATCAGGCAGATACGGTGTATCCTTTTGATTTATTCCCAAGGACATTCCACTGCGAATGTGTGACAAAACTGACCTTATCGTAAAAATACCGTTGCATATATCAAAGTATGCAACGGTATTTTTTTATAATTTGATAAAGAATTCCACGCCGTCTTCCAGATAACGGAACCCGTACTCTTTTTTATGGGCATCCATAATTGCTTTTACCAAAGAAAGTCCCAGTCCGTTTCCACGGCTGTCATCACTTTTATAGAAGCTGGTCCAGATTTTATCGTTATCCAAAACTTTGGGAGTGGGATTATATACGCCCAGATAAGCAGATTCATCTTCCTGATACAGGCAAACTCTGATTTCTTTCGGCTCCCCGATATGCACAATGGCGTTATTCAGATAATTGGTGATGACACGTTCAATATAGAAACGGTCTGCCACCACGTTCACCTGCTCCTGCACAGACTCATAAACGGCAATTCCTTCCTGCTCCATCCGTAGTCCAAAGGAAGACAGCACATCCATCAGTAGTTCAGAAAGATTGAACTCTTCCTTGCTAATCTGCAATGTCTGAGATTCCAACTGCGCCACATTCAGCAGATTTTTTACAATATTGCTCATTTTTTCCGTCTCATCGTAAATCACGCCGTAGTAATAGTCACGGTCTTCCTCCTCGGTAATCATTTTATCTTTTAACATTTCCGTGTAGGAAGCGATAACTGAAATAGGCGTTTTCAATTCGTGGGAAGCGTTTTGCAGGAATTCTTTGCGCATTTTTTCAATTTTTTCTTTCCGATACAAATCCTGCTGCAACGATTCATTGGATTCAGAAAGCGTTCGGATGTTTTCCCGAAGACGGTCTGACATCATATTAATCTGCTCACCCAACACATTCAGCTCGTCGTCTCCCCGAACCTGATATTTTTTAGAAAAGTCAAGATTGGTAATCCGTTTGGAGATATCTAAAATTTCATAAATGGGGCGCATAAACAGGCTACCGATTAAAAACACAATAATAGCACCCATCAATCCAACCACAATCATTGCAAGCATAAAAAATTCGTGATAAATTTCCATACTTTTATGGATAGACGCCACGGGTTTCATTAAAAACAGCTTTCCGTACGGACGAAGCTTTGCCATCATTACCAGATGCTCCGAATTTTCCTCATCCAAAACTGTACGGATCACATAAGACTGGCTCGACGGAATGACCGTTGTTTCAGAAAGTTCCACCATCATCCGCATAGAAAAGTTGGCGTTGGAACCATCTGTCAGATTGAGGCTGGAATATAAAACCTGATTATAATGATCCACAACAACTACCGTCATATTGGAATTAGCGACAATGCCCGAAAGCAAATCGGCCAGACGCTCTGGATTTTGCTCCGCCGTGACCTGAATCTGTTGATAGGTTTCTTTGAATTCTGCCTTCTCTTTTTCCGTGTAGTAAGGTTCTAACAACATGTTGTTGGCAATTAACAATATCATCAGAATCGAAAACACAATAGCCAAAAGCAAGAAAACCAGTTTTCCTTTTAACGATTTCACAAAAGATGTACCGTTCCTTCTTCGTAATTTTTACACACAGGCATCAAACTTATATCCAACACTTCGCACCGTTTGAATATAGTTTCCGCAGTCCAGGAGTTTGGCTCTTAATTTTTTGATATGAGTATCAATGGTTCTCACATCCCCAAAATAATCATAATGCCACACATTATTTAAAATATCATCTCGGGACAAAACAATTCCCTTATTTAAAATCAGATATCCTAACAATTCAAATTCCTTATTGGTCAAATCCACTTTTTCTCCTTTGACGCAAACCTCATAAGTGGCTTTATTATAGGTTAAATCACCTATGGATATTTCTTCCGCCAAACCGCCTGCCCGACGGAGCAACGCCTCTGCCCTTGCGGAAAGAATTTTTAAATTAAACGGCTTTGCCACATATTCGTCAGCATACAGCTCGTATCCTTTTAAAATGTCATACTCTTCTGATTTGGCAGACAAAATCATCACAGGAACATCGGAAATTTTGCGCAGTTCTTTTAAGGTTTCATACCCGTCCATCACAGGCATCATAATATCCAGAATCACCAGGTCGATTTTATTGGCATAAAACACGTCGATGGCTTCTTCCCCGTTTTTTGCCAGCTTCACCTGATAGTTCTGTTTCATAAAATAATCGTACAAAACTTTACGGATACGCTCTTCGTCATCCACAATCAATATGGTAGGTTGATTCATAATTTTTCACCCCGATTGCAACTTTTGTTCTTATGGTTTATTATAACATATTTTCAAAAAAACGCAAGGAGATTCACAAAAAATACAAAAACAGATGGTTCTTACCGTTTATTACCACAGTAAAAAGGAGATATGGAAAAAATTTTGACTATCTTTTTGGTATGATATCCGTTATAATAAACAGGAGCCTGTTTTAAAAAAACGGTTCTATCAAACTCCAAAAAGGAGATGAAAGGTGTGAAAATTGAAAAAATTGATGAGAATCAGGTGAAAATCACGTTATCCTGCACAGAAATGCTCACAATGAACGCCCAGAATGTTTCCACCGAATCTCAGAACATCCTGATGGAATTATTAGGTAAATTGGAAGACGAATTCCGTTTTTCGATGATTCATCATAACATGATATTGGAAATGGTACCTTCCCAAAAAGACGGCTGCGAAATTTTTCTCACAAAAACAGAAAAGCAGACAAAAAGTGAGGAGCATCTGATGATTACCTCCTTTTTAAAATCCGAAGACGCTCTCTACGCAAAAACATTATCCAAAAAATATCTGCAAGCACAAGTGTCTGTGTATCTTATGCACAACGAATATTATTTGGTAATTCATTCCAAGGAACAGTCTTCCTTATCAAAAGTGCGGACTCTTCTCAGTGATTTTGGAGACAGCGTGCAATATCCTGTTTTAATGGAAAGCGTTTTAAAAGAATACGGCACCCTGATTTTTAAGGAAGATACACCTCCCCTGCTGACCTAAGATATTTTTTTGAGATTTTTGCAAAAAAAATGGTGACAAACTGACTTTCTTGTGTTATACTATAAAATAAGAAAATGTTTTTTTCCAAACAAATAGAGGAGTTTAGACAATGAGAAAGACAAAAATTGTTTGTACCTTAGGTCCCGCAACTGATGACGAAAACGTGCTCCGCCAAATGATTCTGGCAGGAATGAATACCGCCAGATTCAACTTCTCTCACGGAGATTACCAAAGCCATCAGAAGCGAATTGATATGTTTAAAAAAGTTCGTGATGAACTGGGATTACCCGTGGCAATGTTATTAGACACCAAAGGCCCCGAAGTGCGCATCAAAACCTTTGAAAACGGAAAAATAATCTTAAAAAACGGTCAAACTTTCACCCTGACCACCAAAGAAGTAATCGGAACCGAATCCACTGTGTCTGTCACCTATAAAAAACTGCCCTTCGATTTAACCGTGGGTAATAAAATTCTCTTAGACGATGGTAACATCGAAATGGTGGTGGAAAAAATCGAAGACACCGACATTATCTGCCGTGTACTGACAGGAGGCCCCTTAAGTGACAGAAAGAGCATGAATCTGCCCGGCATCGATTTATATATGCCCTATATGGACGATGTGGACAAGGAAGATCTCCTCTTCGGTATTAAAAATGATTTTGACTATATTGCCGCTTCCTTTGCACGCCGTGCGGATGACATTGTTGGTATGAGAAAATTCTTAGATGCCAACGGCGGTGAAGAAATTGAAATCATCGCCAAAATTGAAAACCGTGAAGGGGTTAACAATATCGACGATATCTTAGCGGTTTCCAGCGGTATTATGGTTGCCCGTGGTGATATGGGTGTGGAAATTGATTTTGAAGAACTTCCCTCCATTCAGAAAATGCTGATTAAAAAGTGTTACAGCGCAGGAAAACGTGTTATCACTGCAACCCAGATGTTAGAATCCATGATTTCCAATCCCCGCCCCACTCGTGCGGAAACTTCCGACGTTGCCAATGCAGTGTATGACGGCACAAGTGCTATTATGTTATCCGGTGAAACTGCTGTGGGCAAATACCCCGTGGAAGCAGTGAAAGCAATGTCCCGCATTGCAAGAAGTGCCGAAAACGATATTGACTACAAAAAGAGATTCCAGCAGAGTTCTCTGTCTGCACCTGCTATTCAGGATGCAATTTCTCACGCTTCCTGCACCACCGCTCACGACTTGAATGCACGAGTGATTATCGTGGTAACCAGATCCGGCTACACTGCAAGAAACGTGTCCAAATTCCGTCCTAATATGCCTATCGTGGCGACTACTCCCAACGAAAAGACTTATAGAAAGCTGGCTCTTTCCTGGGGTGTGTATCCCGTGAAATCCGAAGTGCAAGGAAATTCGGATGCTCTCTTTACCCATGCAATTAAATGTGTCCACGAAGCAAACTATATCACCAAAAATGATATTGCCGTTATCGCAGCAGGAATTCCCTTGGGCGAAAGCGCAAACACTTTAAGAGTTATCACCGTGAAATAAAAAACCATAAAAAAAGCTGAAACCAAATGAAAATTGGTTTCAGCTTTTTTGTTATGCTACTGCAGTTTCAGACATTCTATCGTATTTACAGTTTCTGAAATACAGTGCAACGTCGATAAAAATTTCCACAAAATTTAAAATATAGAAGAAAAAACTTAAATAGAAAATTGCTCCACTACAACCCAACACGGTAACCTGCAGGATTTTACGGAAAATGCCAAACCCATATCCTATTAAAAGGAATACTTCAAAAAACAAACTCTTCCCTTTTGCTGTTTTTGAAACATAAGATTTTCGAATCGAAATCGGCCACGAGAGCCCGAAACAAAAAATCGTAACTGCTTCCATTAACTCCGCGATCAATGAAATTTCCATTTTTCTTCCTCCAATATTGACATCATTTATTTTTTGTATTATACTATATATCATAATATATGTAAAATGTATATTATTGATATGCAATATATCATTATGACATGGAGAATCTTTATGAATATTAGTTATGATCACTATCGAATTTTTTACAATGTTGCTAAATACAAAAGCTTTACACGTGCGGCAGAGGTCTTATACAGTAATCAGCCCAATTTGACCAGAGCAATCAAAACACTGGAAAATGAACTTGGCTGCACTTTGTTTGAGCGTTCCAACAAAGGCGCCCGCTTAACAGAAGATGGCAAAGAGCTTTATGAACATATCACCATTGCATTTGAGCATATTCAAGCAGGTGAAGAAGCGGTATCCGCCAGACACAGTTTAGATAGCGGTGTGGTTTCCATCGGTGCAACCGAAATCGCACTGCGGTGTTGCTTATTGCCGATTCTGCGCCGTTATCACCAGTTATATCCGGGGGTAAAAATTAAAATTTTGAACGTCTCCACACCCCAGGCACTGAAAATGATTGACAATCAACTGGTTGATTTTGCTGTATTAACAACCCCTGCCGAGATTCACAGCAAATTAATGGCAACAAAATTATTGAGCTTACAGGAGGTTCCCATCTGCAGTACCAGTTTTGAAGTCAAAGAAAACATCTCCTTTACCGAACTAATGCAATATCCCATTATTTCGTTGGGGACCGGAACGTCAACCTATGATTTTTACGTGGAAGAATGTTTGAAACATAGTTGTAGTTTTGCTCCCGATATTGAAGCGGCAACCGCTGACCAAATTGTTCCCTTGGTAAAATATGATTTAGGAATCGGATTTGTGCCGAGACGTTTTTTGACATCAGAAGACGGCGTTCGGGAAATCCCACTGAAAACACCTATCTCAAAAAGAGAAGTCACTCTAATTAAAAAGAAAGGCCACTTCCTCCCCCTACCCGCAAAAGAACTAGTCGCTATGATCAAGCAGGAATATCAGATTGATTGCTAAGAAAATAAATGTGAAAAAAGCTGAAACCAAATTTTCCATTTGGCTTCAGCTTTTTTGTTTTGCAATAAAATTACATAGGTAAGCCGTTTTTCAGCTTGATGTTTTTGGAATCCAGTTCATCCACAATGCCGTTTACCACCTGCAGCACTTCTTCTTTGGTTAAAGTGCGTTCAGGGTGAGAGAATAAAATTCTTAAGGTAATGGATTTACCTGCATCATCAGTATAGGTGCCAACCACTTTTACGTTTTTAATCAGCGAACAGTTTGCATTGACAATCGCATCTGCAATGGGCTGATAGGTTTCGGAAACGAACGATAAGTCGATTTCAATTTCCGGGAATCTGGAAGCTTCCTGATAAGCAATGCTCTTGTTTTTGATATCTGCAAAATCGGTTACATCAATTTCTGCATACACGATGTTTGCTTTCTTATCAATCTTTTTGGAAACCACAGGATTTACGATACCCATTTCACCCAGTTCTTTTCCGTCGCAAATGATGGCATTTAAGTTCTTGGGATGCTGATAAGAATGAGTTGCTTCTTTTGCTTTGAAAGTCAGAGCTTCGTGTTTTAAGTCATCTGCAACCACTGCTAAAATATCACGGAGTTCAAAATAGAGGGTTTCCATTTCTTTGGTTTTAGAATACAAGGTGATACAAAGTTTCTTTCTTTCGTTGCAAAGGCCGTCTGCTTTTAAACCTTCCACCACTCTGCCGATTTCAAACACTTTAAAATCGGGAGCATAAGCTGTGTTATATTTCACCTGACAAAGCTGAGTGGGAACAATGGATTTACGGATGGTTTTGATGTTGGGGTTTACGGAGCTTACTAAGTTGATATTGTCTTCCACTTCTAAGCCCAGTGCTTTATATTCATCAAAATATGCCCACACATAAGAGTGCAGCTCGTGCATGGAATAACGTTTTACCAGAATATCTTTGATTCTGTCTTCGTCGCTCTTTTCCTGTGCTGCTCTTACGGGATACAAGGGTACTGCCGCAGTGTTGATATCAAAGTTATCGTAGCCGTAGATACGGGTGATTTCTTCAATGATATCCGCTTTCATAGTTACATCTTTGGTTGCACGCCAGGACGGAACGGTCACATCGAAGGTATCGCCGTTTACGGTTACGCCAAATCCTAAAGCTTTTAAGGTTTTTTCGATGGTAGCGTTATCAATGTTAATGCCTGTGTATTTATCCACAAATGCTTTATCAAAGCTTAAGCTGATGGTGTCATAATGATAGGGATACTCATCAGTTAAGGAAGATACCACGGTTGCAGAAGGATCAATTTCGGTTAAGAGTTTCACGAAACGAGCAATAGCAACAGTAGTCATTTCAGGATCCAAGCATTTTTCGTAACGCATAGATGCATCGGTACGGTGTGCCAGACGAACGGTGGATTTACGGATAGAGGTTGCATCAAAGGTTGCAGATTCTAAAGTTAAAGTGGAAGTGGATTCCACGATTTCAGAATCCAAACCACCCATAATCCCTGCGATTGCCACAGGAGTGTTGTCGTTACAAATCATTAAGGTATCTTCGTCGATATCTCTTTCCACGCCGTCTAATGTCTGGAATTTAAAGGGTTTATCAAAACGTTTGATACGGATTTTTTCTACTTTTCTGGAGTCAAAAGCGTGCATAGGCTGACCCATTTCCAGCATTAAATAGTTGGTTAAGTCTGCTAAAAAGTTTAAGCCTCTCATTCCGCAGTAGAACAAACGGATTCTCATATTCATCGGACTCACGTGCTTGGTAATATTGCCAAACTGTAAGCAGGAATATCTCTGACATAAGGGGTCTTCGATTTTTAAGTCCACCTTGGGCAGATTGTTGTATGCTTCTAAATCTACAACGGGCAGAGGTTTTAATTCTCGGCCTGCAATTGCCGCAAATTCACGGGCAATACCGTAGTGTCCCCAAAGGTCGGGACGGTTGGTTAAGGATTTGTTATCCACTTCAAAGATAATATCGTCAATCTGATAAATTTCTTTTAAGTCGGTGCCTAATGCCACATCTTCGGTAATATCCATAATGCCTGCGTTTTCGTCGCTTAAGCCCAGTTCCTTTTCGGAGCAACACATACCATTGGAGGTGTAGCCAGCCAGTTTTCTGGGGGTGATGGTGATATCGCCAATCTGTGCGCCTAATTTTGCAAATGCAGTTTTCATACCCACTCTTACGTTGGGAGCACCGCAAACCACGTCAACCAGTTCGCTTTCGCCGATATCCACTTTTAAAAGATGCAGTTTTTTGGATTCGGGATGGTCTTCTACAGATTTAATTTCTGCAACCACAATCCCGGAAAGGTCGGAGCCTTTCTGATAAATTTCGTTTTCTACTTCTGCAGTAGATAAAGAAAATTTTGCAATTAAGTCTAATTTATCCAGTCCGGACAAGTCAACAAAGTCCGAAATCCAGTTCATTGATAAAATCATTTCTTCGCTCCCCTTTCTTATTTATCGTCGGTGAACTGAGACAGTGCTTTTAAGCTGCCACTGTTCAAATCACGAATGTCTTTTACGCCGTATTTCATCATCGCAAGACGGGTTAAGCCCAAGCCAAATGCGAACCCGGTGTATTCTTCGGGATCAATTCCGCCTGCTTTTAACACTTCGGGATGAATCATACCGCAGGGGCATAATTCCAGCCATCCGCTGTGTTTACAGGAGGGGCATCCTTCTCCGCCACAGATTAAGCAGCTGATATCCAGCTCAAAACCAGGTTCCACAAAGGGGAAGAAACCGGGACGCAGACGGGCCTTGATATCTTTCTGGAACACTTCGGAAAGCATTGTTTTCATAAAGAAAATCAGATTGGAGATGGAAATGTTTTTATCCACCATTACCCCTTCCATCTGGAAGAAGGTGTTTTCGTGACAAGCATCTGTTGCTTCATTTCTAAAACATCTGCCGGGGAAAATTGCTTTGATAGGTTTACCTTCGTTAATCAAAGCGTCTTTATATTTTTTATAAATGGCATTCTGTGCCGCAGAGGTATGGGATTTTAATAACTGACCGTTATCTAAATAATAAGTATCCTGCATATCTCTTGCGGGATGGTTTTTAGGAATGTTCAATGCTTCAAAGCATTCATAGTCGGTTACGATTTCGCTATAGTCTTCAATAGCAAAGCCCATAGAACGGAACACTTCTTCACACTGACGCTGAACCAAGGTGATGGGATGATAAGAACCTCTGTCCAACACAGGAGGCATAGACAAATCAAACAAAGGCATACGGCTGTTTTCCAGCTCGATTTCCTTTTGTTTTAATTCTTCTCTTTTTTGGGTGATGGCATCGTTTACTTCGTTTTTTAATACGTTAACTGCCTGACCGAATTCTTTCTTTTCTTCGGGAGTTAAGGATTTCATTTCCTGCATAAGCTCAGTAATGAAACCTTTTTTGCCCAGATATTCTACACGGATTTTTTCCAGTTCTTCCATATTGGTCACTGCCAAAAGAGCCTGAGCAAAATTTTCTTTTAATGCTACGGTTTTATCTGCCATAGTTTTCCAGATCCTTTCTATATCTTATGGTAATTTTAAAACAATTTTTTTCAGGAGACAAGGGCAATAAAAAACAGCTCCGTCACCTCTAAGGGACGAGCTGCTAACCCGCGGTACCACCCAAATTCAGCTTTTTGGTATTTTTCAAAAAACTGCACTTTGCTATCTTTTGGCGTGAGATATAACACCCTGCTTATATTCCCAAAAAAAACTTTCGCAGAACGCTCCAATGCTGAAATTCATCTTGCATCCTATCCTGGAAACTTCCAGCCAACGGTTCCCTTCTCTTTTAAGAATCAGATACAGACTACTGACACATCTTCCTCGCATACCATAATAGTATAACAGTTATTTTAAAAAAAGTCAAGTCCCGAAAGACATTTTCTTTTCGGGACTTTTTCATACTTCATTGTTTATTATTTTCTTTTTCTGCGTGCTATGATTATTCCCATAACACCACCAATTCCTAAAACAACGACAACCCCCAGTGAAACCCAAAGGACTGTATTTGCAGATGCGGTGGGCTGCGTAACTTCTGCTCCATTCTTCGCATAGAGTTCTCTTTGCACATCTTCGGGTAAGAAGGTGTAAAGTTTACCAAGATCATCCCAGCTCATCTTGAAGTCACATTCGGGAAGCCGCCCCATCATCGGATTGTATTGATCCACCTCGCAAAAACGGGTAACACTGGCAAATCCACCGCCGTTTGCACCGTCCTTTAAGTTGAGGGTGATATAGAGGATATCTTCTTCCCAGTCGTCAGCACCAAAGCGATTTAACACGCCGTTTTTTACATCGGTAATCACAGTGCTGTTGGCAAATTTATAAAATTCTTCTGTATTTACCTTATAATTTATACCATTCATAGAAAAGTTAACAGTTTCCACATATTCTAAATCAGTTCCCAATAATTCCGTAAATGTGATTTTTTTGCCAACGTTTACACGTGCAATTTCTGCCTGTTGATATAACCCTTCATCCAGATAATTCTGAATCCGCTCGGCAAATTCGTCGGTAATCTGTATGGTAATGTTATCTTCGGTTCTGCTTTTGATTTCATAGGCATAAACCTCGGTATTACTGAGCCAGCCAAAAAAATATTCAGCCCCGATTTTGGGTTCCTGATTGGGAAAATAGCAACCTTCGTAAGTATCGTCAACACCAATTTCCACATCTCCTTTGATTTTGAAGGTGGGAAGCACTGTGACATCTTTGCTCCCCATAGGAGAATCAAAACAATTTAAAAGTGTTCCGATAAAAACTTTCGCATCGTCTTCATAGCTTAGTGCTTCGGGAATGTCCCCTGCCCATACAGGCAGACACGATAACAACAGTGTAGAAACTACAACAAAAACTGCTATCAATTTTTTCATAATATCAGCCTCCCATACTGTCTAAAATGCTTTCGATTTGACAAAAATCGGTCACTTCATATGTAACAGGAATATTCAAACGGTTTGGCACTTTTTTCGGATTGTACCACATGGTATCCAATCCCACATTTTCCCCGCCTTTCATATCGGAAGAAAGCGAATCCCCAATGATAATAGCCTCTTCCAATTTGAAATCAGGAATTTGGGGAAATACCAGATCAAAAAATGCTTTTTCGGGTTTCTGATAGCCAATTTCTTCTGATAAGAAAATGCCGTCAGCCAAAGTATCTAATCCTGACTGTTTCAATCTGGGATACTGCACTCCTGCGGTGCCGTTTGTCACATAATGAATCTGATATTTTTTTGATTTTAGCGATAACAAAAGTTCTTTTGCACCATCTATCAAAAAAGCGTGTTTGGACAAATCCGTGCGATAATAAGCATCGAACTCTTTGGAGTCAAAAGTAATACCAAATTCCGAAAACAAAATATCAAAACGGCGATATAAAATGGTTGCCTTTTCTATCGTTCCTTTTTCAAACTCTTCCCACAGCATTTCGTTGATTGCAGGATAACGTTTGCAGATTTCCTCGTTTGCAGGCAAAGAAAAATGCAAAAGTGTATTTTTGATTGCCTCTGCTTCGGAACGGTCAAAATCCAAAAGGGTTCTGTCTACATCAAATAATAAAAATTTCTTCTTCATATTCTTATTCCTACAGAATTTCATTACTATCCAGCACAATGGTGAAAGGTCCGTCGTTTATTAATGAAACTTTCATATCGGCACCGAATTTTCCGCACTGTACTTTGCCAAACAATTCACGGCATTTATCCAACATATATAGGTATAATTCCTCCGCCATATCGGGTTTCCCGGCATTAATAAAGCTGGGTCGGTTCCCTTTTTTGCAGTCGGCATACAGCGTAAACTGTGAAACCGCCAGCACTTCTCCACCCACATCAGAAATACTTAAGTTGGTTTTTCCGTTTTCATCTTCAAAAATGCGGAGCTTTGCGGTTTTTTCCAGCATTTTATCTGCAATTTCTTTGGTATCCTCGTTGGAAACACCGATGAGAAGTAAATATCCTTTTCCGATTTGTCCGTGAATGTTACCGTCAATTTTAACACTTGCTTCTAATACTCTTTGAATGACAATTTTCATTTTTTTGTATCCTTTTTCAGTTTTATACTTTCTTTTCCAAAAGCACCATATTGATGCCTGTCATAGAATGAAACACACAGGGAACGATTCCGATTTCTTTGTAGCCTAACTTTTCATACATGGCTCTTGCTCGTACATTTCGTTCATTGGTATCCATCCGAAGATAGGGACAACCGTTCTCCTTAGCGTACTGCTCATAAAAAGCAACAAATTGTTTGGCATAGCCTTTTCCTGATGCTTTGGTAGAAATAACCAGTGTATGAAGCACCATAATCTTATCCTTAGCGGCATCATATTGCCAGTTCCCCAGGGGATACACATCCATCTGCTCCTGGTTGATAACCGCTGTCCCCATTACTTCCGATTCATCTTCCATAACAAACAAATCATCTCGCAAAAGTGCCGCCTCAGCAGTGGCTTTTACGGGATAAATATGACGATTCCAACCGATAACAGCTCTGCCCTCTTCTTCCTCAATATGGTTTTCTAAATAAATTTCCCAGATTCTTTCGATATCGTTTCTTGTTGCTTTTCTAAATTGAATCATAATGTCCTCATGTATTTACTGTTTTAAGGTTTCCAAAAGCGAAGTCAGTTTTTCATCGTGAATATCTGTCACCACATCAAATAAGGTGAGGATTTTTTCCCCTGCTGCTTTTTGGGCAATTAAACTATCCAAAAGAGCTAATAGACTGTCATAAAAACCGTCTAAATTTAAAATCACGATGGGTGTTTCCATCTGTTCTAAATATTTGAGCGTAATAATCTGGAAAAATTCGTCCATCGTGCCAATACCGCCGGGTGCAATCAGATATAAATCTGCGTGTTTTTCCATTAAAGTTTTACGTTCCGCCATTGTATCTACTTTGATGGTGTTATCACAATCGTAAATATGCTCAAAATCGCCCATAAAGCGAGGAGTTACCCCCATAATATAGCCGCCGTTTTTCCGAAAGCCTTCGGCAGCAGCACCCATACAACCGGTAGCACCTGCACCGTACACCAGAGAAAAACCTTGTTTTGCTAAGTTCCCGCACAATTCTTTTACAGCATCTTTATGAACATCCGCAATTTTGTCGGATGCTCCGCCATATAAACACACAAAATATTGTTTAGACATTCTTACTACTCCTTTTTTAAGATTCTTTTACCATAGTATGCATAAACAAAAAACCATGCTACTATTCATAATCATATAAATCCAAATCAATCATAATAATATCTGATGGAATTTGATTAAGTGCATCGGATGGAAATTCACTGAATATAACAATATTAGACTTTGTATCATCCGAAGACTCATCAAACCACATTTCTGTTTTTCCGTCATAGTACGGATTCAACCCACTGTCTGTAACGTATCCACCTTGCTTATTGATATACACCAGCACAAATCCGTCTGTATCGTTTTCAGCCATTAAAACAGTGTAGTTATCGTTTTCAATTTCTTTGAGAATCTGATAATTTTCCGAAAAATATGCTTTTGCTTCATCGTGTGTTTTTTGAGGCGCTTTGTAGGTTTTTATCATTTCAATCACCAAAGCAGGATTTTCAATATGCATCAAGGCATCATGATAGGGATTGTTGGGATTTTGCACAACAGTCCCTATCGCAATCTGTTCCCCGTGATAATCAAAATACAAAGGATTCAATGTGTATCTGGATGCACCCATTCCGGAACTGTATGTGTATTTCCCGGTGTATTCTTTTTCCACCTTGTCAGAAAATTCACTCCAGTTTTGAAACTCATCAGAAAATGTATAAATCACGTTATCTTTGAATCTGTGATACACTTTGGTTACTCCCAGAATACTGGTTTCATTTTGAAGATAAGATTCAAAGCTGATGGTTCGGTTATCCGCATCCCAAACGCTTTTTCCAAGATAATCAGAATAACCATAAGGAGCATTGGGACTATTTGCGGTATCGCCCAAGTCCTCCAGACAAACAGCAGTTCTTCCGCCGATGTTATAGCCTTCAATCAGGATACCGTTATAATAAGTTTTAATATCGGTTTCATAAACATTGCCGAGAATTTGCCCCACCTTGCCTCTTTCGATCGGTCCCGGTTCAATATCACCCATGGTAAAATCCGAATCAATCTCCAGCATACGAAGCTCATCGTTATATCTCACAGCAAATCCATAGCCAATTAACTCCTCAGCAATCACAACAGTTCTTCCACCAATATTATAGCCCTCTATCGGCTTTCCGTTCACAAAAGCCAAAATATCTGTGGAATAAATATGACGGGAAGTACCGTCACTTTCAGCCAAAGCATTAAGACCGAACAAAATCATTAAAATGAAACAAAAACAAATAATTTTCTTCATAACACGACTCCTTTCGTGTCCTGATTCTTATGATCAGTATAGCATCCTGCAATGTGAAAAGCAAGATGACACGAAAAAGTGTTAACAAAATGAAAAAATCCGCATACATTCGTATGCGGATTTTATGGAGCTCCCGATGGGAGTTGAACCCATGACCTCATCCTTACCAAGGATGCGCTCTACCTACTGAGCTACGGCAGCCAACCAACGAGTGATATTATAGCAAATAACTTTTCGTTTGTCAATACTTTTTTCAAATTTTTTTAAATTTTTTTGAATTGTTTGTATTTTATCGAAAAATAGTGTTAAAAACCGCGTGATATGGCGTTTTCTCACCCTATTTGTTAAGGTTCCAACCAAAATCCCCGTGGTAAATCATCTGTTTGGTCATACCGCCGTCAATACAAATATTTTCACCGGTAATAAATCCTGCATAATCCGAACACAGATACAATACCATATTGGCAATATCAGACGGATTCCCTACTCTGCCTGCAGGTTGCTGAATGGCATCAGAACCTGCATAATCAGCTCCCGTGGTATCAATCCAGCCGGGTGAAACAGAATTCACTCTTACCTTCCCCGAAAAGCTGACAGCAAGTGCATGCGTAAGAGCAGAAATTCCACCTTTTGCCGCTGTATAACTTTCTGTTTGCGGTTGACTCATTCTGTCACGAGATGACGAAATATTGACAATGCTGGCTCCTTGGGTGAAATAAGGTGCAAATAGCTTTGCCAAATAGAAAGGTGCTGTTACCCCAACCTTCAGGGCATATTCAAATTCTTCATAGCTTCCGCCCTGCACGCCACACATTTTCGGGGCTGCATTATTGATCAGAAAATCCACTTTACCAAAATCTCTGATCACTTTTTCACAAAAAGCTTCCAATGTTTGTTGATTGGCAAGATCGCCTTTAAAATATTCGTTTTCCTGAAGGTCAATAACACATACTGTGGCACCATATTTTAAAAATTCTTCTGCAATATGCTTGCCGATTCCTTGTGCGCCACCTGTTACAACCGCCACTTTATTTTGAAAATCAAACATTGAATTCACCCCTTACTGTCTTTTCGATATTATATTAATAATTCAGGCAAATTGTCTGCATCGTCTTCAATTTGCCAGTCAATGGGAGTCTGCCCTGTCATTTGCAAGAACTGATTGGTCTTGGAAAAATGCTTACAATCCCAAAAACCGTTATAAGCAGATAAGGGACTGGGATGTGCAGCCTTTAAAATCAGATGCTGAGGTGCAGTGATCAGTTTTTCTTTGGTTTTGGCGTTGGCACCCCACAAAATAAACACGATGGGTTTCTCTCTGCCGTTCAACATACGAATCACCTGATCGGTAAACTCTTCCCAGCCGCAACCTTTATGAGAATTAGGCTGATTTTCACGAACGGTAAGTACATTGTTCAAAAGCAGAACGCCCTGCTTTGCCCATTTTTCCAAAAAACCGTTACGGGGAATTTTGCAACCTAAGTCATTATGTAATTCTTTATAGATATTCATAAGTGAGGGTGGAATATCGATTCCTTTTTTTACCGAAAAGGAAAGTCCGTGTGCCTGCCCTCTGCCGTGATAGGGATCCTGACCGATAATCACTGCTTTTACATCCGAATAGGAGGTCAGTTTCAGACTGTTAAAAATATCATACATATCAGGATAAACAACGTGATTGGAATATTCCTCCACCAAAAAGGAACGCAGTTTCAGATAATAAGGTTTATCAAACTCTCCTTTTAACACAATATCCCAATCATTTCCAAATTTTATCATACGAAAAATCCTCCGATTTTTTGATTAGCCTTTATTTCTCATGGCATTCATCACAAACGATACCACCGTTCCGATGGCAGAACCTAGCAAGAATACAAAAACGAAGTAATAAATGCTGTCAAAAGTAGCAAACGGACAATGTAAAAGAGTCTTCATCATGTCCCCAATCATAAAATATGCCCCCAAAGTGGTGCCATATAGCCAGACACAAGCAAGAAAACTGATGCCAATATAAGAAAATGCAAATCTGATTTTTTCATATCGCATCATCAGAACAGGAACCAGTGACGCTAAAATCAAACCG
>JAZOQZ010000020.1:0-60480 GCA_045656345.1 Clostridia bacterium
ATAGTCCAGTAATTTTCTGAACATTTCGATACCGGTAACAACGATTTTTCTAGCTTCTTCAGCCAGACCAACCAGTTCAACTTCATCGTTTAATTTTAACTGACCTCTTTCAACTCTACCGGTAGCAACAGTACCACGACCGGTAATGGTGAATACGTCTTCAACGGGCATTAAGAAGGGCAGATCAGCTTTTCTTTCCGGAGTGGGAATGTAAGCGTCAACTTCGTTCATTAATGCTAAAACGGGAGCATATTCGGGAGCGTTCGGGTCGTCAGAAGCACATTCTAATGCTACTAAAGCGGAACCGCTAACGATCGGAATATCATCACCGGGGAATTCATATTCATTTAACAGTTCTCTGATTTCCATTTCAACTAATTCCAGTAATTCGGGATCGTCAACCTGGTCAGCTTTGTTCATGAATACTACGATATAGGGAACGCCTACCTGACGAGACAGCAGGATGTGTTCTCTGGTCTGGGGCATCGGACCGTCAGCAGCAGATACAACTAAGATAGCGCCGTCCATCTGAGCAGCACCGGTGATCATGTTTTTAACATAGTCAGCATGGCCGGGGCAGTCAACGTGAGCGTAGTGTCTAGCGTCGGTTTCATATTCTACGTGAGCGGTAGAAATGGTGATACCTCTTTCTCTTTCTTCGGGAGCTTTGTCGATCTGATCGTAAGCTTCGTACTGAGCCTGACCTTTTAATGCCAGAACTTTAGTGATAGCAGCGGTTAAGGAAGTTTTACCGTGGTCAACGTGGCCGATAGTACCAATGTTAACGTGCGGTTTGCTTCTTTCGAATTTAGCTTTTGCCATTGATAGTTTCCTCCTTCGTGAAGCTTTGCTTCAAGATTTTTGTATAAATAATTTTTTTAATCGAAATAAAGATTATTCTTCGTCCTTTTTCGCTCTGGTAGCAACGATTTTTTCTGCAATGGACTTCGGCACTTCGTCGAAGTGAGAAGGTTCCATAGAGTACTGACCTCTACCCTGAGTTTTGGAACGTAAGTCGGTTGCGTAACCAAACATTTCGGAAAGCGGAACATGTGCAGTGATGTTCTGAACACCACCGGTTCTTGCTTCCATACCCTGGATCTGACCACGACGGGAGTTTAAGTCACCCATAACGTCGCCCATGTAATCTTCGGGAACAACTACAACAACCTTCATGATGGGCTCTAACAGAACGGGGTTACCTTTTCTGCAAGCTTCTTTGAATGCCATAGAACCGGCAATCTTGAACGCCATTTCAGAAGAGTCAACTTCGTGGTAAGAACCATCGTATAAGGTTACTCTAACGTCTACAACGTTGTAACCTGCCAGTACACCGGTCTGCATTGCGCCCTGGATACCTGCATCAACTGCGGGGATGTATTCCTTCGGAATAGCACCACCAACGATTTTGTTAACGAATTCGTAACCAAAACCGGGATCCATGGGTTCAACGATAATTTTACAGTGACCGTACTGACCTTTACCACCGGACTGTCTAGCGTATTTCTGTTCAACGTTAACTTCTTTACGGATGGTTTCTTTGTAGGATACCTGAGGTTTACCAACATCAGCTTCTACTTTGAATTCACGTAACAGACGGTCAACGATGATTTCCAAGTGTAATTCGCCCATACCTGCAATAATGGTCTGGCCGGTTTCTTCATCGGTGTAGGTTTTGAAAGTGGGATCTTCTTCAGCTAATTTTGCTAAAGCGATACCCATTTTTTCCTGACCTGCTTTGGTTTTGGGTTCAATTGCTACACGGATAACGGGATCCGGGAATTCCATAGATTCTAAGATAACGGGTGCAGAATCAACACACAGAGTGTCACCGGTAGTGGTGTTTTTCAGACCAACTGCAGCAGCAATATCACCGGAATATACTTTTTCAATATCCTGTCTGTGGTTTGCATGCATCTGCAGAATTCTACCGATTCTTTCTTTATGACCTTTGGTAGAGTTCAATACAGTGGAACCTGCATCGATAGTACCGGAATAAACTCTGAAGAAGCAGAGTTTACCAACAAAGGGGTCGGTCATAATTTTGAACGCCAACGCAGAGAAGGGTTCTTCATCAGAAGAAGGTCTAGTGGTGGGTTCATCGGTATCGGGATTGATACCTTTGATTGCTTCGATATCAGTCGGAGCAGGCATATAGTCGATAACTGCGTCTAAGAGCAGCTGAACGCCTTTGTTTCTGTAAGAAGTACCACACAGTACGGGAACGATGGTATTATCCAGAGTTCCTTTACGGAGAGCTTCTTTGATTTCTGCAGTGGTAATTTCTTCTTCCATCAGATATTTTTCCATTAACTCTTCAGAAGTTTCTGCAACAGCTTCTAATAAGTTTGCGCGGAATTCATCTGCTTTGTCTTTCATATCTGCGGGAATGTCTTCAATTCTTAAGTCCTGACCCATGTCATCATAATATACATGAGCATTCATTTCTACCAGGTCGATAATACCAACAAAGGTATCTTCTGCGCCGATAGGCAGCTGAATCGGAACAGCATTACAGCCAAGTCTGTCTTTCATCATGTCAACAACGTTGTAGAAGTTGGCACCCATGATATCCATCTTGTTTACATAAGCCATTCTCGGAACTTTGTAATCGTCAGCCTGTCTCCAAACGGTTTCAGACTGAGGTTCAACGCCACCTTTTGCACAGAATACGGTAACGGAACCGTCCAATACTCTTAAAGAACGCTGTACTTCAACGGTGAAGTCAACGTGACCGGGAGTATCGATGATGTTGATTCTGTGGCCTTTCCACTGAGCAGTGGTAGCAGCGGAGGTAATGGTAATACCTCTTTCCTGTTCCTGAGCCATCCAGTCCATAGTTGCGGAACCTTCGTGGGTTTCACCAATTTTATGAACACGACCGGTATAGTATAAAATACGTTCGGTAGTAGTGGTCTTACCTGCATCGATATGAGCCATAATACCGATATTTCTGGTTTTTTCTAAAGAAAATTCTCTTGCCATGCTTTACTCACTTCCTTTCTTGGAGTAAAGGCAAACGGGAAATTTTTTCCCGCTGTGCCCAATTTTCAACTTGCTAATAAAAAATTAGAATCTGTAATGAGAGAATGCTTTGTTAGCTTCTGCCATTTTATGCATTTCGTCTCTTTTCTTAACTGCACCGCCGGTGCTGTTGATAGCGTCTAAGATTTCGTTAGCCAGTCTTTCTTTCATGGTTCTTTCGCTACGTTTTCTGGAATACAGAGTAATCCATCTTAAGCCTAAAGTCTGTCTTCTGTCAGGACGAACTTCGATGGGCACCTGATAGGTAGCACCACCCACACGTCTTGCTTTAACTTCTAATACAGGCATAACATTGTTCATTGCTTCTAAGAACACGGATAAGGGTTCTTTTCCGGTTTTTTCCTGAACAATTTCAAACGCACCATAAACAATTTTCTGGGCTACACCTTTTTTACCGTCAATCATAACGTTGTTGATTAATCTGGTTACGATTTTATCATTGTACAACGGATCGGGTAAAACGTCTCTTTTTACTACATTACCTCTTCTCGGCACTGTACTTCCCCCTTTCTAAGGATAAATCATAATAATATTATCGGGTACTCAAGCTTCACCATTTTCAGGCTTATCTTGTTAGTGCTGGTGACGAACATCTTAATTTTATGAAGATTCGCACTTGCACTATTTAGTTGGTTCTCGTACAAAGTACGAATAAGTTTTCCAAATAAGTTAAGCAGCTTTATTATTTCGCAGCTTTTTTCGGTCTTTTAGCGCCGTATTTGGATCTGGACTGATTTCTGTTTGCAACACCCTGAGTATCTAAGGTACCACGGATGATATGATATCTAACACCGGGTAAGTCTTTTACTCTGCCGCCTCTGATCATAACAACGCTGTGTTCCTGCAGGTTATGACCGATGCCGGGGATGTACGCAGACACTTCAATACCATTGGTCAGTCTTACTCTGGCAATTTTACGCAGTGCAGAGTTAGGCTTTTTAGGAGTCATGGTTTTAACAGCTGTACATACTCCTCTTTTCTGGGGGGAGGAAATGTCAGTTGCCTGCTTTTTCAAGGTGTTCATACCTTTCTGAAGAGCAGGAGCAGTAGACTTGGTAACAGCTACCTGTCTGCCTTTTCTAACTAATTGGCTGAATGTGGGCATCTTGTTTCTCCTTTCATAAAAATTAAAATGTTCTACCAGGCAATCTGCCTGTTTTCACGATTTTTTCAAACGAAAAATCGCAAAAACAAGCGGATTGGCACAAATAAAATAGGTGCAAGGGCAGACTACTCCCTTACAATTTTTACACATTTTTTTAAAATTTACTGTTTCAACACCACTGCAACAGATGCCTTTACGTCAATCCCGCAAAGCTCACCCAATTCCTTTTTGGTGGCAATTTCAGTAACGGGGATGTTCTTCCCGGAACACAGCCGTAAGAAGGGTTCCAAGATGGTGGGTGCCACATCTTTTGCCACATAAGCCAAAGATACAGTTCCCTCTTCCACTGCCTTGGTACACTGTTTGATTCCAACTAATTTTTGCTCACCGGACAACTCCGAAAGCATAAGAACACACCACTTTCTAATATGATATATTAGCACGAAAAAGTCAAAATGTCAATATCTTTATGAATTTTTTTATTTTTTTCTTCCAAATAGAAACGAAAGCCCATCATCGGAAATCTTTTGACGATTTCCGATGATGGATTCCAAACATCAATTACGCTTCTTCTGCTACCAGAACAGGTTCTTCTTCCAAAACAGTTGCCTGGTTTGCTTCATATTCAGTGTCCTGATATTTCTGCATACCGGTACCTGCGGGAATCAGTTTACCTAAGATAACGTTTTCTTTTAAGCCGTTAAGCGGGTCGATTTTTCCTTTGATTGCTGCATCGGTTAAAACCTTGGTGGTTTCCTGGAAGGATGCTGCAGATAAGAAGGAATCGGTTGCCAAGGATGCTTTGGTGATACCTAATAAGGTAACTTCACCCACAGCTTCTTTGCCGCCTTCTGCTTTCACTTTTTCGTTCTGTTCGTTGAATTCTACCATATCCACTAAGGAACCGGGGAACAGGTTGGTGTCCCCATTGTCATCCACGCGGATTTTTCTCATCATCTGACGAACAATTACTTCGATATGCTTATCGTTGATATCAACCCCCTGGAGGCGGTAAACTCTCTGCACTTCGGAAATCAAGTATTCCCAAACGGAGAATTTGCCTTTGATTTTTAAGACATCGTGAGGATTGATGGGACCTTCAGTTAAGGGATCGCCGGCTTCAATGAAGCTGCCGTCGGTAACTTTAATCTGAGAACCGTAAGGAATTTTGTAGGTTTTTGCTTCGCCCTCATCGGACACAACGGTAACTTCTCTCTTATGATCGGTTACCACACTAACCTTACCGGACAGTTCGGAAATTTCGGTACAGCCCTTGGGTTTTCTTGCTTCAAAGAGTTCTTCAACTCTGGGAAGACCCTGGGTAATATCGCCACCCGCAACACCACCGGTGTGGAAGGTTCTCATGGTTAACTGGGTACCGGGTTCACCGATGGACTGTGCTGCAATGATACCAACTGCTTCCCCGATAGAAATGGGAGCACCGCTGGCAAGGTTTGCACCGTAACATTTTGCACAAACACCGATTTTGGATTTACAACCCAGTACGGAACGGATTTTAACGGATTTAATATTGTTTGCTTCGCACACTTTTTCAATTTCCAAAGCTTTGGCTTTAGAAATCATAGTGTCGGTATCGCAAATTACTTCGCCGGTTGCAGGATCACAGAAATCGTTGATTAAATATCTGCCGATGAGTCTTTCGTGTAAGGGTTCGATACCTTTGATTGCTTCCACGTCCAGACCGTCGTGAGAACCACAGTCGGTTTCACGGATGATCACATCCTGGGAAACGTCAACCAGTCTTCTGGTTAAGTAACCGGAGTCAGCGGTTCTGAGTGCGGTATCGGCAAGACCTTTACGAGCACCGTGAGAAGAAATGAAGTATTCCAAAACGTTCAGACCTTCACGGAAGTTTGCACGGATGGGGATTTCAACGGTTTTACCGGAGGTATCCGCCATCAGACCACGCATACCTGCTAACTGACGAATCTGGCTCTTACTACCACGGGCACCGGAGTCCGCCATCATAAAGATGGGGTTGGTAGCTTTTAAGTTATCCATCAGCGCATCGGTAACATCATCAATGGTGTTGGTCCACAGGTCGATTACCTTGTTGTATCTGTCATCTTCAGTTAACAGACCACGTTTGAATTTCTTTTCAACGTCTTTAATCTTATCTTCGGTTTCATGAATCAGTTTCCATTTGGTAATGGGAACTTCCATATCGGCAACACCAACGGTGATTGCACCGCGGGTGGAGTATTTGTAACCGTTTGCTTTGATATCGTCCAGCACTACTGCAGTTTCGGTGATACCGTGAACTTCAATACATTTTTCAATGATTTTGCCCAGTGCTTTCTTGTCGGCATTGAACTGAACTTCCAGATCCAAAATGGTATCTTCGTTGGTTCTGTCCACAAAGCCTAAGTCCTGAGGAATGTAGCTGTTGAAGATGATTCTTCCCACGGTTACATCCAGCACTTTGGAATAGGTTTTGCCGTTGATTTCTTTGGTGCTTCTTACCTTGATGGGTGCATGCAGACCAACTACGCCGTTTTCATAAGCCAGCATAGCTTCATCGAAGCTGGAGAAAGCTTTGCCCACGCCGGGTTCGTCTTCATTCACGATGGTCAGGTAATAGCTACCTAAAATCATATCCTGAGTAGGAACGGTAACAGGTTTACCATCCTGGGGTTTTAACAAGTTATTTGCAGAGAGCATTAAAAATCTTGCTTCTGCCTGAGCTTCTGCAGACAAGGGAACGTGAACTGCCATCTGGTCACCGTCGAAGTCCGCGTTGTATGCGGTACAAACAAGCGGGTGCAGACGGATTGCTTTTCCGTCTACCAAAACGGGTTCGAATGCCTGGATACCCAGTCTATGCAGAGTGGGCGCACGGTTTAACAGAACGGGATGTTCTTTGATAACCTCTGCTAAAATATCCCACACTTCGTCATTCACACGTTCAACCATTCTCTTTGCAGATTTGATGTTGTGTGCTTTGCCGGAATCGTGCAAACGTTTCATCACGAAAGGTTTGAACAGTTCCAACGCCATTTCTTTGGGCAGACCGCACTGATAGATTTTCAGTTCGGGGCCAACAACGATAACGGAACGGCCGGAATAGTCAACACGTTTACCCAATAAGTTCTGACGGAAACGACCCTGTTTCCCTTTTAATAAATCGGAAAGAGATTTTAAGGGACGGTTGCCGGGACCGGTTACGGGTTTACCGCGACGGCCGTTATCAATCAAGGCATCAACCGCTTCCTGAAGCATTCTCTTTTCGTTTCTTACGATAATTTCAGGTGCATTTAATTCCAACAGTTTTTTCAGACGGTTGTTACGGTTGATAACACGTCTGTATAAATCGTTTAAGTCGGAAGCAGCAAATCTGCCACCGTCTAACTGCACCATAGGTCTTAAATCAGGCGGAATAACAGGCAGAACTTCCAGAACCATCCATTCGGGTTTATTGCCGGACAGACGGAAGGATTCCACTGCTTCCAGACGTTTCATCTGTTTTGTACGCTTCTGTCCCTGACCGGAGGTGGAAGCGATTTCGTCTTTTAATTCCTGAGATAATTTATCTAAATCTAAGTTGCGAAGCAGAGTCTGAACTGCTTCTGCACCCATACCCGCCTGGAATTTATCACCGTATTTTTCTCTTGCTTCCTGGTATTCTGCGTTAGACAGAATCTGGTTTAAAGAAAGGTCGGTGTTTTTACCGGGATCGGTTACAATATAAGATGCAAAATATAATACGTTTTCTAAATATTTGGGAGAAATATCCAAAAGAAGACCCATTCTGGAAGGAATACCTTTAAAATACCAGATGTGAGAAACGGGAGTTGCCAAAGTGATATGACCCATTCTTTCACGTCTTACTTTAGATTTGGTTACTTCAACACCACAACGGTCACAAACTACGCCTTTATAGCGAATTCTTTTGTACTTACCGCAGTGACATTCCCAGTCTCTGGTGGGGCCAAAGATTCTTTCACAGAACAAACCGTCTTTTTCCGGTTTCTGGGTTCTGTAATTGATGGTTTCGGGCTTTTTAACTTCCCCGTAAGACCATTCCAACACGTCTTCAGGAGAACACAAACCAACCTTGATGGACTCAAAGCTGTTGAATTCTACCTTGGTGTCTTTTTTTACTTCGCTTGTATTTAATTCCATATTTGACATTGACTCTCATCCTTTACTAAAGTTTTACCCGATTTTCCTGTAATCATGTAAGCACCTGCCCCGAAGCCCCAAGGCCTCGGGGACAGGTAAAGTCATTACGATTCAATATCGTCTAAAATATCATCAATACTTTCTTCGTGTTCTGCTAAAATAGTGTCGATATCTTCATCGTCCTCAATAAAGTCGGATTCGTCTTCGGGAATCAGATGGTCATCTTCGGGTAAATCGGTTACCTCAACGAAATCGTCATCTTCTTCCTCGTCTTCTTTTGCGAAGTCAGTTCGTTCCGCATACTGAATCAAGTCGTCTTCGTTTTCAATCTGTCTGATCGGATGAGTGTCATCATCGTTGTAGGTGTCTTTCAAGTTGATTTCTTCGTTATCTTTATCGTACACCTTCATATTCAGACCTAAGGACTGAAGTTCCTTGATCAATACTTTAAAGGATTCCGGTACGCCCGGCTTGGGAACATTCACACCGCGAACGATAGACTCGTAAGTCTTCACACGTCCCACAATATCGTCGGACTTCACGGTGAGGATTTCCTGCAGGGTGTGAGCAGCGCCGTATGCTTCCAGCGCCCAAACTTCCATTTCCCCGAATCTCTGACCACCGAACTGAGCTTTACCGCCCAGAGGCTGCTGAGTTACTAAGGAATAAGGACCGGTGGAACGGGCATGAATCTTATCGTCAACCAAGTGATGCAACTTCAGGTAATACATATAACCAACGGTTACACGGTTGTCGAAAGGTTCCCCGGTTCTACCGTCGTATAAAACGGTTTTACCGTCATAAACCTTGCCCTTGAATTCTTTTAATTCGGTCTCTTTGAGCATAATTTCCATTTCGGCTTCTTTATACTCTTCGGGAGACATTTTTGCTTTTGCTTTTTCGAATTTTGCTTTTTCCTTACGGAATTCTGCTTCTCTTCTTTCGTATTCGGGCAGGAGTTCTTCATTATAACCGATACCTGCCTGTTCAAATGCAGCTACGATATCTTCTTCCACTGCACCGTCAAATACGGGAGTTGCAATCTTCCAGCCTAATGCTTTTGCAGCATAGCCCAGATGCACTTCCAATACCTGACCGATATTCATACGGGAAGGTACGCCCAAGGGATTCAATACGATATCCAGCGGTCTTCCGTCGGGTAAGAAGGGCATATCTTCTTCGGGAAGAACTCTGGAAATAACCCCTTTGTTACCGTGACGACCCGCCATTTTATCCCCAACGGAGATCTTTCTCTTCTGAGCGATGTTGACACGGACAATCATATTTACGCCGGGAGACATTTCGTCACCGTTTTCACGGGTAAATACGTTTACATCAATAATGGTACCGCATTCGCCGTGAGGCACTCTTAAGGAGGTGTCTCTCACTTCTCTTGCTTTTTCACCGAAGATTGCTCTGAGCAGACGTTCTTCGCTGGTCAGCTCGGTTTCCCCTTTGGGAGAAACTTTACCAACTAACACGTCACCGGGTTTTACTTCGGCACCAATGCGGATGATACCTCTTTCGTCTAAGTCTTTTAAAGCGTCTTCACCAACATTGGGAATGTCTCTGGTGATTTCTTCAGGACCCAGTTTGGTATCTCTTGCTTCAATTTCATATTTTTCAATATGAATGGAAGTATATACGTCATCTCTGATGAGTCGTTCGTTAATTAAGATAGCATCCTCGTAGTTATAACCTTCCCAGGTCATAAAGCCGATCAATGCGTTTTTACCCAGCGCAGTTTCACCGTGGTCGGTGGAAGGACCGTCTGCAATAACGGTGCCTTTGGTCACTCTGTCACCGGTAGCAACAACGGGACGCTGGTTTAAGCAGGTGCTCTGGTTGGAACGTTTGAACTTGATAAGTTCGTAGTTCTTTTCTTCCCCTTCGTCGGTTTTCACCACAACGTGATCACCGTCTACGGAGGTAACAATACCGTCTTCCTGTGCTACTACTACAACACCGGAGTCAACAGCTGCATTGTATTCCATACCGGTACCAACAATGGGGCTATCGGGTTTCAACAGCGGAACAGCCTGTCTCTGCATGTTGGAGCCCATCAGCGCACGGTTCGCGTCGTCGTTTTCTAAGAAGGGAATCATTGCAGTTGCAACGGATACCAGCTGTTTGGGAGAAACATCCATATAGTCAACACGGTCACGGTCAACTTCGATGATGTTTTCTCTGAATCTTGCAGTTACCTTTTCGTTTACGAAGTACCCTTTGGAATCCAGGGGTTCGGTTGCCTGAGCAATGATATAGTTATCTTCCACATCTGCAGTTAAGTATTCTACGATGTTGGTAACTTTTTTCTTTTTCTTATCAATCTTACGGTAGGGAGATTCCATAAAACCGTATTCGTTCACTTTTGCATAAGTGGACAGACAGTTAATCAGACCGATGTTGGGTCCTTCAGGGGTTTCAATGGGACACATTCTGCCGTAATGGGAATGATGAACGTCACGCACTTCGAAGCCTGCACGGTCTCTGGACAAACCGCCGGGACCTAATGCAGAAAGTCTTCTCTTATGAGTTAACTCTGCTAAGGGGTTGGTCTGGTCCATGAACTGAGACAGCTGAGAGCTTCCGAAGAATTCTTTCATTGCTGCATATACGGGACGCACGTTTACTAAAGTCTGGGGAGTTAAAATGTCGGTTTCCTGCTGAACGGTCATTCTTTCACGAACCACACGTTCCAGTCTTGCCAAACCAACTCTAACCTGGTTCTGGAGCAGTTCGCCCACAGAACGGATTCTACGGTTACCCAGATGGTCGATATCATCAGTGGTACCAACGCCTTTTGCAATACAGATATGATAGCTCACGGTACCAACGATATCGTCGGTGGTAACAGTTTTGGTAATTAAAACATGTTTCTGGCGATACACTTCCTGCAGTTTTTCCTTATCGGATAAATCAGAATCCAGAATAGGTTTGAGCAGGCCGTAGTGTACTTTTTCGTTGATGATTTTGGTGTCTGCCTTGGGGAAGAAATAGGTAATGTCACAAGTGTTGTTGGAGATTACCTTCAGTTCGGAACCGTCATCCAATTTCAGGTAAACAGCGTTTACGGGAGAACGGTCAAACTCTTTTGCCATTTCTTCAGTGATTAAGTCTCCCTGGGAGCCTAAAATTTCACCGGTTTCAGGACAAACAACATCTCTTGCCAATACTCTGCCGGAAACACGCAGATAGTAAGACAGTTTTTTATCGAATTTATATCTGCCCACTCTTGCAATGTCATAACGTTTGGGGTCAGACAGTAAATCTAAAATCAGTTTTTTCGCATTTTCAAAGGAAGCAGGTTCGCCGGGTCTTAATTTTTCATAAATCTTGATAATTGCTTCTTCGGTGTTTTTCGCCGGGTCTTTTTCTAAAGTGTTCACGATTAAGGGATCGTGATCAAAAAGTTCAGCAATCTCATGATTGGTAGCATAGCCCAATGCTTTTAACAGGATGGTGGCAACGATTTTTCTGGTTCTGTCGATACGAACAGAGAGCACATCGTTGGAATCGGTTTCGAATTCAATCCACGCACCACGGTTGGGAATCATAGTGGAAAGATAGAGTTCTTTCCCGGATTTGTCTCTCTGCATTTCAAAATAGATGCTGGGAGAACGAACAACCTGGCTAACGATAACACGTTCCGCACCGTTGATAATGAAGGTACCGGAATCGGTCATTTTCGGGAATTCACCCATGTAAATTTCCTGTTCCTTCACTTCGCCTGTTTCTTTGTTGATGAGTCTCATCAGCACGCGAAGGGGAACGGAATAGGTAGATTCTCTCTTCTTAGACTCTGCAACGGAGTACTTCGGCTTGTCATCGAATCTGTAGTCAACAAATTCCAGCACGTATTTGTCCATATGATCCACAATCGGGGAAACGCTCTCAAACACATCTCTTATGCCCTGGTTGATAAACCATTCATAAGAATCTTTCTGAATTTCAATCAGATTGGGGAATTCCAGAACGTTTTCGATTTTGGAGTAATTCATTCTCTCTACATTGCCGTAGCGGACCGGATGTACCACAAAAATCACCTCTTCTAAAAATTTACCTCATGGAAGTCACCGACTCTTCCGTTTTTGGGGGAAGAAAAACCGATGCTTTCGTGCACAATTGCCAGTTATTTTACCCGATATTCTAAGAATATCCGATAAAATATACTTATAAATAGGAACACTTTTCCATTAAAATGCGGTTATATCATAATATCATTAAAAGTCAAGATTGTCAAGCCTTTTTTTTAAATTTTTTTCATTTATGAAAGTTATTTTGTTATCCAATTGTTTGTATTTGTTGAAATTGTACAAAAAAATAGAAAAATATCGTACAAATTTCAGTTGATTTTTTCAAAAAGATATTGTATAATGAAACTATCATCAATCAAATACCGTTTCTCCCCAACAAAATCGGCTTTGCATCCACCGATGTTTGGCATCAAAGCGAAAGAATACGCATATTTTTTGGATAAAAAGAAAGCCCGATTTTCCGTGGGTTTTGAATTTTGTATTTTATTGGATTGCAAAAAGATCAAAAAAGAGAGGATGAGTTCATTTGGACTACAATGTAAAAAACATCAGAAACATCGCATTGGCTGCACACGGCGGCTGCGGTAAAACCGCATTGGCAGAAGCTATGCTTCTCAATATGAAGGAAATTGACAGACTGGGTAAAATTGTTGACGGTAACACCGTTATGGACTATAACCCCGAAGAAATCAAACGCGGTATTTCAATCTCTACTGCAATTTCCAGCGGTGAATGGAAAGATACAAAAATTAATATTATAGATACTCCCGGTTTTTTTGATTTTGAAGGTGAATTGGCTTGCGGTCTTCGTGCTGCAGACGCAGTGGTTATTTTGGTAAGCGGTAAATCCGGCGTTGGCGTTGGTTCTGAACACGCCTGGGACTATGCGGAACGCAAAAATATGCCCAAAATTATCTACATCAATGATATTGATGATGAACATGCAAACTACACTCAGGTGGTAAATCAGTTAAAAGAAGTGTTCGGTAAATCCGTTGCTCCTTTCTATGTGCCCTTAAAGGTTGATAATTTCGTAACCGGTTATGTGGATTTGATTCACGACCGTGCAAGAGACTTTACCACCAAAGAAAACATTCCGATTACCGATCCTATGAGAGCTGCCTGCGCAGACATCAAAGACCAGATGTATGAAGCAATCGCAGAAACCGATGAAGCTTTGATGGATAAATATTTTGCAGGCGAAGAATTCTCTTCCGAAGAAATCCTGGCTGCTGTGAGAAAAGGTGTTGCAAACTGCGAAATCACTCCCGTTATGTTCGGCTCCAGTACCCACGATATCGGTATCAAAGGTTTACTCAACGCAATCAAAGACTATTTCCCCTCTCCCGATGAAGCAAAACCTGAAAAAGCTATCAATCTGGATACCGAGGAAGAAGTTGTTCTGGAAATGAAAGAATCCGATCCCACCAGATTATTCGTATTCAAAACCATTTCCGACCCCTTTGTTGGAAAACTCTCTATCTTTAAAGTATTGTCCGGCAAATTAACTGCTGATTCCACCTTATACAATATTACAAGAGATAAAGAAGAAAAAATTGGTAAACTGTACTTACCCAAAGGCAAAAAACAGGTAGAAACCAAAGAACTGATTGCAGGGGATATTGGTTGCGTGGCAAAACTTGCCGTTACCAAAACCGGCGACACCCTGGCTGCCAAGAACGATAAATTAGAAGTTAAGAAAATTAAATTACCCACTCCTCACGTGAAAATGGCTATCGTGTCCAAAGAAAAAGGAGACGAAGAAAAAATCGGTTCCGGTTTGGCGAAACTCCGTGAAGAAGATCCCACTATCAGCTACTATAATGATGCAGAAACCCGTCAGTTTATCTTATGCGGCGTGGGCGAACAGCATTTGGAAGTGATTCAGAGTAAATTAAAAACCAGATTCGGTGTTGACTTTACATTACAGGAACCCATCGTTGCTTACCGTGAAAAAATCAAACGTAAAGTTTCCGCTGAAGGCAAACATAAAAAACAGTCCGGCGGTCACGGTCAGTTCGGTCATTGCTGGATTGAATTTGAACCCCATGAAGAAGACGATTTAATCTTTGGCGAAAGAGTTGTGGGCGGTGCAGTTCCCAAGAACTACTTCCCCGCTGTGGAAAAAGGTTTAAGAGAAAGCATCCTGCACGGCGTGCTGGCAGGTTATCCCGTGGTTGGCTTGAAAGCTACTCTGTATGACGGCTCCTACCATCCCGTTGACTCTTCTGAAATGGCGTTCAAAATGGCAGCTCACAAAGCTTATATGAAAGGCTTAGCTGATGCAATGCCCTGCATCTTAGAACCCATCGGTGCATTAAAAGTTATCGTTCCCAACGATTACATGGGTGACGTTATCGGTGATATCAATAAACGCCGCGGCAGAATTATGGGTATGACTCCCGTAAATTCCAAGCTCCAGGAAATTGATGCAGAAGTGCCCATTTCCGAAATGGCGAAATACTCCACCGACCTGCGCTCCATGACCCAGGGCAGAGGCAAATTTGAATTTGACTTTGTTCGTTACGAAGAAGCTCCTGCAAACGTGGCTGAAAAAGTTATTGCAGACAGTAAGTTCGTACGTTCCGAAGAAGATTAATTTGGTCTATCAATTTTGCGCAGAACATTTCATTATGAACGAAACAAACCCTCGACGTACCTTTGTACGCCTTCGGGCTTATAGGCTTCGCCTTTCTTTCGTTCATTCTGCATCCAAATTTCTTAGCCCAAATACATTACCAAAATTCAGTACCAAAAAACAAAAACTCCCGTCCGATGTTGGACGGGAGTTTTGTTATTAATATAGTATAGAAGTTTTTAGTAATTTACACACATCAGTGTAATGGAAAAACGGATGCAGAATTGAAGTATTTCAAGGGTTTACCCGTCCCGAAGGCGTACGTGCTGTACGTCGAGGGTGAAATAATTCGGTTATGCGCCGTTTTTACTTGCAAGTCCCGGGGCATTCTTTGCCGTCCCAACAGTATGTGCATAACTTACATTTGTCTAAGCCGATAGATTCCACCATATCATCCAGGCGATGATATTTTAAGGTGGTGAAGCCCATTTCTTTGCGGATAGCTTCCACCATTTCCTGGTAGTTTTCGTGGTCGGGATTGGTGTAGGTTTCCATTGTTTTTTCGTCCACGTTGTCACCTTCGCGCAGGGCAATCATACGACGGGCAATTAAGTCCATATCGGAGCCGGAACGGGAAAAGTTCAGGTATTTACAGCCGAACATAATGGGAGGACAAGCAGGACGGATATGAACCTGTTTGGCACCTCTCTTATATAAAAATTCAGCAGTTTCCCGAAGCTGAGTTCCGCGAACGATGGAGTCGTCAATTAAAACCATATCTTTATTACGGATGAGTTCTTCCACGGGGATGAGCTTCATTTTTGCAATTTTGTTTCGTTCGGTCTGCACCTGAGGCATAAAGGAACGGGCCCAGGTGGGCGTGTATTTAATGAAGGGACGTGCAAAAGGAATTTCGGATTTATTGGCATAACCCACGGCGTGTGCAGTTCCCGAATCAGGTACCCCTGCTACCATGTGTGCCTGCACATCGTCACGCTTCGCAAGAAGTTCCCCGCATTTATAACGCATCTGTTCCACATTCACACCTTCGTAGGTGGAGGTGGGATAACCGAAATATACCCACAAGAAGCTACAGATTTTCATTTCTTCGCCGGGTTCCTGCAGGGTTTGGTAGCCATCCGGAGTTACCAGGGCGATTTCCCCGGGACCCAATTCTTTTTCTTGAGTGTATCCTAAATTAAAGTACGCAAAGCTTTCAAAGGTGACACAGCGTGCACCGTCTTTTTTACCGATGATTAAAGGAGTTCTGCCCACGCGGTCACGAGCCGCATAGATACCTTTGGTGGTCAGCACCAACATAGACATGGATCCTTCAATTTTTTCCTGCGCAAAATGAATTCCTTCCACAATGGAGTCACACTGGTTAATTAAAGAAGCCACCAGCTCGGTCTGGTTAATCTGACCGCCGCTCATTTCCAGAAAATGAGGATTCCCTTTGGAAAAAGCTAATTTCACCAGTTCATCGGTGTTGTTGATTCTGCCCACAGTGGTGATGGCAAAATTGCCTAAGTGACTACGAACAATTAAAGGTTGGGGGTCGGTGTCGGAAATACAGCCGATGCCGTAGTTCCCCTCCATTTCTTCTAAGTCACGACCGAATTTAATACGGAAAGGAGAGTTTTCAATATTATGAATGGCTCTGTTGAAACCGTTTTTTCCCAAAACAGCAAGTCCGCCGCGTTTGGTGCCTAAGTGAGAATGATAGTCGGTGCCGAAAAATAAGTCCAGTACGCAATCCTCTTTGGATGCTACGCCAAAAATTCCACCCATATTTTTAGTCTCCTTTATCTGACAAAATAATCGCATAATATCACACGATACTTGTATTATACACGATTTTTTAAAAAATTGCAACCCTATTTCCCAAAAAAACACCGACGAATCTTTGGTAATTTCTCCAATGTTTTTTAGGGAAAACAGACAATTCTTTCAATGAAAAAACTCGCAGAGAGTATTCTCCACGAGTTTTTCTTTGTTTTTTGTTTTTTATTTCTTTTTGAAGGTAAAAAACTTCTGAAGCAAAAATGTAACGGGAACACCGATTGCCGCCGCCAAAACGGATGCAATCAGATGATGCCATCCCAAAATATTGTAGACGAAAAAGACCACACCGTTCTGAATTAAAAAATTAGGAACGGTTGCAATGGCATATTTTACCAGTTTTCCCCAAGAGAGTTTTTCACAGAAGGTGAATCGGCTGTTAAGCAAATAGGATACCAGAAATCCTGCCAGATATCCCACCACATAGGCAACATTTACCCCCAGTAAATCTGCCAGCACGGCAGACAACACAATGGTGGTTAAGGTGTTTACCACGCCGATTGCCACAAAGATGATAAAATCCTTTTTTAAGAAAAGATTTTTTATTTTATCTAAAAATTTCATCTTACTTTACGATTAAGGATTTTCCTGTCATTTCTTCAGGCTGAGGCAGTTCCATTAAGTCCAGCATAGTGGGACAAACGTCTGCTAAGCATCCGCCTTCAGACAGCTTCAAATCCCCTGCTCCGCAAACAATCAGCGGTACTGCATTGGTGGTATGCGCAGTTACAATTCCTTCTTCATCGGAGAACATTAAGTCTGCATTACCGTGGTCAGCGGTGATTACTGCGATGCCACCTTTTGCCAAAATAGCTTCCACGGTTTCTTTCATACAGTCATCCACTGCTTTTACCGCTTTGGCAGCCGCATCGAAATCACCGGTGTGGCCAACCATATCACAGTTTGCATAGTTTAAGATAATCACATCATATTTGTCGGAATTGATGCGGTTTAACACTTCGTCTTTTACTTCGAATGCAGACATTTCGGGCTGCAGATCGTAGGTTGCAACTTTGGGAGATGCGATTAACGCTCTGTCTTCACCGTTAAATTCTGCTTCCACGCCACCGTTAAAGAAGAAGGTAACGTGAGCATATTTTTCGGTTTCTGCAATTCTTAACTGTTTTAAACCTTTATCGGAAATGTATTCACCAAAGGTGTTTTTTAAACTCTGGGGTTTATATGCAACGGATACGTTAGGCATGGTTGCATCGTACTGAGTCATACAAACGTAGAACAAGGGGAAGAATTCACGAGCAAAACCGTCAAACGCTTCATCCACGAAGGTACGGGTGATTTCTCTTGCTCTGTCAGGACGGAAGTTAAAGAAAATTAAGCTGTCGCCTGCGGAAACGGTTTTTGCACCGTCAATCACGGTGGGCAGAACGAACTCGTCCACCACTTCGTTTGCATAGGATGCGATGATTGCTTCTTCTGCGGAAGATGCAGTTTCACCAACGCCTTTTACCATCGCGCTGTATGCTTTTTCCACACGTTCCCAACGGTTATCACGGTCCATTGCGTAGTATCTGCCCATAATGGTGGCAATTTTACCTACGCCGATTTTTTTCATTTCGTCTTCCAACTGTGCTAAATATTCTTTTGCGGAAGAAGGCGGAACGTCACGTCCGTCTAAGAAGCAATGTACATACACTTCACTTAAACCGTTTTTCTTTGCCATTTCCAAGAGACCGTATAAGTGGGTGTTGTGGCTATGCACACCACCGTCGGACAGTAAGCCCATCAGATGCAGTGCGGTGCCATTTTTCTTGCAGTTTTCAACTGCAGAGAGAAGCACATCATTGCTAAAGAAATCGCCGTCTTTGATGGCTTTGGTGATACGGGTTAATTCCTGATATACGATTCTGCCTGCGCCGATATTGGTGTGACCAACTTCGGAGTTCCCCATCTGACCATCGGGCAGACCAACTGCCATACCGCTGGCATCAATTAACGTGTTGGGATATTTTTCCAATAAGGAATCAATGTATTTATCGGGAACGGCTTTGATGGCGTTACCCTTTTCTTCGGGGTTGTAGCCGTAACCGTCCATAATCAGTAATGCAATAGGTTTTTTCATACCGTTTTCCTTTCTCTTGGAAAATGGCAAGTGCTTTTTGATATCACTTGCCATTTTCTGGGATTGTCCACTATTTTTTACGATATTTACCATCCCGTATCAGATTACGGGACGATTTATGCCCCGCAGGGGGCAAAACGATTCCAAAGCGGAAATTTTCAGCAAGAGAAGGCAAAAACGCAGCAAATACTTTGTGTATTTGCGAGCATTTTAACGCACCATTGCGTAAAATTTACCTTTGGAATCCATAAATAAGTTCCGTCTTCTGATACGAACTATTTACAAGCATTAATAATGGTGGTGAAGTCTTCGCCTTTTAAGGAAGCACCGCCGATTAAGCCGCCGTCAATGTTGGGCATAGCCAAGAGTCCTGCTGCATTTTTTGCATTCATGCTGCCGCCGTATAAGATTTTCACAACATCAGCAACGTCTGCGGAATACAAGTCTTTTAAGCATTCACGGATGAATGCACAAACTTCTTCTGCCTGTTCATCAGTTGCGGTTTTGCCGGTACCGATTGCCCAGATGGGTTCGTAAGCAACAACCACTTTTTTCGCATCGTCACAAGAAATACCAGCGAACGCTTTAATTACCTGATCTTTAATTAAATCGTTGGTGATGCCTTTTTCGCGGTCTTCTAATTTTTCACCCACGCAAACTACGGGGATGATGTTTTTTTCTAATGCTTTGATGGTTTTTTTGTTCACGGTTTCATCGGTTTCTGCAAAGTATTCTCTTCTTTCGGAGTGACCGATTACAACGTAGGTAACACCTAAGTCCAACAGCATATCTGCGCTTACTTCACCGGTGTATGCACCGCTTTCCATAAAATGCAGATTCTGTGCACCGATGTTTAACTTGGTGCCTTTTGCAGCTTCCACAGCGTTTGCGATACAAACGAAGGGAACGCAAGCCAAAACGTCACAGTTTGCACCGTCCACAGCCGCTTTGAAAGAGTTGATCAGTTCAGCGGTTTCGGAAGGTTTTTTATTCATTTTCCAGTTGCCTGCAATCAATTTAGTTCTCATTGTATAAATCTCACTTTCTATAAATTATGCTGTACGCAATTAACGCCGTACGCAGTACCTTATTTATCGTTTAAGCAATCAATGCCGGGCAGAACGATACCTTCCAAGAATTCCAAGGAAGCGCCGCCACCGGTAGAAATGTGGGTAACTTTATCGCCAAAGCCGAACTGTTCCACAGCTGCTGCAGAGTCACCGCCGCCGATGATGGAGATGGAATCGGAAGCTGCGATTGCTTCTGCCACGGAGATGGTACCTTTTGCAAAGTTGGACATTTCAAATACGCCCATAGGTCCGTTCCAGATAACGGTTTTTGCATTTTTCACAACGTCGGAGAATAATGCGATGGTTTTTTCGCCAATGTCCAGACCTTCCCAGTCAGAGGGGATTGCTTTGGAATCAACGGTTTTGAAGTTTGCATCGTTGGAGAATGCGTCTGCAACAACAGTGTCAACAGGCAGATACATTTTTACGCCTTTTGCTTCTGCTTTTGCCAGCAGTTCTTTCGCTAAGTCTAATTTATCGTTTTCGCAGATGGATTTACCGATTTCATAACCCTGTGCTTTTAAGAAGGTGTATGCCATACCGCCGCCGATGATTAAAGAATCAACTTTTTCAATCAGGTTGTTGATAACGCCGATTTTATCGGAAACTTTTGCACCGCCCAAGATTGCAACGAAAGGTCTTTCGGGGTTGGATAATGCTTTACCCATGATGTCGATTTCTTTCTGAATCAGGTAACCGCAAACTGCAGGTAAGTAATCAGCAACACCTGCGGTGGAAGCGTGTGCTCTGTGTGCGGTACCGAATGCATCGTTTACATAAACTTCTGCTAAAGAAGCTAATGCTTTTGCAAATTCGGGATCGTTCTTTTCTTCTTCTTTATGGAAACGAACGTTTTCCAAGCAGATCACATCGCCGTCTTTCATATCTGCAACCAATGCTTTTGCGCTGTCACCGATAACGTCTTCCGCTAATTTTACTTCTTTGCCTAAGATTTCAGATAATCTTTTGGTAACGGGAGAGAGGCTATATTTCATATTGAATTCGCCCTTGGGTCTTCCCATATGAGAACACAGAATTACTTTTGCGCCCTGGCCCATTAAGTATTTAATGGTGGGCAGTGCACCGTTGATTCTGTTTTCGTCGGTGATATTTTTGTTTTCATCCAGGGGAACGTTGAAGTCGCAACGAACCAGGACTTTTTTGCCTGCTACCTGAATATCTTCAATAGTCTTTTTCATGAGAGTATGTCTCCTTCTGTTATATAATATAATTTTTATACATCGCAAAACGGACAGACAAAATCTGCCATATACTATATTACTACATTTTTTCCTGATTTTCAAGTAGAATTTTTAATTTTTTTAAATTTTGTTACCATTTTATCAATATTTTGCAGGGAAGCCTCAAAAATTATACAAAATCCCCGAAAATCAGGTTCGTATTTTTACACCTTTTCTATTGATTTTTTTGGCAGAATCTGCTATAATGAAACCAACTATATTTTCAGTAAGAGGATGCTATGAGAAAATTCACCGTAAACCGCAACGATGCGGGCTTAAGGCTTGATAAATTCATTAAAAAAGTGCTGAAATTTGCACCTGATTCGCTCATCTATAAATACCTTCGGAAAAAGCGGATTAAGGTGAACGGCAAAAAGGAAGAAATCTCCTATAAGTTAACCGAAGGAGATGTGCTGGAATTTTATGTGAATGACGAGCTGTTTTTTGATGCGAAAGAAAACGAAAATTCTTTCTTAAAAATCAAACCCGACTTAGATATTGTGTATGAAGATGAGAACATTATGCTTCTTCACAAAAAGGTGGGGGTTGTGGTACATACCGACGAGAAGGAAAATTTCAACACCTTAATTTCTCATATTTTGTCTTACTTATATCAAAAAGGAGAATACAATCCCGACGAGGAATTATCCTTCCGCCCTGCTCTTTGTAACCGTATCGACCGAAACACAGGCGGCATTGTGATTGCCGCTAAGAATGCTACGGCACTTCGGGCGGTAAACGAAGCCATCAAGCAAAACGAAACCGAGAAGAAATACCTGTGTCTGGTAAACGGCATCTTGCCAAAAAAAGAACAAACCATGACCGCTTATCACTATAAAGACGAAGTGAAAAAACAAGTCTATGTGTCCGACCGCAAAAAAGAAGGCTACAAGGAAATGATTACCAAATATCGGGTGCTAAAGGAAACCGACTTACACTCTTGCCCCGTGTCTTTGGTGGAGGTTCATTTAATCACGGGCAGAACCCATCAGATTCGTGCCCATTTTGCCCATATCGGGCACCCCTTAATCGGAGACGGAAAGTACGGCAGAAATGAAATCAACAAAAAATTCAATGCCAAGTACCAGTATCTTTATGCCTACCGTTTCCGTTTCACCTTAAAAGACAAAGAAAATCCGCTGTATTACTTAAACGGACGGATTTTTGAAATTGATAAAATCCCCTTCTTAGAATGGGAAGGATTAAAAAAATAAGGAATTCTTTTGTTATGTTAGAACGTTTACAGGATTATTTAATCAAGCAGAATATCACCCCGACGGATGAAATGATGAACCGCTTTCAGAAGTTCTCGGATATGTTAAGAGAATGGAATGAAAAAATCAACTTAACCGCTATCACGGAACCCGAGGAAATTGAGTTAAAGCATTTTATCGACAGCCTGACCATTTTGGAAACAGGAAAAGTGCAGGGTTCGGTGATTGACATCGGTTGCGGTGCAGGATTCCCCTCCTTCCCGTTAAAAATCGCACGTCCCGATTTAGAGGTCACTTTACTGGATTCGCTCAACAAAAGAGTGCTCTTCCAGAACGAAGTCATCAAGGAATTAAACCTTACCAACGTACACACCGTTCACTCCCGCGGAGAAGACGGCGGCAAAAATCCCGACTTAAGAGAACAGTTTGATATTGCCACTGCAAGAGCAGTTTCCTCTCTTCCCTCGCTGATTGAACTGTGTATCCCCTTTGTGAAGGTGGGCGGATATTTCATCGCCTTAAAAGGCTCCAGCGTGGAAGAAGAAATCGCTGCCTCTAAAAAAGCATTAAAAGAACTGAACGCAGAAATTGAAACGGTGCTTTCCTTTACGCTTCCCCACTCGGAAGATAAGCGAAACATCGTGGTGATAAAAAAACTGGCAAAAACCTTGCCGAAATACCCCCGAAACGCCCCGAAACCTATCAAGCAACCGCTATAAGAAAGGACTTTACCATGTTTATTGATATTAAAAACAGACGAGAAGTGTTCTGGGAAGATTCTATGATTATTCCCGAACACACCACCGCAGAGCTAAAGCTTCATAACCCCATCAAAAAAGAACACATTTTCACTTTTGATGCTCCCTGGGAGGCGGCAGGCGTTGGCTATGTGATTACCGTGAAAGACGGTGATTTATTCCGGATGTATTATGTGTGCGATGTTCCTGCAACCTTCGGAGTGTATTCCACCCGTGTGGTTTGTATGATGGAGTCTCATGATGGCAGAAACTGGATTCGCCCCAACCTTGGTCTGCACGAATGCAACGGCAGCAAAGAAAACAATATCATTTTAGTGGCTCAAAAAAGCGAAACCTTAGAAGAACCTTTTGACAATTTTTTTGTGTTTATTGATGAAAATCCCGATTGCAAACCGGAAGAAAAATTCAAAGCCTTAGCTCTTTGCCGCAACTTAGAGGAAAAAGAACACATTCACTGGTTAAGCCCCCGTGAACTGTGGTTATACACTTCTGCCGACGGCATTCATTTTGAAAGAAACCGCTTAGTGGTGGATTCCGACTTTGTGGGCAGAGGCGGATTTGACAGCATCAACACCGCCTGGTGGGACAAGGATGATCAGAAATATCACTGCTTTGTGCGTGTGTTTATGAAAGACCGCGTTCGGGACATTAAATATATGCAGTCCACCGACTTTCAAAACTGGTCCGAACCCATCCTCTTAAACTACGGCGAAAGCGAAGAATATGAGTTATACACCAACCACATTATGAAATATTACCGTGCACCTCATATGTTTATCGGCTTCCCCGAACGGTATATCGAAAGACCTTCCCTTGGCAAAAACTTTGAGCAGATGAATGGCGAGGAAGGGGCGCGCTTACGAAAAGAACGTGCCGAAAATTTATCCCTCCGTATCGGTACCGCTGTGACGGAAGGCATCTTTATGTGCTCCCGTGACGGCTTAAACTGGAAACGCTATGACGATATGTTTTTCCCATTGCAGCAGGAACACACTCATAACTGGGCATACGGGGATTACAGTTGCCCTATGTACCCCTTGTTGGAAACTGATATGCCTGCCCCCTGGGACGGCAAAGAAATCTCCTTCTATGTGCCGGAGGGTTCCTTCTCCCCCAATCCTCATAAATTATACCGTCACAGTATCCGTTTAGACGGTTTTGCTTCCTATCACGCAGACTATGAGGTGAAGCAGGTAACCACCAAATCCATCCTGTTCACAGGAAATGAGTTGCACTTAAACTTCTCCACCTCCGCACTTGGCTGGATTTATGTGGATGTGTTAGACGCTAATAATAAACCTTTAGAAGAGTGGCACAGCTGCGAATTATTTGGCAACACTACCGACAGAACAGTGTACTTTGGCGACAGCAAAGACGTATCGTGCTTACAGGGCAAAGTAATCCGTTTGCGCTTTACCATGCGCCAGGCAGATATTTACTCCTACAAATTTGAATAATTGATTAAATTACTACTCATAAAAAGACAAAAAGAAAGGGACACACTATGTTTATCGACATCAAAAACAGACGTGAAGTATTCTGGGAAGATTCCATGATTATTCCCGAACACACCACCGCAGAATTAAAACTGCATCACCCCGTAAAAAAAGAATTTGCACTTGCCTTTGATGCTCCCTGGGAAGCAGCAGGCGTGGCTTATCCGATGACAGTAAAAGACGGCGACATCTACCGTATGTACTACGTTGCATCCCGCCCCAATATGCACGGGGCAGTGGGTACCCGTATCGTTTGTATGATGGAATCCACCGACTATGTCAATTGGACTCGTCCCAACGTGGGGATTCACGAATACGACGGCAGCACCGACAACAATATTATTTTAGTAAACTCTAATAACGACGATTACGGCGAACCCTTTGATAACTTCTTCGTGTTCATTGACGAAAACCCCGACTGTCTGCCTGAAGAAAAATACAAAGCCATTGCACTGTGCTACGATTACCACAAGCATAACCGTACCCATTGGCTCAGTCAGAGAGAAATGTGGTGCTACACTTCTCCTGATGGCATCCATTTCAAACGAAACTTCTTGGTAATGGATTCCGACACCGCAGTCCGTGGCGGATTTGACAGTCAGAACGTGGCTTGGTGGGATAAAGAAGACAAAAAATATCACTGCTTTATCCGCGTGTTTATGAAAGACCGTGTGCGCGATATTAAATATATGCACTCCACCGATTTTCGTAACTGGTCAGAACCAGTGCTCTTAAACTACGGCGAAAGCGAAGAATATCAGCTTTATACCAACGAAATTATGAAATACCCCAGAGCACCCCATATGTTTATCGGGTTCCCCATGCGCTATGTGGAAAGAACCTCTTTGGGCAAAAACTTTGAGCAGATGGGCGGCGAAGAAGGAAAACGTCTCCGCTTTGAACGTGCCGAAACCAAAGAGCTCAGAATGGGTACCGCTATTACCGACTGTCTGTTTATGTGCTCCCGTGACGGCGTAAACTGGAAACGGTATGACGAAATGTTTTTAGAACGGGAAGAGGAACATCCCTATAACTGGTCCTACGGTGATTTTTCCACACCTGTTTATCCCTTTATTGAAACCAAAATGCCTGCTCCCTGGGAAGGAACCGAAATTTCTTTCTTTGTGCAGGAATTCGCACGTCCCGGGTTCCCGGCAACCTTATACCGCCACTGTATGCGTTTGGACGGCTTCGCTTCCTACCACGCAGATTACGACGTGAAACAGGTCACCACCAAATCCATCTTATTTACAGGAAACGAACTGCACTTAAACTTCTCCACCTCTGCACTTGGCTGGATTTATGTGGACGTGTTGGATGCCAACAACAAGCCCTTAGAAGGTTGGCACAGCTGCGAACTGTTTGGTAACACCACCGACAGAACCGTTTATTTCGGTGATTCCAAAGATGTTTCATCGCTTCAGGGCAAAGTAATCCGTTTAAGATTCACTATGCGCAGTGCAGACATTTATTCTTACAAATTTGAATAATCCAAAAAAAGGAGAAAAACCATGCTTCATTTAATCCCCACCCCGAAAACTCTGGTGGAAATTCGCGTTTCTTTAACAAAGAAAGAGCTCTCTTTGTCTTGTGCATTAACCGATGCAAGACTCCAAAAAGCTATAGAAAAGCTTCCTTTGGCAGAAGGCGGAATTCCGCTGTATATTTCTTATGAAGAAAAAGGAGGCGAGGGTTACACCCTTACCTTAACCAACGAAAAAGCAGAAATCATCGGCGAAAGTGCACAGGCTGCCTTCTACGGTATTCAGACTTTACGTCAGATTTTTACCCATGATAGCATCACCGAATTAACCATTTCCGATGCTCCCGATATGGGATACCGCGGTTTCTATCACGACACCACCCGAGGCAAAGTGCCGAAAGTGGAAACCTTAAAGAATCTGATTGACCAGATGGCATACTACAAATTAAATTCCCTGCAGTTTTATGTGGAACATTCCTTTGATTTTAAAGAGTATGCAGGCACCAAAGAGAAAACAGGTTACTTCACCGCAGAAGAAATCAAAGAACTTGACGACTACTGCTACGAAAACTTTATTGAGTTTATCCCCTCTTTATCCTGCTTCGGTCACTTATACGAACTCTTAGAACAGCCCCAGTATCAGCATTTAAGAGAATTAGACACTTTCGAACAGGAATATATGACCTGGTGGGAAAGAATGGCACATCACACCATCGACCCCACAAATCCCGAAAGCTTTGAAGTGATTAAAAGCTTAATCGACCAGTATATGCCCTTATTCCGCAGCAACAAATTCAACATCTGTTGCGACGAAACCTTCGATTTGCAGATTGGCCGTCACTGGAATGGCAATGCGGGAAATCTTTACATTGAGTTTGTAAAGAAACTGGTAAATTACCTGCAGTCCAAAGGCAAAACCGTTATGATGTGGGCAGATATTTTACTGCATCACCCCGAGGTGATTTCCGAATTACCTGCCGACGGTATCGAATACTTAAACTGGTGGTATGAACCCGAAATCCACGAAAACGATATTGAGCTCTTTGAAAAAATGAAGAAACCTCAGATTGTATGTCCCGCTACCTGGAGCTGGGAAGGCGTTGTGGAATGGGTGGAAAAAGAAGAAGGCAACATCTGCAATATGATTAACGCAGGTTACCGTCACGGTGCCAAAGGTGTGTTAAACACCAACTGGGGTGACTTCGGTAATCCCTGTACCATCGAGCTGGCTCTCTACGGTATGGTATTGGGCGGTGCAAAAGGCTGGACTGTTGCTACCGAACCCACCGACAGCTTTAAGGCAGACGTAAATCATCTGCTGTATGAAAATGAAAAAGGCTACCACTATTTAAGAACCTTAAGTGACTGTCAGAAAGATTTACGTTTCACCTTTGTGGCAAACGCTTATTCCAACATTTTATACACCAAAAAACGTCTGTTTGACGCTCCCTCTCCTAAAAGAGTGGAAGAAATCAGAACCATCTGTAAAAATGTGATGGACGAATTATCCAATCAAACCTGGAAGCAGGATGAATTCCGCAAACAAATGATGATCTCCGCAGAAGGTATCATCGTGATGGACGAACTTCTTGCCAAAGTGGCAGGCTATTCTATCGAAAGAAAATCCGACACCAAAGCATGGCTTGAAAAATTCTCGGAAGACTGGCTTAAAAAGAACAAAAAGAGCGAGTTAGACGCGGTAATGGATATTTTCTTAACCTTAGACAAACACTACGGCAACTAAGAAACCAAATACAAGAAAAAAGCACTTGCATTTTGATATGCAAGTGCTTTTTTCTTTGGTGGAAATATTTCAGTCTGTTTATTTATAATGATTTCAAATAAGTAAGAAGTTCATCCCAGCTTCCGTTCGGATAGCGGGAAATATCACGGTTTTCGTGATTGATCAGGCAATCGGTATGTAAGAACACTTTCATTCCCAACTCCTCTGCCACCATATCGTCTGCCACATCGTTGCCCACCATTACGCATTCTTCGGGCAACAAGTTGCATTTTGCCAAAATATCCTTGTAATAATTAAGATTGGGCTTGGAATGAAAACTGTTTTCATAGGTGGTGTAATGACAAAAATCATCTATCAAAAGTCCTGCCCAACCAAGACGCTTCTTCGTGGCAATGGCAGGAAAAATAGGGTTGGTGGCAAGGATTCTTAAGATGCCCTGCTCTTTTAAATATGCCACGGTTTCTTTTGCCTTAGGGTGACTGCCGCAAACTTCCTGAACCTTATCAAACTCGGTCTGATAAAAACGGTCAAAATGGGGAATATCTTTTTTGGCATTCTCTCCGTAATGGTTACAGAAGGAATTCCAGAATACGGTTTCATTGACCTGTTCCCCGTTGTTACGAATCATTTCTTCGGTGCCCTGCCAGATTGCATCCACCAGCTCCTTAGGGTCGTATCCGTGAGGTGCCAGGGCTTTTGCCAGTCCTTTAAAATAGGTTTTCACAAACACATCCTGATCCATAGGGAGCAGGGTGCCGTCCAAATCAAATAATACTGCTTTTAAGGCCATATCTTCCCTCTATTTTGCAAAGAATGCAATAGCAACGATACCGGGCCCTGCGTGAGTACCGATGGTGCTTCCCATCAGAATGGATTCTTTGGGTGCATTGCCATCTTTCCAGAAATCTTTGGTTTGTTCTAAGAATAATTTTACCCCTTCGTCACTCTGACCGCTATGTCCGAATAACACAGGTTTGGTATAATCGATTTCGCCCACTTTTTTGATTTCTTCAATCAGTGCCTGATTTCCCAGCTTCGCACCTCTTGCTTTGCCAATCTGATGAATGGCACCGTCATACACTTTTACGATGGGTTTAATGTTTAATAAACCGCCCACCAAGGATACCACGCCGGAAATTCTGCCACCCATTTTTAAGTATTTTAAGGTGTCTACCATAGCAATGATATATAATTTATCTTTGATGGAATCTAAAATGTCTTTGATTTCTTTGGCGGATTTTCCTTCCTCACACAAACGAAGAGCATATTCAATCATAACACCGGATCCAACTGCAACGTTACCGGAATCCACTAAGTAAATATTGTCGAATTCTTTGGATGCAATATGAGCACTCTGGCAGGTGCCGGATAAACCGGATGCCACCGTAATTACCACAGCTTCGTCTCCTGCATCAGCCACTTTCTGAAACTCATCCCGAAACGCTTCAGGAGTTACCTGAGAGGTGGTGGGAAGAGTCTCCACAGTTTCTAATCTTTTGTAAAATTCTTCGTTGGTGATGGTGATGCCGTCGATAAATTCTTCTTCACCAAAACGAACGGTCAGCGGAATGACGGTGGTCAGCGCTCTGCGGTCTGCCATTAAATTTGCAGTGGAATCAATAATAATTCTTGTTTTCATAATTGTTCTCCCTGTATTATAAGCCTTTTCTGGTAATTTCCTGCAGATTTTTTGCAATCACCTGCAGGGCATAATAAAAATGTTCTCGTTCTTCATCGCTCAGACCGTTGCCACCTTTTTCCACCGCCATTTTTATGCGTTCGCGGAGTTCATAAGTGGCTTTTTTTCCTTCTTCGGTCAAACGGATTTTGGCACGGTAACCGTTGGCACCTCCCTGCTCTCGTGTTACCAGACCTTTTTTCTCCATCTCGGAAATAATGCGGGAAGCTTCCGCTTTATCTCTGTGACAAATCTCACACAGATTGGTGCAGGTTAACCCTTCTTCGCTTTTATAAAGAGCAATCATATACACAGAAGCTCTCCCCTTTAATCCAAAGGGTTTTAATTCTTCATTCGCAATTTTATTCCAAGCTGCAGTGAGTTGCGTTAAACCCAATGAAAAAATTTCAAAACGTCCGATCATAACATGATCACCTCACAAAACATACCTACTGATTATATAACATATTGTATCACAAAGATGTTGAAATGTCAACGAGTTTTTTGAAGAATTTTAACCTTGCTTCAAACATACATTGCATTTTACCATACCTTGACAAAAAAATGCATTGATGTTATACTGATTGTGAAAGGAGTTAGTGGTATGAAATATAAATTAAGAGGACTTTTTATCGGAATTATTTTAGGAGCAATCGTTTCTTCTATAACTGCATTTGCAACGACCTCCACACTGACAAAAAATGTAACCTACCGTAATATTAAAATTGTGGTGGACAAAAACCAAATCACCCCCACCGATGCCAACGGAAACTACGTGGAACCCTTTATCATGGACGGCACCACCTATCTGCCCGTAAGAGCAGTTGCAAACGCTTTTGGCAAAGATGTGACCTGGGATGATGCCACCAACACCGTTTCTCTTGAGGAGCAATCTGTTGAAACAGAACATCTTGTGGGTACTTATACCATAGAAAACTACAAAGTTCTTGGCGTACAAAAGCTCACTCTCATCATCAACAAAGACAATACCGGTTCTATGACAGACGAAAGTCAAACAACAGATTTTACTTGGGTACAAAATGAAAACCAACTCACATTAACTCCCGTCGACACACAATTGGAATCCGCAATCCTGACCATAGATGGCAACCATCTGATTTCAGAAGAAGATGCCTTATACTTTACCAAAATCAAAGAGAATGTGAGTCCCAAAGAAAATGGCACTTCTGCCACTCTGCAAAAAGATGTGACCTACCGTGATATTAAAATCGTAATAGACGGCAATGCAATCACTCCCACCGATGCCAACGGAAATCCCGTGGAACCCTTCATTATGGATGGCACCACCTATCTTCCTGTAAGAGCAGTTGCCAATGCTTTTGGAAAAGAAGTTGGCTGGGATGATGCCACCAACACTGTTTCTCTGGGTGTGCAACCCACAAATGTTACCAGCATTGTGGGTACCTATGTTTTGGAAAGTTCCGATCCCACCACCACTGAAAACTACATTCTCATCTTAAAAGAAAACAATAAAGGGTCTCTGTCAAACGGATATGATACTGTACAGTTAACCTGGTCCCAAAGCGGGAACACTCTTACGCTGATTCCCCCAAATGATAATGAAAACTATTTCACCCTGATTATAGATGGTGACCGTTTGATTTCAGGTGATGAAGGAGACACCGAAGCTTTTATCAAAACAGATTCCGTTCCGAATCCGAGAGCAGCTGTTACCATGAAAACCGTTACCGTGGATAAAAGCGATGCCGATAAACCCATCGTAACCATCGAAATGGAAAACGGCGGCATCATCAAAATGGAGCTGTATCCCGATGTGGCTCCCATCAGTGTGGAAAACTTTATTTCCTTAATTGAAAAAGACTTCTATGATGGGTTAACCTTCCACAGAAACATTCCAGACTTTGTGATTCAGGGCGGTTGTCCTGTGGGGAACGGTACAGGGGGACCCGGCTACACCATCAAAGGTGAATTTTCCTCCAACGGCGTGGAAAACAACTTAAAACATACCCGTGGCGTTCTTTCCATGGCAAGAGCTCAGAATCCTGACTCTGCAGGAAGTCAGTTCTTTATTATGCACGCAGACGCTCCCCATTTAGACGGCGAATATGCCGCATTCGGAAAAGTTATCGAAGGGATGGACGTGGTGGATGCCATCGCCACCTCCGGTATGTAACAAAGTAATACACAAAAAAAAGCATCCGTTTTGGATGCTTTTTTTGTAGAAATTCATCGTAAAATGAGAGAGCCACGCTCGTCTGTCTCATAACCCTTTTGTTTTAATAAGTTTTGTTTCTTATAAAAGAAAAAGGCATCTCATTTGAGATGCCTTATGGTTGCAGGAGGCGTGTTACGAACCACCGACCTTCGGGTTATCACTTCGTGCCGGTTTGCGGTGCCCAAAACTGCCAACGCTTCGCTGCTCGCTCACCGCAGTTTTGACCGCTGCACCAATGGTCACTCTCTCGGACCGCATCGCGGCGTTCGTGACCATTGCCCAACGAGCCACGCTCGTCTGTCTCATAACCCTTTTGTTTTAATAAGTTTTGTTTCTTATAAAAGAAAAAGGCATCTCATTTGAGATGCCTTATGGTTGCGGGAGGCGGATTTGAACCACCGACCTTCGGGTTATGAGCCCGACGAGCTACCAAACTGCTCCATCCCGCGTTATAAACGCTTGAGTAAGAAAAACATGGTGCCGGAAACCGGAATCGAACCGGTACGGGAGTCACCTCCCACAGGATTTTAAGTCCTGGGCGTCTGCCAGTTCCGCCACTCCGGCGCATCTCTCTTACTCAAGCGCTAAACTATAATACCATACTAAAAGCGATTTGTCAAGAGATTTCCAAAAAAAATTTTCTAAAAATTGTAAAACACCTTTTTTTCGCTGTTTTCTTAAGATATTTTATGCAAAAACATGTACCGTTAGAACTGACTGCGACACAAAAAGAACAATTCTTTTTATGTCGCAGTGTTTTTTTCTAGAGGCTGGTGAAATTATCCACAATCTGCCCTGCCGCCTTCAACATTCTGGCAGCTTTTTTCTTTAAGTGAGCGTTTTCTTTTTCGCTTCGCAGGGGATCAAAAATCATTCCTGCCACAGCGCCCACCACCATCCCTGCAAGGATGCCTTTCACATAAATGTTGCGTTGCATACTAGCCTCCTAAAATCTATAGAAATCAAAGCTTTGTGTATTCTATAGTATCACCCGTCCGACAGTTTATTATACAACTTTTTCTTACCATTTTATTGCATTGTTTTCTCTATTTCCCGTTTTAATTTGGCAATAATTTTTTTCTCTAAACGAGAAATATACGACTGGGAAATTCCCATCATATCTGCCACTTCCTTCTGTGTTTTTTCCTCCTGAGCAAAGATGCCAAACCGAAGGGAAATAATCAGTTGTTCCCGTTTAGATAATTTGGAAATCGCGGCAATCAATCCTTCTTTTTCCAACTTTTTTTCAATTGCCTTATGAATGGTGTCTGCTTCGGTGCCTAAAATATCCGACAGCAACAGTTCATTTCCGTCACCATCCATCGACAGCGGTTCATCCAACGACACATCGCTACGCTGGTTGGAAATTTTGCGAAGATGCATTAAAATTTCATTTTCAATACAGCGAGAAGCATAAGTTGCCAGTTTAATGGATTTTTCCTGATTAAACGAATTCACCGCTTTAATCAGTCCGATGGTACCGATAGAGGTTAAATCCTCCAAAGAGACTCCCGTGTTTTCAAATTTTTTGGCAATATAGACCACCAGCCGAAGGTTATGTTCAATTAAAGTCTGTTTGGCTTGTTCGTCACCCAGATTCGCAATCAACGCCTCTTCGTGCTCCGGATCCAACGGCGGCGGAAGCACATCAGAGCTTCCCACATAATGGCACTCCCTGAAAAACAGTCCGGCAAGCAGTTTCCGAATCCACAAACATAGTTTTTTCATAGTATTCCCCTTTCGCTACTGCATAAACACTGCAGGGTTACAAATGGCATCATAACCCTCATGCGTGAAAAAATCCGACCACGCTACCACCGCTTTTACCGGCTTTTCATCACAGGTAATCAAATCCGGCTTAAACGCATATAAAATACCGTTATTTTGTGTTATCGTGCGGCAAGGAATCACCCGTAAATTCCGCACATGCTCCGGAGTGTTTACATCAAACAACGGTTTTAGCATCTCAGAATTCACCACGATCACACCGGTTTGCTCCAAAGGGTCACGCAAACGGTTACCTGTGTCTAAAAAAGTTTCCAGACAAATTTTTTTGTCGCCGTAAAACAGGCAGACTGTCCGTTTCTGCTCCGTTGCTTTCTGACGGATAGTCGCCAGATAAAACCGACCGCAAATTATCAATAAAAACGAGCCTACTGCAACCGAAATCAAAGTGACCTGATTGGGATTTTCAGAAAAAAAGGATGCAGAAAACCGTATTCCGCCTGCCAGCGTGAAGCTAAGCAGATAATATAACAGCAATGCTCTTACAAATTCTGAAATTTTATGTATCTGAAAGGTGACAAAAATCATAAAGGATAAAACCAGAAACCGAAACATAATATGCTCCAAAAAATGGTAGGAACTAAGAAACAGCAAACAAAGATAGAAGCTTCCCACCAAACTTCCCACAACTGCTCTGCCAAACTGAAACTTTCCGCCCTGGGCATAAGATGTGAGAAACAATAACAAAAGATTCATCACAAAATTATAAAGAAATAAAATATCAAAATAAATGGTAGTCTGCGTCATACAGAATTTCCTTTCTCTTCGGATTTCGGCCAGACTCAGTATAGCATACCGAATCCGAAAAATTTAGTCTATTCTGTCGGCACCCTCCCTTTTTTCATTGACAAAATCCCAAGATTTTTACGGTTTGTTATTGTATTTATCAAAATACTGTGTTATACTGATGATAATAAGAAGAAGGAGGGTTGGCTTGTGCAAACGGATTACCGAAAAAATCATTCTCAGCTGGTCAGAAATTTTTTGTCCCACAAGCTGACCATTGAAGGAAAATCGCCGTTGACGGTGAAAGAATATGCTTATGATTTGCAAACTTTTTTCCGTTATCTGGTAAAACAGAAGGAACAGTCGGATACCCCTATGGAGGAAATCGGCATTTCTCACGTTGATTTAGACTTTATTAAAAACATTGAGTTAACCGATATTTACGAATACTTAATGTATTTAAGCAAAGAAAAAGGAAACGGAGTGAAATCCCGTGCCAGAAAACTTTCTGCCATCAAATCCTTCTATAAATATCTCACAGTAAAAATGCATTTTTTGGATAAAGACATTGCAAAAGATTTAGAAATGCCCAAGATGCCGAAAACCCTGCCCCGCTATCTGGAGCTGGAAGAAGCAAAACAGCTTTTAAATGCGGTGGACGGTAAACAAAAAGAACGTGATTTTCTGATGCTGACCATTCTTTTAAACTGTGGGCTTCGTGTGTCGGAGCTTCAGAATATCCGCCTGAACCATATTCGTGGAAACACCCTGACCGTAACAGGAAAAGGCAATAAGGAACGGCAATTATTTTTAAATGACGCCACCCAAAAAGCCCTGCAAGCTTATCTGGAAGTCCGCCCTCAGGGGCAAAGCGACTATCTGCTTCTTTCCTCACGGGGAACTCCCATTTCGGTGGCAGGAATCCAGTACACGGTGAAGAATCTGTTTCGAAAAGCAGGTCTGGATGCCACCAAACTATCCACTCACAAACTCCGTCACACCGCGGCAACCTTAATGTATAAACACGGAAAAGTGGATATCAAAACCCTGCAGAAAGTGTTGGGTCACGAGCATTTGAACACTACCGAAATTTATACCCACACCGATGACTCTCTGGTGAAAGAAGCCATCGACTTAAACCCTCTGGCTCATTTTGAAAAAAAGACAAAGAATAAAAAATAAATTTGAAGAAAGGATGTGCGCTTATGTTACAATGTAGTTTGGTAACAGGTTCGGAAGGAATGTATAACATTACTGCCGAAATCAAAAATCAAGTGGAAAAACAAAATTGGAAAGACGGTTTTCTGCTTATCTATTGCCCCCATACCACCGCTTCGGTTGTGGTGAGCGAAAATGTGGATGTGGATGTGAAGGCAGATATTTTATCAGCCGTAAGCCAAGCATTCCCCAAAAAGGAAGACTACCTGCACTATGACGGCAATTCTCACGCACACATCCGTTCCACCTTGGCAGGCGTGTCTGTTACGCTGATGGTGGAGAATCAGAAACCGATTTTAGGACAGTTTCAGGGCGTGTATTTTATGGAGTTTGACGGCCCGCGAACCAGAAACTATTATCTGAAATTTATCCCAACCCCCTAAGGAATGTAAAAAACGGTATTGCGATGCAATACCGTTTTTTTTGAAGCTGTTGTATTCCTAAAAATACATAGCTTGTTGCGAAGTTGGATTCGGGATTGAAATTTTAGTTTTTTAAGATACTGCTGGTGCCAAAAAACATCAAAAGTTAACAAAAAACTAAAAGATTCTGAAATAATCCCAATAGGTTATTTCATGTTGTTTTCGTAGGACTGAATCATTTTCTTTACCATCTGACCGCCTACAGAACCTGCTTCTTTGGAAGTTAAGTCGCCGTTGTAACCCTGTTTTAAGTTTACACCAACATCCTGAGCAGCTTCCATTTTAAATCTGTTCAGCGCTTCTTTCGCTTCGGGTACTAAATTCTTTTTACTTGCCATAGCGATAAAAATCTCCTTTTTTTTAAATTTTGCTTCCTCAAAAAAATTGCATTGGAAACCTTCGTTTTCGCAAAGCCTTTTTTCGAAGAAGACAGTCATAGTTTGTGCCGTGATACAAAATCTATGCTGGAAATTTTTATCGATTTTTTTGAATGTTATTATGCAGTTAACACCTTTACCCGAACACCGGCTAATCTGCCCAAATTGCCTGATAAGGAATTGATTTCGTCAGACTGGGCATCCATCACCACGGAAATGATATTCACGTTCTTTTCCCGATAAGGAATCCCCATTCTGCCCACGATTTTATCGGCGTACTGATGCAACAGCGCATTCACTTTATCGCTGACGGATGCATCTTCAATCATAATGGCAACCACTGCAATTTTTGTGTTATCCATCGTTTTCTCCTTTTTTTGAAAGAAAAGGCGAGCTAACGCTCGCCTTTTTCGTTATTTTTTAGCTTCCCCTTTACATAACTGATTATGTAAGGCGGTGAGATTCATTGATTCTGCACATTTTATCAAGCCGTTTTTTGTAAGGCGATGAGAAAATACTGCAGAATTAAGAAATCGAATCAAAGCTTCGCTTTGACAGGCCCGAAGGCGTATATGCTATACGCCGAGCGGTGAGATTCATTGATTCTGCACATTTTATCGAGCCGTTACTCCACGTCTAAAATGCCGTACTTATCATCTTTACGTTTATACACGATGCTTATTCCGTCATTTTCCGCATTACGGAATGCGAAGAAGGTGTGGCCTAACAGATTCATCTGCAGAATCGCTTCGTCCACAAACATGGGTTTTAAGGAGATTACCTTAGAACGGGCAACCGTAAACTCGGTTTCCTCAGGAGCATACAGAGTATCTTTTTCTTCCTCATCGGTTTCAAAAGCATCAAAGGTTTCTGCGATTGCAGCAGCCTTTTTAATCTTGTTTTCGATTTTGGTTTTATACTTTCTGATTTGCTTTTTCAAGTTTTCCATCAATTCGTCCATTGCGGTCCAGATATCGGCATCCGCTTCTTCCACACGGAAGATGGTGTCTTTATAGAAAATGGTTAATTCCACAATGTAGGTATCTTTGATGAGAGACAGGGTCACAGTTGCTTCCGCAGTGTCGTCAAAAATTTTGTCGAACTTAGAAAGTTTGGCTGCAAATTTTTCTTTAAAGCTGTCTTTCGCCTGGAATTTTCTTTCGTTAAAAATTACTCTCATACTGATTCTCCTTTGCTTTAGCCGATTCGAAGGGAAAATCCGTAACTTCGGTTCCCATAATCGAACCGAGCTGTTATTTTTTTATGGAATGCGAGATATTATCTCACTCCAAAACGAATTAAAGAACCTTTGTGATATGACGGGAAACGTGGCAACAGATATTTACCGCTACGGGCATGCCTGCAATATGAGTGGGATGATCAATAATGTTTACCCAAAGAGCGGTGTTTTTGCCGCCTAAACCTGCAGGACCGATATCGGTGCTGTTGATTTTTTCCATCAATTCTTTTTGCATTTTCTGATACAAAGGTTTCTGAGGTACGGTGCCGATGGGCTGAGTTAAAGCCACTTTGGAAAGTTTGGCTGCCTGCTCAAAGTCACCGCCAACGCAAACGCCAACCACGATGGGAGGACAAGGATTGGGACCAGCAGAACGAACTGCGTCCAACACCACGTTCACCACTCCGTCATAACCTGCGGAGGGAGGCAGCATTGCGATCTTACTCATGTTTTCGCTACCAAATCCTTTGGGAGCAAAGGTGATTTTCATCTGGTCACCGGGAACGATATCATAGTGAATGATTGCAGGAGTGTTATCTCCGGTGTTCACACGGTCAATGGGGTCTGCCACAACAGATTTTCTTAAGTAACCGTCCACATAACCCTGACGCACGCCTTCATTGATTGCGTCGGTTAAGTTACCTTCCACATAAACTTCCTGGCCAACTTCAATAAAGAATACAGCGTAGCCGGTGTCCTGGCAGATAGGAATTCTTTCTTCTTTTGCGATGTCTGCATTCACTACCAGTTTTTCTAAAATATTTTTGCCAACGGGACTGGTTTCGGTTTTGCAAGCACTGCAGATGGATTCGTATGCATCGCCCGGCAGAATGGTATTGGCATCAATACACATCTGGCGAACAGTTTTGGTAATGTCAGTTGCTAAAATAGTTTTCAATGTTAATCTCTCCTCTTATTTGTTATATTCGACATTGCTGTCGTAAAATCCTTTTTTTAAACAGAATTTTTTTTATTTTTTTAGAATGTCCAGTTGGGCATAATTTTTAACTGATTCACATATTCGGGGGATACGGTAATTCCTGTTAACACGGGATAGAACACGAAGAAGAGTGCAACCCCCGCCACGCAAACTGCCAATGCTCCCCAAAGGGACTTGCCTTTTTTCGCCAGATTGCTCCAATAATATCCCACACCCAATGCCAAAAAGCACACCATAGGGAAATAGTGATACATAAAGGTGCAACGGGTTACAAAGATCCAGGGAAGCATCTGAGAAAGATATCCTGCCAGAATCACAAAAGCTGGTAAAGACAGTTTCTTTTCTTTCACAGAATGAATCATCATATAAATCAGACCAGCCAGTCCTCCCCATAACAAAATGGGATTGCCAAAGGTGGCAATGGTTTCTCTGGAACCGTCGGGAAGCAGAACTCCCTGATGCATCCAGAGGGGTTTTGCATTCACCATCCACTGATACCAGGTGGCACTGTAAGGATGGGTTGCGGTAAGCTGACTGTGATATTTAAACATATGCTCCTGAGTTGAAACAAAATTCTGCCAGTTCAAGGGCATATCAAAACAGTCAAAATACGGAATATAGCTAACATAGTAAATCAAAAACGGAATCACTGCATACAACCCCAGCGACCATAAAATCAGTTTGCCTGCCTGGGTGTTTTTCGGTGCTTTTTTATAACGAAGCCAAATGGCAAACAGATAAATGGCACCAAGACCGATGCCGGGATAAATTGCCGCCCATTTTACTGCAGCACCACATCCGAACATCGCACCGGAAACACCTAAAAACAGAAGGGATTTCCAGTTTACGCCATTCTCCACATACTCGTGCACAAATTCTAAAAGCATTGCAAATGCCGCTATGATAAAGAACACCATAAAGGAATCGATGGAAGCGATTCTGGTATGGGACAAATGCATAAATCCAAAGGAAAACAGCACTGTGGTTAAGAATGCAACATTGTTGTATTTAAACAGTCTTTTTGCCAGAAGATAGAACATGGGAATCATCAGCACAGCGAAGAACACGCCCATAAAACGAACTCCGAACATATTCCATCCGAACAGGCTGATACCAATGGTCATAAGCAGTTTTCCCAAAGGCGGATGGGTGGTTTCATACATAGAAAGGTCGTTTTTGTATTCGTAAGCCGCTCTGCCATGATAAATTTCGTCAAAATAGAAGCTGTTTTCGTATGAGGGAACATCGGGAACGGTGTCAAACTCATCTGAAAAAGCAGCCAAGTCGGTTCCGGCAGGTGCCATCACCGTGTAGGGAATCAGTTCGCCTGCTGAATTATAGAAAGCAAATTCACCCCATTCGGTGATTTCGTCAGAACCGTTTGCAAGCACTTCCAACACCACTTCATTGGTGGGATATACCGGCAGTTTTTCCTGCTGCCAACTGAACACATAAGTGGATTTTTCCTGCTTGCCCGAAAGCATCATATACTGATCAATATCAGGGCCGATCTGACGCATTTTAAAATTGCGCAAACCGTATGCGGCAAAATAACGGATTTCCGCCAAATCTTCCGTTTGAGCGAATTGAAAGGTTACGCTCTGCCCTCTTGCCACCTTGGCATAAGTCTGAGGGGTGTTGTCGGTGCTTCCCAAGCGGTAAAACGCCGCACCGCCGAAAACAAGCATCACGAAGAAGAGAGCAACGGCACTCTTCCAGGTAAACTTTTGGGAATATTCACGCACCTTTTTCTCGTTTGTTATTTTCATTTTGTATTCTCCTTTTCGGGTAAACTTGCAGATTTATTCCAATACCTTTTTGGAATAGGAAGCACGAATCCCGGTGTAAACATCCCACACCAAATACCAGAGCACTGCTAAGTTCACTAAAGATCCGATAACAAAAATCATATTATAAAAATTGTCTGTGACCGAATTATGAACTCCGCTCAGATACCAAAGTGCATAATCCAAGTTCAGAAAATATGTGAGTCCCAACAAACAGAAAATTCCGAAATATTTTTTCTTACCGGTAAACACAAATGCCAGAAGCATCAGAAGCGGAACAAAATACCAGTAACGCTCGTGCATTTTGGAGCCAAGCATTACAATGGCGAATAAGTAGGTTGCAAAAATCAAAAACAGATTTTTCTTATCTTTATTGAAAATAACCGCTAAAATTCCGCCCAGCACACAAACTGCCATCAGAATGGTGCCCCATTTTTCAAAGGTTAAAAATAAAAACGGATCAGTTAAATTGCGCATATTTCCGTTTAACAAGCCAAACAGATTGAAGGTGTTTAAGGATGCATAAGGATAAGACGAAAAGGTTTCGGTGTATTTTTTAATCAGGAACATTAAATCGGGAACACCGCCACGAAACGGCATCATACAAATGCTCATAAGCACCAACGCACAAACAAAGGTGATCCCCAGATTCCACAACACTTTAAGCGCTTTGGGAAACTGATTTTTCAATTTGGGAACAAGCACCAAAGAATCACTTTTCGCAAACAACACAGCAATCAGCGGTGCAAACAGGAAACTCTGAGGTTTGGTTAAAGCAGAAAGGGTGAACATCAAAGCAGAAAGGGTGAGTTTTTCTTCCAATAAGAACCGGAAGGTTAACAGCATCAGATAGCAAAAGATACCGTCGGTTTGTCCCCAATAAGTACCGGTAATCAAAAATGAGGGGAACATCGCCAACAACATTGCCATCGGCAACTGTTTCTGCACAGGGTAACGTTTGCTATATGCTCTCAGAATTTCGTAGCCAATCAGCCCTTCCGCTAAAATGCCGGGCATTTTTACAAACAGTTTGGTGAGATAATCTCCACCGCCCAACAGGTTTTTCACCCAACCGAAAAAGCCGGTCATCATAATATAAAGAGGCGGATAGTCGCAGAAATAATCATCGGCATAAAAACCGTTTAAGCCACCTGCCGCCCGTTCCATCCAGGCAGTATACGTGTTCATATCCACTTCATATCCTTTAAAATAAGGGGAAACCAGGATTTTTATCAGCGTAATCACACCAAGGATTACAAGACATCCCACCCTGGGAGTTCTCTGGTCGTTGACCTTCTGCAAGCGGTTATTCTGATCCTGATATACAAACCACATAAATGCTGCAAAAACAAATACCAAAATCATTGCAATCGGAATAGCCGGCTGAGTAGTAGTCTGCACCGTTTGTTCCATAGATTCACATTCCTTTCTTTATCGGTTGGCAGAATCTTCCTGCCATTTGCATTTGCGACGAAGCATGGAGTTTTTGGGGAACGGCTTTTCTGAAAAAATGCTCACAATCTGCTGTGCGTGAGGAGCCGATTCCATCTCTTCTCCATCGGGATTACGAAGATCACGTGCAGGTAATAGCACGCTTTCTCCTTCGGTGGTCAACACATCTAAAATGTCATCCCGATAGAATTTATTTCTCTGCTCAAGATAGAGCCGTTTGTTTTCACTGTCGTAATCGGTAACCACACCCACTAAGGTGTAATCCCGCACATAATCGGAGGTATGCACCAGCTGACCGTCTGCATAAGGATTGCCGAAATAGAAGCCTTTGCAATACTCTCTGTGGCTGACCTTGTTCACTTCCTCTGCCACTTCGGGAGGAAGCTTATAATTTTCGGGGTCTTTCTTTAAAATATCCAAGGCTTTACGGTATGCGTTGGTGGTAACTGCCACATAATAAGGCGTTTTCATTCTGCCTTCAATTTTAAAGGAGGTGATTCCCGCCTTTGCCATCAGGTCTAAATGCTCAATCATACACATATCCTTGGCATTCATAATGTAGGTCCCGTGTTCTGAACCGCCGATGGTGAAGGGATAATCAGGACGCTTTTCTTCATAGAGTTTATATTTCCAACGGCAAGGCTGTGCACATTCGCCACGGTTGGAATCTCTGCCCGTCATATAGGCAGAAAGCAAGCATCTGCCTGAGTAGGAAATGCACATCGCACCATGGCAAAATGCTTCTAAGTCCAAGTCGGGATTGGTGTTTGCACGGACGGTGGCAATTTCGTCTAAAGTCAGCTCTCTTGCCAGTACCACACGTTTTGCACCCATATCATAATAGGTGTTACAGGCAACGGAATTTAGGATATTTGCCTGGGTACTCATATGAACTTCTAAATCGGGGCACCACTTTTTAATCAGGCACAAAGCACCTAAATCAGAAGCGATAACGGCATCAATGCCCATTTCATAGGCTTCTTTGATGGCTCTTTCCAGGGTGGAAAAATCGCCGTCCCGCATCACCATATTGCAGGCGCCGTACAGCTTCATATTGTATTTTTTCTTGATTTCAATCGCTTTTTGTAAGTAATCTCCCGAGAACAACTGCTGAGGTGCCCGAAGGGACAGTCCGTTTAAGCCGATATAAGCGGCATCCGCACCGTAAACCCCTGCGGTTTCCAGCTTTTCTAAGTCTCCTGCAGGAGATAATAATTCTAATTTTTCTAAATTCTTCATGATAAAAATCCTTATCAAATTATCGTTTGATGGTTAGGGAAACACCGTCTCCGATGGGGATAACCACCGTTTCCAATTCCTCGTCGTGACTAATGGCATCTAAGTACATCCGAAGACGCTTCACAATGGTTTTTTTGCGAAGGATCAAAAGGTCGTCGTTTGCCACCATCCCTTTATAAAGCACATTATCGGTTACCAATACCCCACCCTTGGGAAGGAGTTTCTTTAAATAGGGAATGTAATCATAATACTGCCCTTTGGCACTGTCCAAAAAGATAAAATCAAAGGTTTTCCCTTCGTTCACCAATTCTTCCAGCACGTCCATTCCGTCACCGTTTTTGGGAAGGATGCGGTCAGTTAAGCCGTTTTCCTGGAATAATTTACAAGCTTCCTCGTAGTTATCGGGATTTTTTTCCACGGTGATGATTTTAGCATCGTTTCCGATGGCTTTGGATAAAATTACCGCCGAACAACCGATGCCCGTGCCCAATTCCAACACCTTTTTCGGTTGCTTCATCATTGCCAAAAGATAAAGAAGCTTGGTGGTTTCTGGCTTTGCCACAGGAATGTCTTTATCCATGGCAAAATCGTATAATTCCTGCACATCCTCCGTCACAAGGGAACGGATATAGCGAAGGATAAATTCAAAATTGATATACTGTTCTTCAATCATCATAAAAATTCCTTTTATGCGTGGCGTAATGCCAGTCCGCACCAGTCGTTATCAACGATTTTTTCCACCAATTGGAAGCCGTTTGCTTGGGCAGATGCTAAAATTTCGTGGCATCTTTCTTCTAAAATGCCCGATAAAATCAAAACACCGTCAGGATTTAGACACTGCTTCACATCTTTTAGCAAAATAAGCAGCACATCCACAATAATGTTGGCGGTAATGATGTCAAATTTCTCATCGCCAACACATTCCAAAAGGTCGCCGCAACGAACATCGCAGATATGGGAAAATCCGTTCTTTTCGATGTTGATTTTTGCGGTATCCACTGCCACGGGATCAATATCGGTTGCTACCAGTTCGGTTACTCCCAGCATAGCTCCGATAATGGCTAAAATACCGCTTCCTGTGCCGATATCCAGCATTTTGGTCTGGTCTTTCTGATATTTGCAAATGAGTTTTGCACAAGCCTGAGTGGTTTCGTGGGTGCCGGTGCCGAATGCGGCACCGCTATCTAATTCCAAAACCTTTTCGTGAGGCAGGGGTTCGTAGTCCAGCCAAGCGGGTTTTACCACCAAGGTGTCGGTAATTTTTACGATTTTGGCAAACTGCTTCCAGTTATCCTTCCATTCAGAATCGTTGGCACCCCGAACAGACACCGAAAAACCGTTTTCGGTGAGCAGGGTGAACAAATCTTGTGCTTCCTTTGCAGTTTCTAAGCACACGGTGATATAAGCATCTCCCGTGTCTCTTTCATCCTTTAAAAGCCAGGGCATTTCTGCCATAATGTCGGCTTCTAATTTGGGGTCGGTGACAAAATAATTATAAATATCGTGAATCACAAGGAAGTTTTCCGCTTCCTCGGTATTTCCTGCTTCACAAGTAATTTTTAACTCAAAATAATCCATTTTTTTCTCTTTTCCAAACGTGCAAAAAAGGGGTCGGAGAACCCCTTTTTCACATTATTCTTCCACAGTTTCAGTATTTTCTGTATTTTCGGTAGCTTCTGCACCTTCGGGATTTTCGGTTTCTTCCTCTTCACGAGGTGCTCTTGCCACAGATACCACCTTCACATCCGCATCGGGACGCATTAAGATAACGCCCTGAGTATTTCTGCCAACGGTGTTGATGTCTTCCGCTTTCAAACGGATAACAACACCTGCGGAGGTGATAATCATAACGTCATCACCGTCTTTAATGGAACGAACACCTGCAATATTACCTGTTTTTTCGGTAATTTTATAGGTTTTAACGCCCATACCGCCACGGTTTTGCACTTTGTATTCGGAATAGGGAGTACGTTTACCCAAGCCGTTTTCGGAAACGATTAACAGTTCGGTATCATCGTGTACCACGCTCATACCCACTAATCTGTCGTTTTCTTTTAACTTGATACCACGAACACCACGGGTAACACGACCCTGACTTCTGATGTCGCTGATTTTAAAGCGGATGGACATACCTAAGTAAGTAGTCAGAACCACTTCCTGATCGTCGGTTACAATCTTAACCTGCATCAGCTCGTCATCCTCGTCCATCGCAATAGCACGAAGACCGCCGGAACGGTTGGTGTCGTATTCCATCAGTTCGGTTTTCTTGATGACACCGTTTTTGGTGGTCATTACCAAGTATTTATCTTCCTCGAAGTTTCTCATGGGAATGGTTGCCGAAATGGTTTCACCGGGCTCTAAATTTAAGAGGTTCACAATGGCGGTACCCTTCGCCGTACGGGAAGCTTCGGGAATCTGATATGCTTTTAATTTGAACACTCTGCCTGTGTTGGTGAAGAACAGAATGTAGTTATGGGTAGAGGTAACAAACAGCTCTTCCACAAAGTCTTCTTCTCTGGTGGAAAGACCTGCGATACCACGTCCGCCTCTGTGCTGACTTTTAAATGTGTCGGTAGGCTGACGTTTCACATAACCTAAATGGGTTAAGGAAATTACCATATCCTCTTCTTCAATTAAGTCTTCATCGTCAATCTGAGAGTAATCGAAGGTGATTTTGGTGCGGCGAGCATCGCCGTATTTATCTTTGATTTCGGTTAACTCGGTTTTGATGATATCAAGCACCATCTGTTCAGAGGATAAAATTTCGGTGTAATAAGCAATTTGCTTAATAATTTCCGCTAATTCATTCTCGATTTTTTCTTTTTCCAGGCCCTGCAATTTCTGCAGTCTCATATCTAAAATTGCCTGCGCCTGAATTTCGGTGAAGCCAAATTTTTCCACCAGGTTTTCTTTTGCATTGTTATAAGATGCACGGATGGTGGCGATAACTTCATCAATATGGTCTAATGCTTTCTTTAAACCTTCCAAGATATGCGCTCTTGCTTCGGCTTTACGTTTATCGTAAATGGTTCTTCTTACGATAATGTCCTTCTGATGGTTGATATAGCAATCCAGCACTTCACGGATGTTTAATACCTTAGGCTGACCGTCTACCAATGCCAGCATAATTACCCCGAAGGTGTCCTGCATCTGAGTGTATTTATAGAGATTATTCAAAACGATATTGGCTGCCGCATCTTTTTTTACTTCAATCACGATACGAACGCCAACATCCTTGTCGGACTCATCACGAAGGTCTGCAATGCCTTCCAAACGTTTTTCGTGCACCAATTCTGCAATTTTTTCAATCAGACGAGCTTTATTCACCTGATAGGGCAATTCGGTCACAATAATTCGCTGACGGTTACCGTCATCCTCGATTTCTGCCTCAGCACGAACGATAACCTTGCCTCGACCTGTCTGGAAATAGGAACGGATACCGCTTTTTCCCATAATGTTACCTGCGGTGGGGAAATCGGGGCCCTTGATATATTCCATAATTTCTTCGATGGTGATTTCGGGATTATCAATGGTAGCGCAAATAGCGTCAATACATTCGGTTAAATTATGAGGCGGAATGTTGGTTGCCATACCAACCGCAATCCCTGCAGAACCGTTTACCAATAAGTTGGGGAAACGGGAGGGAAGCACGGTGGGTTCTTTCAATCTTTCATCAAAGTTGGGCGCAAAATCAACGGTTTCTTTGTCGATTTCTTTTAACATCAGCTGTGCCAGACGAGCCATTCTTGCTTCGGTGTAACGGTAAGCAGCGGCAGGGTCACCATCGATAGAACCGAAGTTACCCTGACCGTCTACCAACGGGTAACGAAGGGAAAAGTCCTGCGCCAAACGAACCAGGGCATCGTAAACAGATGCGTCACCGTGGGGATGGTAACGACCTAACACGTCACCAACGGTGGTCGCACATTTTCTGTATGCCTTTTCAGGAGTTAACCCATCTTCGTGCATGGTGTATAAAATTCTTCTGTGAACCGGTTTTAAGCCGTCACGGACATCGGGCAAGGCTCTTGCCACGATAACCGACATGGAATATGCCAGATAGGCAGATTTCATCTCATGGACCAAATCAACCGGAACAATATGTTCATTTTCAAACATTTGAGTATCCATAAACTGTTCTTCCTTTCTGACAAACTAAACATCCAAGTTGGAAACGTATTTTGCATTGGCTTCAATGAACTCACGGCGGGGTTCCACCTCTTCGCCCATCAGCACATTGAAGATTTTGTCTGCCTCAATGGCATCTTCTAAGGTTACCTGCAGCACAGTTCTTGTGGCAGGGTCCATAGTGGTTTCCCAAAGCTGGTCAGGATTCATTTCACCAAGACCTTTGTATCGCTGCACGTTAGCATCGTTTCCGATTTCGGAGAGAGCCACTTTTAACTGCTCGTCCGTGTAAGCATAACGCACATTTTTGCCTTTAAACACCTTGTAAAGCGGCGGCTGTGCCAGATACACGTGACCTTCTTCAATCAAGGGACGCATATAGCGGAAGAAGAAGGTTAAAAGCAAGGTTCTGATATGAGAACCGTCCACATCGGCATCGGCCATAATGATAATTTTGCCGTAACGCAGTTTTGCAACATCAAAATCTTCGCCAACCCCTGCGCCTAATGCGGTGATAACAGGGAGCAGTTTTTCGTTGCCAATAACTTTATCAATACGAACTTTTTCTACGTTTAACATTTTACCCCAAAGTGGCAGAATCGCCTGGAATCTTCTGTCTCTGCCCTGCTTTGCACTACCGCCTGCAGAATCCCCTTCGACGATATAAATTTCGGTAAATTCGTTATTTCTTTCAGAGCAATCTGCCAGTTTACCGGGCAGACGGGTATTTTCCAGTGCGGTTTTTCTTCTGGTTAATTCTCTTGCTTTTCTTGCCGCTTCTCTTGCACGGGATGCGGAGAATGCTTTTTCCAGGATCATTTTACCAACGCCGGGGTTTTCTTCTAAGTACGCCGCAAACGCATCCTGCATCATACCCTCGGTGGCAGTTCTTGCTTCGGAGTTACCCAGTTTGGTTTTGGTCTGACCTTCAAACTGTGCTTCCTGCAATTTTACACTGATAATGGCGGTTAACCCTTCACGCACGTCTTCCCCGCTTAACGCCTTGTCGCTGTCTTTTAACATATTACGCTTTTTGGCATAATCGTTTAAGATACGGGTTAATGCGGATTTGAAGCCGGTTTCGTGCATACCGCCTTCGGTGGTGTTGATGTTGTTTGCAAAGCTCACCAGATTTTCACTGTAGGAATCGGTGTACTGCATTGCAATTTCCACAATCATATTCTCTTTCTCTTTGGAAAGGTAGATGACATCGGGATGTAAGGGAGTTTTCTCCTGATTGATGTATTCCACGAAGGATTTGATACCGCCTTCGTAGTAAAGCTCATTGAAAATTTCTTCTTCGGGACGCTTGTCCTTAAAGTTGATATGAATCCCTTTGTTTAAGAATGCCTGTTCTCTTAAACGGGTTAAAAGCACATCGTATTCAAACTGCACGGTTTCAAAAATCAAAGCATCGGGCATAAAGGTAACGGTGGTTCCTTTTTTATCGGTATCACCGATGATTTCCAGTTTGGATGCCACTTTGCCACGTTCGTAACGCTGTTTGTAGATATGTTCCCCATTGGAAACTTCCACTTCCAGCCATTCAGACAGTGCGTTTACAACCGAGGAACCTACCCCGTGCAAACCGCCGGACACTTTGTATCCGCCACCTCCGAATTTACCGCCGGCGTGAAGAATGGTGAATACCACTTCCACGGTGGGGATTCCCATTTTGGGATGGATACCAACCGGAATACCACGACCGTCATCACGAACGGTTACCGAATTATCGGGATTAATGGTAACGTCAATATTTTCGCAGTAACCCGCCAATGCTTCGTCAATGGCGTTATCTACGATTTCGTACACCAAATGATGGAGCCCTCTTACCGAAGTGGACCCGATATACATCCCGGGACGCTTTCTTACGGCTTCCAAGCCCTCCAATACCTGTATTTGATTCTCGTCATAGACTGTTTCCACTTTTTCGTTTAATTCTTCAGCCATGCTATCTCATCCTTTCTTATGGGATTTCTCATTCGTTAGAACATAAGACCTTTTCTGTTTTGTATGGTACGGGAAGCCAGGGGCGACAAATACCCCACTTCCACACCGTCCTTCACTGCAAGAATGAAGGATTTCGGAAGCTCTTCCGACACGGCGATAAGCCGGTCATCTTCTTCCAGAGTTTGCAAATATTCCATAGTGGAGGAGGACTCTGAGATATGATCAAAATCAAACACGCCGATAATATCCTGCTCGTTTAACACAAAATCATTACCGATATGAAGATACATCTCATTCCCCTCCTCTCTTTTTTAAACGGAAAGAACTTTCATTTTTCCCATAGGGAAAAATGAAAAAATATAAAAACAATATACCTATATTATTCTAACACAAAACCTCCCGATTGTAAAGTGTTTTTTCGAAAAAAATTAAGAAAAAAACACGAAAAACCCCCTTAAATTCCAAGATGTTCGGGCAACTCTTCCATCCCACACACCAAAACCTCGGATTCGCCTTCAAAAAGCTTCTTTAATCTGCGCATATTACAACCATTTCCCCCCTCTGTTAACACGATGATTTTCCGTTCACAGATACCGGTATCATTCTTATAATTCTGAAACATCAACGACCGCACTGTTTCTTCCGGAAACAGGTCTTCTTCCCCGAGTAAAATCAGTGTGTAGATACATTTTCCGCAAAGATATTTCCTCTCCCCGAAAAAATCCCGCAAAAAGAACACCAACGAAAATATGCCGTATGCCGAAAAAAACAAAATACATCCGTAAAGAAATGCTTCTTTCATGTTACTACCTCCCGCTGTTTTCCACCGATATAACGCCTTCGATAGTTCATTTTATGCCGGATTGCCACAGGCGGTGAAAGAAAAAATCGGCAAAAACAAAAAAGCTATTGCTAAATTTCAATTTGTGTGCTACACTGTTTATACTGTTTCAGAAAAACAGTGACGATAATTCTTAAAAAAAGGAGTTCATAATGCTCAAAAATAACTGGTTGATTTCAACCGTGTTAATACTCTGTGTCTTATTCCTTGCAAGCACAGAAATTTTTATGACGACACCCGCTGTAACAGATATCACTCCTGTTGCAGCAGAACCCACTCCGTCGCCCACACCCTTTCCTACTAAGGAACCGGAAGTATTGGTTGTGTCCGAAGACCCTGCCGACCCTTATCCCGATATGTATGGTGACAATCCCAACCAGCAATTTGCACCTCGTGAGGAAGCTGTTGTTTATCTCACCTTTGACGACGGACCGTCTGAGTCCACGCCTGCTCTGCTGGAAGTGTTAAAAGCAGAAGGCGTACCTGCCACGTTTTTTATTGCATCAGACAAACATCCGGACCTGTTAAAACAAATCTACGAAGACGGACATACTCTGGGCGTACATACCGATTCCCATATGTACGACTATGTTTACTGGCATAAAGAGGCATTTCTTGCGGATTTTGCCAGATGCTACCTCACCATCTGGGATGCCACGGGATACCGCCCCTGTATTTTTCGGTTCCCCGGTGGCAGTGTGAATTCCTATAACCGCCATCTGATTGGGGATTTAGTTACCGAAATGGAGCAAAGGGGATTCGTTTATTACGACTGGAATGTTACCTCAGAAGATGCTTCCACCGCAAAAACCTACGAAGAACAGCTGGAAAATCTTATGGTCCAGTCGGAAAATAAAAAACGTATCATCGCCCTGATGCACGATACAAAAAAGAACAGTGATGTGGCTTTGGTTGTGAAAGACTATATCACTCATATGAAAGAAAAGGGCTACCATTTCGCAGCGTTGGATTCTTCGGTAGAACCCGTTCATTTCTCCCTGCCGTAAAGACATGAAAAATTCAGAAAGGATTTTGAAACTTGGAAACCAAAACCGTATTTCAGACCCTGGAATTTGATAAAATTTTAAACCGCGCCAAAGAATATGCCGTGTTGGAAGAAACCAAAGAAAACATTCTCTCCCTTCAGGCAGAACCCTCTTTAGGCGCTGTTTCCCGTTTGCTTGCCCAAACCGAAGCGGCAATGTCTCTTTTGGTGAAAGCAGGAAGTCCACCCATTGATTCCTTTGGGGAAATGAGAGGCATTATCAAGCGGTTATCCATCGGCGGTTCCCTGTCCCAGAAAGAACTGTTGTCCACCGCAAGTCTTTTAAAATCTTCCCGCTCGTTGAAAGAATATTTTGGCGATAACAAAACCGAAATTTTCTCCGATTATGAATACCGTCTCACCGTGCAAAAGCGCCTGGAAGACGAAATTTTTATGAAGATTATTTCAGAAGATGAAGTGTCGGACAATGCCAGCGATGAGCTTTATAAAATCCGTCGGCAGAAGATTTCCGCCAACAATAAAATCAAAGAAACCCTGCAAAAATTCACCAATTCCCAAAACTATAAAAAATTCCTGCAAAATGCAGCGGTTACCTTAAGAAATGACCGCTATGTGTTACCTGTAAAACAGGAATACCGTAACGAAATTCCGGGTTTGGTCCACGACTCTTCCGACTCGGGGGCAACCGTGTTTATTGAACCCATGGCAATCGTCACCTTAAACAACGAACTGCGGGAATTAGAATCCAAAGAAAAAGAAGAAATTGCAAAAATCCTCATCTATTTAAGCGGTCAGCTTTCAGGCATCTGGGAAGAAATCGAGGTTGCCAACGGACTGATTTTAGATTTGGATTTCATTTTTGCAAAAGCCAAATACAGCCGCTCTTTCAAAGGAGAAATCCCCCAGCTCAACGACCGGGGAAAAATCAGCTTAAAAAAAGCACGTCATCCTCTGTTAAACCCTGAAATCGCCGTCCCCATTGATATTGAACTGGGAGACGGATGTGACACTTTAGTCATCACAGGCCCCAACACAGGCGGGAAAACCGTGTCCTTAAAAACTTTGGGACTTCTTACCCTGATGGCACAGAGCGGTTTTGCCATCCCTGTTTTTATGGGAAGCGAAATTGCCGTGTATGAACACATTTTTGCGGATATCGGTGACGAGCAAAGCATTGAGCAGTCCTTGTCCACCTTCTCGTCGCATATGACAAGAATCGTGTCTATTCTAAAAAATGCCACCTTCGGAAGCCTTGCCCTTTTTGATGAATTGGGGGCAGGCACCGACCCCACCGAAGGCGCGGCACTTGCCATTGAAATTATTGAGTATTTACGAAAACGGGGTGTGACCGTGGCAGCAACCACCCACTATCCCGAATTGAAATTGTATGCACTTTCCCAAAGCGGGGTGCAGAATGCCTCTTTGGAGTTCTCTGTGGAAACGCTGATGCCCACATATCGTCTGATAATGGGCATGCCCGGGAAAAGTAATGCCTTTGCCATTTCCAAGCGTTTAGGCCTGTCTGACGAAGTTTTAGAGGCAGCCGAAAAACGACTCTCCGCCGATGCCATCCGCTTTGAGGATGTGCTGACCGTTATCGACGAGCAGAGAATCAAAGCAGAAAAAGATCAGCAGGAAGCCGAACTTTTAAAAGAAAAGATTCGTATTCTGGAAAAAGAATTATCCTCCAAAAAGGATGATGCGTTAGCGAAAAACCGTGAAATTATTGAAAAAGCACGGCAACAAGCCATGGAAATCATCGAAGAAGCACAGGAAAAAGCAGAAGGCATCATTCAGAAATTGAATCAGGAAGCCAAAAACCAGAGAGAACGTGCCAAAGCCGTGGGCGAAGCAAGAAAACAACTTGCAGAAGAACGGCAAAAGCAGGCACAGAAACTCGCCAATGAAGAAAAGAAAAAACAGAACCCCTTAACCGCCAAAGAATTAAAAATCGGTATGACGGTGATGATGGACGATTTCGATACCCCCGTTACCGTGGATATTCTGCCTGACGACAAGGGAAACCTTACCGTGTTGGCAGGGATTATGCGAATCAAAACCAACATTTCCAATCTGTCCCGCTGTGAAGCGAAAAAGCAGAAGCCACAGCACAGTCCCTATCGGAATGCCAGCGCAAGAAACAAGGAAATCCGTCCCGAATTGGACCTTCGGGGAATGAATCTGGAGGAAGCCGAATACGTCACCGAAAAATTCATTGACGATGCGGTATTAGCCAACATCCCTTCCGTGGTGATTATTCACGGAAAAGGCACAGGAGTCCTTCGAGCAGGCATCCATCAGCTGCTTAAGAAAAACAAGTCCGTAAAATCCTTCCGCTTGGGGAACTTCGGAGAAGGCGAAGCGGGAGTCACCATTTGTGAAATGAAATAAGGAGTTTTTTAATATGAATGCAATCGGCGTAACCAACGAGCATCAGTTTATTGTAACAGAAAATCACACCGCCATCACCTTAGAAAGCGGAAACGCCCGGGTGCTTTCCACCCCCTATTTAGTGGCAATGCTGGAAAAAGCGGCACACGAATTATGCTTCCCCTATTTAGAAGACGGCACCGCCACCGTGGGCACCGAAATGAATATGAAACACTTAGCAGCAACTCCCGTGGGAATGAAGGTCACCGTCTCTGCCACCGTGACCGAATGGGAAGGACGAAAAATTGTCTTCTCTCTGGAAGCCCACGACGAAGCGGAAAAAATCGCAGAAGGAACCCACACAAGATTTGTGGTTTTGAAAGAAAAGTTCCAGGCAAGATGCGATGGAAAATTAACCAAATAGCAAACAAAAAAGCTGTTGCAACCGCAACAGCTTTTTTATCTTATAAAATCGTCAGTTCTTTCTCCAGTTTGGTGGTGGAATAAAGCTTATCATCCTCTAAATAGAAGGTATCTTCAATGCGAATACCGAATTCTTCGGGCAGATAAATTCCCGGTTCGTTGGAAAACACCATCCCATTCTGAAAAATTTCGGTACTGTTGGTTCCTAAGGTGGGATGTTCGTGAATTTTCACACCCACACCGTGTCCCAAACTGTGCCCGAAAACACCTTTATAACCACTATTCTCAATATAATCACGGGCAATTTTGTCTGCATCGGAACAGGCTTTTCCCACACCGATAAAATCTTTTGCCAGGTTATGCGCTGCTAAAACCGTTTCGTATGCGTGGCGAGCCTTGTCGGACACTTTGCCGAAGAAGGAAGTTCTTGTCACATCTGAGCAATACCCTTCATACACACAACCAAAATCACAAAGGAGAGCATCTCCTGCTTCCAGCTTCCGCCGAGAGGGTTCTCCGTGAGGCTGAGCTGCGTGATCCCCAAATAAAATGATGGTATCAAAGGAGGTTTTCCGAGCTCCCTGTTTTATCATCTGATATTCCAACTCCGCCTTTAAATCCTGCTCGCACACCCCTTCTTTCACAAAGGAAAGCATTGCTAAATAGGCATTGTCTGCAATCCGTTGCGCCTGCTGGAGTTTAAATAGTTCCGAGGCATCTTTTACCAATCTGATATCCATAATCATGGATTTCACATTGGGAAAGTTGGTGTTGGGAAAATGGTCTAAGAGCATCTTGTAAAAATGAACGGTTAAAAACTGCTGTTCAATATACACGGTGGATTCCGTCATCAGCTCTTTTAATTTAGATACCAAAGAACCTTCGGTTACCACCGTAAATCCCGCTTCATTTTCCTTTGCCGCCGTTTCATAACGAAAATCGGTTAACAGATATGCTTTATGATGGGTAATATATAAATGAATATTGGAGGAATTGATGCCTGAAAAATAGAAGGCATTTTTCGGGTCGCTGACCAAAATCCCCTCTTGTTCATTTAATTGATCTCTTAATTTTTGAAGACGTGCTTCGTAAAACTGTTTCATCTTATTTTCCTTGTAACTGATTAAAATAATGCGCCATCGAAAGAGCGTCTTTATCCTGAGTGCCTGCGGATTCGCAGATAATCATGGGAGTGAATCCTTTTTCGTGCACCGCTTCCAAAAAGGGCTCGTAATCGGGTCCGAACTCGGTGTCTTCAAAGGTCAGGTGACGTTTTTCCCCCTGATTGGTGTACTCAATTTTGGAGAAGTGGCAATGGAATTTTTTTGCTTTTTCGGCTCCCAGCTTTTTCTCCATTTTATCAAGGAGAATCAGGTAATCGTCTTTGGTTTTTAATCCTCCCAAAGTACGGCAGTTTAAGTGGCCGAAATCAATGGCAGGAAGCAACATTTCGTGGGTTTGGCAAAGTTTTATCACCTCGTCAAAATCGCCTAGCTGATTGATTTTTCCCATCACCTCGGGGCAAAGATAAATGCCGTCCAATCCTTCTTCTTTGGCACGAGTCAGGGTTTTATGCAGCGTGTCTAACGACAGTTCATATGCTTTGGCTCTGGTCATTTTTGCACAGGAACCCGAATGCACCACAATACGGTCTGCCCCCATCAGCTTTGCCACACGAAAACAAGCTAAAAGATACTCCACGCTTTTCTCCCGTTTTTCAGGATCGGTGGAAGAAAGGCTCACATAATATTGGCTGTGAATGGATAAATGCACCCCGTGTTTCTTTGCTTCTTCCCCTAAAATACGGGCGCTGTCTTCCGAAATATGAACCCCTTTATTGCATTGGTATTCATAGGCGTTTAATCCAATCTCCGAAAGATATCGGGGACGGTCCAACGAAGATTTATAGCCGGCATCATAGTACTGTTCACTGTTACCGCCGGGTCCAAACAAAATATTCATAACAAATTAGTTCCTTTTGATAATTTTTTTCTCCAAAGAGCGACGAAAAGCCATCCCTCTTCCCTTATCAGGACCGTAGGGATCCACCATTGCGCATCGGATTCCAAGTAACTTCGCACATAAAATATCGGTAAAAAACTGGTCCCCCACCAAAAGCACTTCTTCTTTAGCATACCCTTTGATGAGCTTTCCCAGCCGAAAGGGCAACGGTTTTAACGAATAACCGTGCGCCTCGATTTTGTGTTCCCCGAAAGCTTTTTCAATACGGTGAGTCTTTCCGTTGGATGCAACCATCACACGCACTCCCGAATTTCTGATTTCTTCCACCAGTTCCACACGCTCGGGCACAATAGAATCTGTTTGTGCTAAAATCAAGGTGGCATCTGCATCAAAAATCAGAAGACGAATCTTATGCTGTTGTAAAAACGAAGGAGTTACCTCCTCCACATTCTTTAAGAGAAAATCGGGTTGTAAACTCATAAAAATCCCTCGTGAAGTTTTTCGGTTGTCGTGAGAATTTCCCACATCTTTCCTTTCCAGTTTAGCATAAATTCCAAAAAAATTCAATAGAAATCACAAAAAAACATTGACAAACCAACTTTCTTTTGATATAATACCAATGTTGCAAACTTAAACCTTTGCATGCGCCTTTACCTCAGCTGGATAGAGGGTTCGGCTACGAACCGAAATGTCGGGGGTTCGAGTCCCTCAAGGCGCGCCAAGAAAAGAGCAGATGCCGTTTACGGTGTCTGCTTTTTTTATTGCATAAGTGTCGCAAGATAGCAAGAACACGAACAAACATTCGTATTTTATATTGACAAAACAGAAGAAAAGGTGTATGATAAAAAGAAAGAATTTCAAAAAAAGGAGGAACCGAAGATGGACGCTATGGAACGCATCGCAGGATTGGTGGAAGAAGTCATTTACTATAACGATGAAAACGGCTATGGCGTAATCGCTTTGGAAACCTCCGACGACTATGTGAACGTGGCAGGAAATCTGCCGATGATTGCTGAAGGAGAAAGCATTATTGCCTACGGAAAATGGGTGGAGCATCCCAAATTCGGCACCCAATTTCAATGCGAATATTACGAACCTCATTTAGAACAGGATGTTGCTTCCATTTATAAATTTTTATCCAGCGGATTTATCCGTGGGGTTGGTCCTGCCACGGCGAAAAAAATCGTGGACGAATTCGGAGAAGAAACGCTGGAAATTATCGAAAAATCTCCTGAGCGTTTGTCTGAAATTTCAGGGATTTCTCTGCCAAAAGCTGTCTTAATCCATAAGGACTATATGAAGAAAATCGAAGTGCAGAATGTGGTGACCTACTTTATGAAATTCGGGTTATCCCCAACCATTGCGGTGAAGGTGTATAACACGCTGGGAAGCGGTGCCATCAAGCTATGCAATCAGAATCCCTACATCATCTGCGAAAAGGTGGAAAAAATCGGATTCTTAACCGTGGATAAAATTGCGGAAGAAATGGGCATCCCGAAAAACTCCATGGAACGGCTCAAATCGGGAGTCACCTACCTGTTATATCAGGCGACATACAACGGACACACTTGTTTTCCGAAAGAAGAACTTCTCAGCGAATCAAAAGTTCTTCTGAATGTGGGCGAAACCGAGGTGGAAAATGCGCTGTCTCTGCTGCTAATGGAAGGCAGAATCATCAATATCAAAAAAGACGGAGCAGTGTTTTACTCTCTCCCCCATTTTTACCTAGCAGAAAGCTATATTGCCGCAAGACTTCAGATATTAAAACAAAGCAAATGTGAAGATTTATCCAAAAAATTAGATATTGACGACCTTTGTGATGTTTCCCTGTCTTCTGAGCAGAAAGAAGCCATCACCGAAGCTTTAAAACAAAAGGTGTTTATCATCACAGGGGGTCCGGGAACAGGAAAAACCACAGTGATCAAAAGCTTACTGACCGCCTTTGATGCACTCAATAAAAAGGTGATTTTAGCCGCTCCCACAGGCCGTGCTGCCAAGCGGATTTCGGAAGTGACAGGAAAAAACGCCAAAACCATTCATCGTCTGTTAGAGGTGAAACAGGTGGGTGGAGAACGTCCTCAATTTGAGAGAAACGAACAGAATCCCGTGCGATGTGATGTGGTGATTGTGGACGAAATGTCTATGACGGATTCTTTGCTGTTTGAATCGTTTTTGCGGGCATTTTCCGAAAAAACCAGAATCATTATGGTGGGTGACTGTGACCAGCTTCCTCCCGTGGGTGCAGGAAATGTGCTAAAAGATATGATTGCATCAGATGTGATTCCCACCATCAGTTTCCGCCAGATTTTCCGTCAGGAAAACGCTTCTCAGATTGTGGAGAATGCACACCGTATCTTAAATTTTAAAGAACCCGTCTACAACAGTGAGGGCAGTGACTTTTTCTTTGTAGGCAGCCAAAACGGAGAAGACACAGTTACCACCGTCTGCGATCTGGTGGAAAACCGACTGCCCAATTTTTTAAATATTTCTCCTGATAGAATTCAGGTACTAACTCCTATGCGAAAGAGTGTGTTGGGATCGGTTGCCTTAAACAACGCCTTAAAACAAACCTTGAATCCCGTGCGGAAAAACCAGCCTCAGAAATCGGCAAACGGCTATGTGTTTTCCAAGTTTGACCGTGTGATGCAAACCAAAAACGATTACGAGATCGAATGGGAAACCGAAAGCGGTTACAAAGGACAGGGAATCTACAATGGCGATATGGGTGTCATTACCGAAATTGACACCGAAAACAAGGAAATGACCATTCTCTTTGACGACGATAAAATTGTGCATTACGATTTTTTAAAACTGGAAAATTTAGAGCTTTCCTACGCAGTGACGGTGCATAAAAGCCAGGGTAGTGAATTTGATGCAGTGGTGATTCCGCTGGTCTATGGCTACCCCCAGCTGATGACGCAGAACCTTTTATACACCGCCGTTACCCGAGCGAAAACCTTTGTGTGCATTGTGGGACGAAAATCCTGCGTGACAGGGATGATCCACAACAACACCGAACAAAAACGATATACCAACCTGGCAGAATTTTTGGTGGAAGCGGAAGAAGTTCCTTTTTAAATAAAAATACGGATTGAGAAAATTCTCAATCCGTATTTTTTTATATTTGATTGATTTGGCTTAGTACATTCCGCCCATGCCACCCATACCTGCCTGGGGAGCTACAACTTCGGGTTCTTTGATATCAGCAACCAGGCTTTCGGTGGTTAATACCATAGAAGCCACGGATGCCGCATTCTGCAGAGCATTTCTGGTTACCTTGGTGGGGTCCACAATACCGGTTTCCAGCATATCCACATATTCTTCGGTTAAGGCATTATAGCCCACGTTTTTCTTCTGGGATAACACTTTATCCACAATCACGGAGCCTTCCACACCTGCGTTTTTCGCAATCTGACGAACAGGTTCTTCCAATGCTTTCAACACAATTTTCACACCGGTTTTTTCGTCGCCTTCGGTTTTTGCAACCAATTTTTCCACTGCGGGCAGAGCATTTAAGAAAGCGGTACCGCCTCCTGCAACAATGCCTTCTTCCACAGCTGCTTTGGTTGCAGCTAAAGCGTCTTCAATACGGAGTTTCTTTTCTTTCATTTCGGTTTCGGTTGCAGCACCAACACGGAGAACTGCCACGCCACCGGAGAGTTTTGCCAGTCTTTCCTGGAGTTTTTCTTTATCGAATTCAGAAGTGGTTTCCGCAATCTGTGCTTTAATCTGGGAAACTCTTGCTTTGATTGCTTCTTTGTCACCTGCACCGTCAACAATGATGGTGTTTTCTTTCTGAATTTTTACCTGTTTTGCACGACCTAACTGGAAGAGGGTGGTTTCCTTTAAATCTAAGCCCAGTTCATCAGAAATCACTTCGCCGCCGGTTAAGATTGCAATATCCTGAAGCATTGCTTTTCTTCTGTCGCCAAAGCCAGGTGCTTTTACGGCAACACAGGTAAAGGTGCCTCTTAATTTGTTTAACACTAAGGTGGTCAGCGCTTCCCCTTCAATATCTTCTGCCACGATTACCAGTTTTTTACCCTGCTGAACAATCTGTTCCAATAAGGGCAGTAAATCCTGGATGGTGGAAATTTTCTTATCGGTGATTAAAATGTATGCATCATCAATGATTGCTTCCATTTTGTCGGTATCGGTTACCATATAGGGAGAAATGTAACCACGGTCAAACTGCATACCTTCTACCACTTCACACATGGTTTCTGCGGTTTTGGATTCTTCCACGGTGATAACCCCGTCTGCAGTTACTTTTTCCATAGCATCTGCAATTAAGGTGCCGATATATTCATCTGCTGCAGAGTTTGCTGCAACTCTTGCAATATCTTCTTTGCCTTTGATTTTTCTGGAATTTTTCTTGATTTCTTCCACTGCGGTGGCAACTGCCAATGCAATCCCTTTTCTCACAATCATGGGGTTTGCACCTGCCGCAATGTTTTTTAAGCCTTCACGAACCAACGCCTGTGCTAACAAGGTAGCGGTGGTGGTACCGTCCCCTGCCACGTCATTGGTTTTGGTTGCAACTTCTTTTACCAGCTGAGCACCCATATTTTCAAAGGGGTCTTCCAGCTCGATTTCTTTTGCGATGGACACACCGTCGTTAGTGATTAAGGGTGCGCCGAATTTTTTATCTAAAACCACGTTTCTGCCTTTGGGGCCTAAGGTGATTTTTACGGTATCTGCCAACTGGTTAATACCGCGTTCTAACGCTTTTCTGGCTTCTTCGCCATAAATAATCTGTTTTGCCATTGGTATCTACTCCTTTTTTCTACTAAGCAATTATGGAAAGCTATTGGGTAAAATTCTGAATACTAAATTATTCTTCCACTTTTGCTAAAATGTCTGCCTGACGCAATACAATATATTCGGTACCGTCTAATTTCAC
>JAZOQZ010000021.1:0-3471 GCA_045656345.1 Clostridia bacterium
AAGAACTGCTGGAAATTAATACTTACCTTTCTTACTACGGTTATGAAAAATATATCACCTTTGATTTGGGTATGAACAAAAATATGGATTACTACACCGGTATGATTTTTAAAATCTTCCATCAGGGTGTGGGATTCCCCGTGGCAGGTGGAGGAAGATATGATAAATTGATTTCCCGTTTCGGCAAGGAAATTCCGGCAACAGGTTCCGCAATTTATATTAACCGTTTGACCGACGGTATGAGTCACGCCATTTCTCACGATGCACCTAAAGCAGACGAAGTGTTATCAGGTGACGATAAGAAAGCATTGATTGAGAAAGCAAAAGAACTGAGAAAATCAGGCAAATCCGTCATTGTGAATGGGTAAGGAGGAACAAAAGAAATGGAATACATTACCGTTGCATTGGCAAAAGGCCGTTTGGGTGACTATGCTGCCGAAATTTTCGGAAAAGCAGGTTACGATATTTCTTGCCTGCAAGACAAAGGCAGAAAACTGATTTTTACCGACGAAATCGGAAAAATCAAATATATTTTAGTAAAAGCTAGTGATGTTCCCTGTTATGTGGAATACGGCGCTGCGGATATCGGTGTGGTGGGAAAAGACACCATTTTGGAAGAGGGCAGAAGTTTATATGAAGTGTTAAACTTAAATTTCGGCAAATGCAGAATGTGTGTTTGCGGACCCGAGAGTGCCAAAGAAAAATTAAACAGCCGTGTGTCTTCCTTAAAAGTTGCCACCAAATATCCCAACATTGCAAGAGCCTATTTTAAAGATGTGAAAAAGCAGTCTCCCGATATTATTAAATTAAACGGTTCCATTGAATTGGCTCCCATTGTGGGCTTATCCGATGTGATTGTGGATATTGTGGAATCGGGAAAAACCTTGGAAGAGAACGGTCTGGGCGTGCTGGAAGAAGTATGTGGGCTGTCTGCCAGACTGATTGTCAATAAAGTGAGTATGAAAATGAAAAAGCAGATTCTGCCGATGATTGAAAAAGTGAAGGCGGTTATTGAATAATATGATAGCGATTATTGACTACGGCGCAGGAAACTTATTTGGAGTTTCCAACGCTTTAAAACAGTTTACCGATGAAGTGCAAATCACTTGTGATAAAGATATCATCCGCTCCGCAGACCATGTGATTCTGCCCGGTGTGGGTCATTTTGATGACGCTATGGGAAGCATCAGAAAATCGGGGCTGATTGAAACGGTGTATGAAGTGATTGACAAAAAAACACCCTTTTTAGGCATTTGTGTGGGTCTTCAGATGTGTTTTGAGAAATCCCAGGAAGGAAGCTTGCCCGGACTTGGTATTTTCCCCGGCGAAATCAAAAAGTTCCCTGTGGACATCTGCAAAAAAGTGCCTCAGATTGGCTGGAACAGAATCGAATACAAACAAAGTCCTCTGTTTTTGGATTTGCCCGACGACCATTTTTATTTTGTGCATAGCTATTATCTGGAAGCCAAAAACCGTGAGGAAGTGATTGCCACATCGGAATACGGCATTCCTTTTGACTGTGCATATCAGCGTGATAACGTGTTTTTAACCCAGTTTCATCCCGAAAAAAGCGGAAAAACAGGACTAAAGTTACTTGAAAATTTTTTAGCAGTTGAGAAACAATAATCATATCGTATTTTGAGGAATTGATTTCCTCAAAATACACCGATAAAAAGCCAGCAGGGCGGTCACCCGAACTGTGTGAGGGTGTAGACCACCAAAGACGGACTAATACTGTCGTTTTCTCAAAAATTTTGGAGGCAAATGCCGAACAAAATCTTTTGAAAAACGGTAAACAGAAAGGAGGAGAGCAAAGAAAATGGAGAAAAAAATCGGATATGTGTTCAAAAATAAAGAATTGCTTCGCACAGCATTAACCCGTCGGTCTTATGTGGTGGAGCATAACCTAACCGAGTACAATCAGCGGTTGGAATTTTTGGGAGATTCTGTTTTAGGCTTAACAATTGCCGAGGAGCTTTACAAACTCCTTCCCGATGTGAAAGAAGGAGAGCTGACCAAATTAAAAGCATCTGTGGTTTGTGAAAAATCCTTGGCTATTGTGGCAAATCAGCTGGAAATTCCACGTTATCTCTTAATTGGAAACGGTGAGAGATTGTTGGGAATTGAAAAATTGGATTCCACCACTTCTGATACCTTGGAAGCCATTTTTGGCGCCGTGTTTTTAGACAGTGATTTTCCCACCGCAAAAGAGGTGGTGCTTCGCCTGATGAGAGGTGCTGTGGAAGAAACGGTAAAAAACCGCAATGTGCTGGATTCCAAGTCTAAGCTTCAGGAACTGGTGCAAAAAGAATCCAAAGTGGATCTGGTGTATGAACTGGTGAAATCCGAAGGTCCCGACCACGATAAGCACTTTGTGTCCCAAGTATCCCATATGGGAAAAGTGCTGGGCACAGGAGAAGGCAAAACCAAAAAAGAAGCGGAAAAGCAGGCAGCCCTGCAAGCAATCAAAACCTACTATCCCAATGAAGTATAGAAACCACTTTGCAACAGAAAGGAAAAACAAATATGCAATACCATATCTCAGACAATATGAAGACCATGCAAGGTTCTGCCATCCGTGAAATGTTTAAAACCATGGCAAAACCCGGCATTATCTCTTTTGCGGGAGGAAACCCCTCTCCTTTGACATTCCCTGTGGATGAAATCAAAGAAATTGCCCAAAAGGTGTTAACCGAAATGCCTTCTTTATGTTTGCAGTACGGCATCACCGAAGGCTACACTCCCTTGATTGAACAGGTGGAAGCTCGTCTGAAAAAACAGGGCATTTATCAGGAAGGTAACAACACCATCATCACCACCGGCGGTCAGCAGGGGCTTGATTTGGCAGTGAAAAGCATTTTAAACCAGGGTGACACCATCATTGTGGAAGAACCCAGCTTTATCGGTGCCTTAAACTCTTTCCGTACCTACGGTGCCGTGTTAAAAGGTGTTCCCGTGGAAGAAGACGGTATGAATATGCAAAAGCTGGAAGAGATTTTAAAATCTGATGACAGAGTACGCATCATTTATGTCATCCCCACCTTCCAGAATCCCACCGGCATCACGATGAGCTTAGAAAAAAGAAAGAAACTGCTTTCTTTGGCATACAAATACAATGTGGTGATTTTTGAAGATAATCCGTACGGCGAGCTTCGCTTTAAAGGGGAAAACGTGCCCACCTTAAAATCTATGGACACCGAAAATGCAGTGATGTATTTTGGTTCCTTCTCCAAAATTTTAGCACCCGGCTTAAGACTTGGTTTTACCCACGGAATTCCTCAGATTATGGAAAAAATGGTGGTTGCAAAGCAGGTCAACGACGTGCATACCAACTTACTCACTCAGGTGATTGCAGCCGAATGGTTAAAAACCTGCGACATTGACGCTCATATCCAAAAAGCAAGAGAGCTGTACGGTCATCAGTGCGAACTGATGTTATCCGAAATGGATAAGCATTTCCCCGATTTTGTA